>NZ_JBVIGA010000036.1:0-69781 GCF_055571035.1 Streptomyces malachitofuscus | reverse complement strand
CCACAGGTCCTGGAGGAGTACATCAGCCACAGCCGTTCATGATCGCGGTTGTGGTGACCCTCCGTGGCTCCAGCACTGAAAGTGATCCAGAACCACTTTTCAGCCGTCGCCGACAACGGACGACACCCCACCCACACCACCAGATCGAGTGGTGCGAGGCATCGGACCGCCCAGGCCCGATCCGGTAACCGAGAGAGCGAGGGAATCCGTCCCACGTACCCGGACACGGACACGACCCGATGGCGCGGGACGCGGCAGGAACGCGGTGGACCAGAACACCTGCGACCGTTCGGGGTGTTCGGCTGAGCACGTGCAATGCATGCTTGCACTTATGGGACGGTAAGCACGGCGACCTGAGATTGCCGACCTTCACCGCCCGGCCTGAGCAGCGATGTCGCCCCGCCGCAGACCGTTGAACTGTTGACGGCACGCTACCCGCGCCACATCCCAACGGTCAGGTCGAGCGCACCGTACCGGCTGTTTGGCTGGTCGTTTGGCGGCCTGGTCACCCACGCGCTGGGGACCCACTCGAATGCGAAGGGCACCACGTACCCCTACAGGCATGCCTGGATGTGTCGCCCGTGCCCGCGGAGACCGGTGCAGCGCAGCCTGACGACCGCGCTGGCACAACATGCGACGAAGCACTCGCGGAGGAGAGCGGCGCCACCGACCTGCCGAAGGAGACGCTTGCCTGGATCGCCGCCACCATCGAGCACAATGGGCGACTATGCGGCCGGTTCGGCGGCGACCTGCTGCTGTACACCGCTGGTCCGACCGCCCTGGGCAGACGCCTGGCCGCCGCACATCGGCGGCCAGATCACGACCCACAAGAACGCCACGACGCACCCTCCGCACGATGAGCCCCGAGGCGCTGACCCGAAGAGGCCCCGTCCTGGCGACCGCACTCGAGATGAGAGGGTCAGCGGACGGGGCACCCGCGTTCAGGGACCTTTTAGGACGGCTGCCCTACGCCAGACGTGTTGGCGGACGGCGAAGGTGTGGCACCGGTCAACGCGCATCCGGGGCGGGACAGGGCCACCCGTGAGCCCTTGGTCAGACAGGCGGCGATCATGTGGACCTGCTGGCCGTAGCTTCGACCCTTCATCGCGGTCACGGCTCCGTCCCGGCCGACCTCGCACGGGTTGTTGTCGGTGCACTGCTCGCCGTCGCGGTTGTGAGTGTTGTTTATGCCTACAACCGTGTTTTCATCGGACGCTAGCAGCGCCGTGCCGGAGTAACCGGGCCTGCTGGCGCAAGTGTCGCTGGGGGCGTAGCGCACCGCGCCGTCCTGCTGGTATCCGCCCTCCCGCAGGTGCGGCACCACGGCTTCCACCGTGCATAGCGGGCGGCTGACATTGTGGGCCATGAGCAGCCGGTCACCCTTGCGCATCGGGGTGGTGGACAACCGGAAGACCTTCGCGCCCTCCGCGGCCAACTGGGCGTAGGTCTTGTCCAGCCGGTACAGCGCGATGTCGGTGCCCGTCATCGTTGCATACACCAGCCGGGTCGCGCGGGCGGTGGTCTGGACGTAGCCGGCGCGGTCGTTGACGGTGACTGGGCCTTCCAGATCGGCGGGCCGGTCCACCACCGCCGTCCCCGGCGCGGGCCGCCCGCTCGGCACGCAGTGGCCATTGGTCAGCGCCAACGCCGGGTCGGTGGGGCGCGACGCGGCCGTGCGCACCACCGACCCCAGGCAGTAGCCCACCGTGGCCGAGCCTTCCACGTTCGGAATGGGGTCGAACGGCGGCACCTTGGTGCCGGTCAGGATGCCGTTGATCCAGTCGGCGTTCTTCGTAACATCGGTGTACATGTTGGGGAAGTCGGCACCCCTAGTGCCGGGACCGATGACCGTGCCGGCCAGTGCCCACTCGTCGCCCGCACGAACTAGGGCTGGTCCCCCGGAGTCCGTCACCCCCGGCCCGACAGGAGGATGGGCGCGACCGACGCACAACGGCAAGGTGTCGCCGACATCATCCCAGCACTTCTCGAGCGGCACGATTTCGGTGTCGGCTTCCCTCAGTTTGCCGGGGAAGCACTGAGGGTCGTCGAAGTCACCGCAGGCCTCCGAAGCCTGGCCCCAGCCGAGGATGCGGACGGGTGTGCCGGGGGCGGGCGTGGTCTCGGCCAGCCGCACGGGCTTGGCCCGCACCGGGTTGCGCAGGTGCAGCACTGCTATGTCCTCGCCGGGGGGATCGTACTTGTTGTGGCGCCGGTAGAACCGGTCGACCTCGACGACTTCGCCACCGCTGGTGGTGTCCAGCGACCCGACGCGGACCCTCCAGCCGCGGGGAACGCCTGCCTTTGCGCCGGTCGGGGTGTTGGCGCAGTGCCCCGCGGTCACCGCCCACTGCGGCGCGATGAGAACCGCCCCGCACCGGTGCCCGTCCGGGCGGGGAGCGTCGTACTGGAGCGAGACCATGAACGAATACCGCTGGCTGGACTCGGTGCCCCCGATGATGGCCTGCGCCGGTAGGGCGGTGGTCAGGCTCGCGGTCACCGCGCCCCCCGCCGTCAGGACGGCTGCCGCCCTTCGGCCCATCCACTTACGCATGTGCGGCTCCCCTTCGTCCACCGCCGGGCACGTGCTCGGGCGGGCATGTACGGAGGAACAGCACCGAGCCGTTCCGTCCGGCCCGATTTTGAACTCAGCGGGCCTCCGACCGTTCTCACCCGCGTACCAGGCGCGCTACGGCAACCGCTCAGTCGTGTATCTGCCCCGGCGTAACTCCTCGACCAGGCTGCACACATCACCGCCCAATCCGGCACTGAACGAGGATCACGATCCTTCCTCGGACGCGTCCACGTTCGGAGTGGCGGTGGGCCTCTGCGATCTCCCACGCTGGTCGACGGCCTGGCCGGCGCCGGCGCCTTCAGCCGTCCCATCGACTCATCGACCCTTGAGCCGGCGACCCTTGCCGGCTACCACTACGGTCAGCGGGTCGGTGGCACGCAGTTCCTCAGCGCTCTCGCGATGCGGAACCGGGTGGCCCGAAGCCTGGCGCGGTACTTCGACGAGTACGACATCCTCCTCACGCCGACCCTGCCGGAGCCTCCCCTGCTTCTGGGCACCCATACCGGGGGAACGGAGACACTGGACGGTCTCGGCTGGATCGAGCGCATCAATGACCTGTCGCCATTCACCATGCCGTTCAACGTGGCCGGCACGCCCGCCATGTCCGTACCCGTGACGGCCGACGCCGGGACGGGGCTCCCGGTCGGTATGCAGTTCGCCGCCGGATACGGCCTCGGTAGCCAACTCTTTCGCCT
The DNA here is from genome assembly GCF_055571035.1 of Streptomyces malachitofuscus. Lineage (NCBI taxonomy): Bacteria > Bacillati > Actinomycetota > Actinomycetes > Kitasatosporales > Streptomycetaceae > Streptomyces > Streptomyces malachitofuscus. The sequence continues at coordinate 66,514 of NZ_JBVIGA010000036.1, read as the reverse complement.
CGCCGGGCAACTCGAACAGGCAAGTCCGTGGTCAGGTCGAACCCCCACGGTATGGGCCGGGAACCACCCAGGCCGCTAAAGAACGCCCTGTCATCGCTACAGCGAGACATCGACGGATTCATGTCGGTCTCGGGACCGGAAACTATCGGCTCGACGCAAAAGTCCGCAGACCGGCCTGACCCTCTACCAGGTCCTCGACCTCCTCGAGGACCTGCTGAGGTGCTTTGCCGGTCCATGCACCACCTGCGGACGACCTCTACCCAACCCGCGAAGCCGCCGCGGAAAGCCCAGAACCTAACTGAAGCCAGATCCCGTTGTAGCCAGTTCGAGGCTACGAGCCGCATCGTGGGAGCCGGCTTGCGGCTCATGCCGAGCAGTCGAGCTCCCAGTCCGGCCGCAGATTCCGAACACCTGAACCGCCGACGGACTCTGCGGGATGTGCTGGTCCGGCAGCGGTGCCTTGTCGGACGTTGTCTGCCCTCCGGCTACCAGGTGCCGTCCCATGGGCGCATGCGAGAGCACCCGGAAGGGTGACCGCATCTCGGCCCGGCCCCTCAGCCACGGCGCGTGACCGCGGTGTGCGAGCCGCGCGTCGCTACAGCCTCCTGGCGGCGGTGATTGCGCGTGACCTTGCCCATGATCTGCTGGGTGACCTTCTTCCGCTTCGTGCTCACGGGCCCACCATCTGGCACTGCTGCCCTGCGGCACCGCTCCGGCGCATCCGTCCACTCACGCGGCAGATATAACCGCCTCATGCCCCCTCGGAGCGCAGCCTCAGGCCCTGGGAGGTATCCATGATCGTGTCCGCGGCATCGATCTCGCTGTCGGACTCCCCAAGCCACATGACGGCCCCGACGACGTCCTGAGGGCCGTCGCCGTCGAGGTCGTCGTTCGGCTGGGGCTCCCAGCCCGCGCTCCTGGCTGCCTTCAACACGGCCTGCCGGTCGTGCACGTGGAACTCCCTAGTACCTCTACCCGGATGAGAGAACCAGCCAGATCAGCCAGGCGTGCGTCGTTCGGGATACGCACGGCACGCGGGACCACGTCGGTGTCGTCCTCGTCCAAGTCGTCGTCAACGACATGGGCGATCTGCTCTCACTTCGGAAACCGCCCGCCGGGAGGCATGGGCCAGACACTCGCGAGGGCGTGTCGTGCGGCACTGCGGAGGGAAGCCTGAGCGGATCGGGCCTGTTCGGCGGTCCGGCCATGCTGAGTTACAGGATTACGCGGCCTGCCCGTTAAGGGTGGGTCGTGTCGTGGGGCCGGAGTTGACGTTGACGCTGCGGTCCAGGCGCACGGTGTCCGCGGTGAAGTCCAGGGTGACGGTGTCGCGGAACGGGGTTTCGATGAACTGCCAGGTCATGGTGAAGGTGGTGGGTGAGCTCCAGGTGCCGGCGGCAACGACGCGCTGGCTGGTCGGCTCGTAGCCGTGGTGCAGGGCGGCGCCGGGCATGGAGGTCGAGGATTCGATCCAGCGGTCGAGGCCGGCCTCGATGCGGTGTTCGCCGTGGGAGTCGACGAGGGTGAACAGGCACCGGTCGCCGGTGAAGTCTGCCGACACCGCCCGTACGTCGTCGTCGTTGGCTGCCATGGTGAACTGCCGTCCCGACACCGCGGCCTCGATGGCGGAGTGGCCGCCGACCGGCGGCGGCAGCAGCTCGTGCCGCCCGATGGCCGGTTCGCCGTCGCGGCCGTCGCCGGTCAGGGCCGGCAGGTGCTCGAACACGACGTCGGGCAGGTGGTCTCCGACGATGGACGCGGCGGAGCCGGTGACGGCCAGAGCGACCTGCTGGTCCGGGAAAATGAACGCATACTGGCCGAACGCACCGTAGGCGATATAGGCGCGCTGCTTCGGCGCCAGCCACCAGTGGTAGCCGTAGCCGTTGCCACGGCTGTCCGCGGTGGCGGCGTCGATCCAGCCAGGGTCAAGGAGCTGCCGGTCGGACCAGCGGCCGTGCTGCAGGTGCAGGACAGCTAGTTTGAGCAGGTCCTCGGTGGTGGCTGAGAGTCCGTTGCCGCCGGTGTTGATCCCGTCGGGGGTGGTGTCCCAGCGGAGGCCGGCCCACATCCCGAGGGGTTCGAACAGCCGTGGGCGAAGGTAATCGGCGAGGGTGTCGCCGGTGACCGCTGTGACGATGGCGGACAGCAGGAGGCTGGTGGCGCTGGAGTATGCAAAGTGGGTGCCGGGCCGGTGCTCCACCGGCAGGCGCAGGACTTCGTCGACCCAGCTGGTCTTCAGCCCGCGCCACGCGACGCCGGATACGCCGAAGCCGTGCCCGCTGGTTTGGGTGAGCAGATCCTCGACGGTCATCGCGGCCAGATTCTCACCCGGGTCCGGCGGGATGCGGTCGGCGATGAGGTCGACCACCCGGTCGGTGACAGCCAGGCGCCCCTCGCCGACCGCGAGGCCGACGGCGGTGGCGGTGAACGCCTTGGTCACCGAGTGCAGCGAATGCGGGAGTTCGGGCCGGTACGGCCACCAGAAGTGTTCGGCGGCGACCGCGCCGTCGCGGTACAGCAGCAGGCTGTGCAGTTCGTTGCCGACGTCGCGGGCGGCACGGACGAAGGCTGCGACCGCTGCGGGGTCGACGGCACCGGCCCGGGCGAGCCTGCGGCTTGTCTGCTCCGTCATGGCAGGTTTCCTATCGGTCGTCGGCCGTCATTCGCCGTGCGCCTGGAAGTAGTCGGCGGCGTCGACGATCTGGCGCCGGGCCAGCGTCTCCACCTGGTCGGCGTCCCGGGCGCGCAGGGCATCGAGCAGTTCACGGTGGCCGCGCAGCCGGCTCAGCCCGACCTCCGGCTTGTCGTCGTGCATCGCGCGCACGGCCCGGAGCCGGGCCGCCCACCCGAACACCGACACCGTGTCGACCACGCTCGCGATCACCGAGTTGCCAGCCGCCTCCAGGAGCAGGTCGTCGAAGCGACGCGCCAGCGCCAGCTGCTCCGCGGGGTCGGTACCCCCGGGATCCCGGGCAAGCTCGTCGACCAGCGCTTCCATGGTGTCGAGTGTCGCGTCGCTGATCTTCGCCGTGGCGATACGGGCGGCGGCCGCACGAATCACCGCCTCGGTGTACATCAGCTCCTTGAGCGCCTCCTCCGAATACGCCGAGACCCGCATGTGTCGCGTGGACACCCGCTCGACCAGCCGCTCCTGCTCCAGCCGGCGCAGCGCCTCGCGTACAGGTGTGGCGCTGATCCCCAGGCGCAGCGCCAGTCCGCGCTCGGTCACCTTCTCGCCGGGAGGCAGTCCTCCGGTCGCGATCTGCTCACGCAGCGCGCGATATGCGCGGTCGGCGAGCGATTCCGGCCGTTCCAACGCCTCCAGTTGCGGCTCCGCCGTCACGGGCAGCCCCTCCTGCTCCAGCACATCTGTTGATCCGGCACTGACTATACCACATAGCCTATTTGCTATAGCATTCCTGCGTCGCCGCAAGACCGAAGGGCACCGCAGCACACAAGCATGGGAGCCGCCGTGACATCGGGCACCGCAGCCGCACCGCCCCGGGCGCGGCTGAACCACAGTGTCGTTCTCTGCGTCGTCCTCGCCGTCTTCGCCCAGGAGTCGGTGTGGAATTTCTACGACGCCCAAGTCCCCGCCCAGCTACGGGATCACATTTCCTCGGCCGGCCTCATCGGCCTGCTGATGGGGCTGGACAACGTCTTCGGCGTCCTCGTCCAGCCCTGGATGGGCTTCCACGCCGACCGGCGCGCGCGCACCAAGCGCGGGCGGTGGCCCGTCATCGGCGTCGGCGCCGTGCTGTGCGCCGTACCGTTCGCCCTGATCCCCTGGGTGGACAGTCTCCCCGCGCTCATAGCCTGCATCGCCGCTTTCGCGCTGATAGCCAACGGCTTCAAAGGCACCACCGAGACCCTGGTCTCCGATTACGTCGCGCCCGCCGAACACGGCAAGGCCCAGGGGTTCGTCATGGCCGGCGTCAGCCTCACCGTAATCGTCTCCTCGCTGATCAGCCTGCTGGTGGTCGACCGCAGCGTCACCCTCGCCTTCACGATTCCGCCGCTGCTGATGCTGCTGCTGTTCGCGGCGGCTTGGGCGGGGCTGGGGCGGCGGCACACGCAGCGGGTCCTGCACCAAACGACTGAGGACGAGCAGGACTTCGGCTCCCCGTGGGATGTCGTCAAGGAGCTGATCCGGGACCCGTCCCGCACCCGGCTGCTGCTGATGCTCGGCATCTTCTGCTTCGCCGGCATGTGGAACGCGCTGCGCTCGCTGACCACGCCGTACGGGATGGAGGTGCTCGGCCTGACCCGGGGGGAGTCGGGCGGGCTTGCGCTGCCGGGTGCGATCGCGTTCCTGGTCGCGGTCGTTCCGATCGCGTACGTGTCGAGCCGCCTCGGTCAGGTGAAGGCGATCCGGTATGGGGTGGGGGTGTTCGTCGCCGGGCTGCTGATCGGCTTTGCCGTACCGGACCGGGCCATGACGATGGTGTCGATGACGGTCGCCACGCTCGGCTATGCCGTGTTCGCCGTCAACGCACTGGTGGCGCTGTGGCACCTGGCACCGAACAACCGGGTGCTGGGGACGTATACCGGTCTGTACACCGCCGCGTCGGCCTCCGCGATGGCGGCCGGGCCGGCACTGCTCGGGGTGGTGGTCGATGTGACCGGGTGGCGGTTCATGCTGCTTGACGCGGCGGTGTTCGGAACGCTGACTTTCGCCGTCTTCACGCGGCTGGCGAGGCGCTCGACGGGGCGGGCGACGGAGCCGGCGGTGCCGTGAGCCGTGTCCTCCCGTAGTCCTGTGATCCCTTAGGAGAAAGAACCTTATGGAAGAGCTACGCATCCTCGCCCCCACCGGCGTGCTGGGCGCCGGCTTCGACGCCGAGGCATTTCAGCGCGGCGTCGACGCCCGGCCGCATGTGATCGCGTGTGACGCCGGGTCCACCGACTCCGGTCCTGCCGCGCTGGGTTCCGGAAACCCCAAGCTGTCTGAGCACGCTGTCGCGCGCGATCTGCGGCTGCTGCTGTCGGCACGTGCCGCAGTGGGTGCGCCGCTGATCATCGGTTCCTGCGGTACGTCCGGGCGCAACAGCGGGGTGGACTGGGTGGCCGGAATCGCGCGCCGTATCGCTGCCGAGGAAGGGCTGCGCTTCAAGCTCGGGCTGATCTACGCCGACCAGCCGCCGAACCGGCTGCAGCGTCTGTACGACGCGGGCCGCGTGCAGCCGCTCCAGCACGCTCCCACGATCGACCGCGAGCTCTTCGAACACGGCCCCACCGTCGCCATGATGGGCGCCGAACCCATCCAGGACGCGCTGCGCGACGGCTGCGATGTCGTCCTCGCCGGCCGCGCCAGCGACACCGCGCTCTTCGCCGCCGTGCCGGGGCTGCGCGGGGCGGACCCGGGGCTGACCTGGCATCTGGCGAAGACCATCGAGTGCGGGGCCGCCTGCGCGATACCCCCGTCCGCGAACGGGCTGCTCGCATTTCTGCGCGACGACCACTTCGACGTCATGACTCTCGCGGCAGGCTCGCGACTCACGCCGCGCTCGGTGGCGGCCCACACGCTGTACGAGAACGCCGATCCGTACCGCATCGTCGAACCCTCCGGTGTCCTGGACACCAGCGCGGCCACGTACGAGGCGGTGGACGGGCAAACGGTACGGGTGCGCGGCGCGCGCTTTGACGCGGCCGACGGCTACACCAACAAGCTGGAGGGCGCCGAACTCGTCGGCTATCAGACCGTCGTCATCGGCGGAGTCCGCGACCGCGTGGTCATAGACGCCCTGCCGAAGCTGCTGCCGATGGCAAGGGAGCACTTCGACGCCAAGATCCGCGAGGTGTTCGCCGGCGAGGTCGACCCGGCGGACGTGGACATCGATTACCGCCTCTACGGCGCCGGCGCGGTGCTGGCAGGCACCGAGCCGGACGACCTGACCCCACGCGAACTGGGCGTCCTGATCACGGTCACGGCCCCCGACCAGGCCACTGCGCACGCGATCGCCACCTTCGTGGCGCACGCCAGCAGCCACCTGCCCATCGCCGAATACGACGGACTGGTATCCACCCTCGCGTATCCGTTCTCACCCCCCGAGATCGACCGCGGCCCCCTCTACCGCTTCACCCTCAACCACGTCGTCACGGACGTCACCCCGACCGAGCTGTTCCGCACCACGACCGAGGACGTGTGACACCCGATGGCCACCTTGCTCGACTACTGCTCCCTGGTCCGCTCGAAGAACGCCGGGCCCTTCACCCTGACCTTCGACTTCATGTGCCATGACGAAGCGTCGTACGACGCGTTGACGGCCACCGGCTTCCTGAGCTCCGCCCTCTTCGCCTCGCTGTACGGCACCGCCCCTGAAGACGTACAGGTGGTCGCCCACCCACTGGCCCTGGCCGTAAAGGTCTCCCTCCCCCGCCCGGCCGTCCAGGGCGACTTGCACGACCCGGACTGCTACGCGGGCCAGCAGTACGCACCCCTGATGGACATGCGGCTGCCTTGAAGCTTCGCCACCTTCGCACGTAGTGGTCGTCGCTGCTCAGTGCTGTGCTCCTACGCACGGGAGTCGTGTAACGGCTGTTCGGTAGGGGCTTCGTGTTGGAGTTGGAGACGATCGCTGCTCGCCGCGTGGAGCTGGCCGAGGTGGAGACCGAGCGCGAGAAACTGGCGGTCGTCGATCGGGTCCTGTCGCCGGTTGTACGAACAGGAGGCGCAGACTGGCGCCGGGGCGGCGCGGCCGGTGCAGGTCGCCGACCGGTCGGTGCCGGAGGTGCCGCACCGCACCGAGGTGCCGGATGCGTCCGCGCTACCCGGCGGCTACCAGCGGATGCTGAGCATCGTGCAGGCCGCGGGGCGGGCCGGTGATGGTTGAGGATGCCGAGGCCGGGCTGGGGATGGAGTCTCGGTGCCAACTGGTCATCGTCAGTTATCGCTGCAGGCCCAGGCTGCTGCACGGCGCAAGCATAGGGTCTGTTGATGACCTCCGCCCCAGCCTCCGCCGACAGCAGGTTGTCCGCCTCGCTTGCACCCAACCGAGCGTCGCGGCGCAGCTTTTGGACGCTTCACCCGGAAGGAAGGCCCCGTCGCAGCTCCCACAGTTGGAGTTCCGAGGAACTGTTGACGGCCCGTTCCACTCCCGTGACATAATCCTGTGCCGCTACGAATTGCACTCCCTGCCAGAGAGGGATGAACCAGACGTCATCGGCAACTGAGTCCTGGATGGCCTCTATATCTTCGACAGCGTCAGACCGGTTACTTTCCCGCTGTTCTCTGGGGAGCAACACATTGCGCACTCGCGGGCTGGGTTCATTCTCGAAGCCGTTACGCCTACCAAGGAATGGTGAGATAAATCCGTCAGCATCCGAATAGTCCGGGAACCACCCCATCCCGTAAACCGCATAGTCTTTCCCCAATCGCTCGTTCCCGAATCGCGACCATTCAGTACCCTTAATGTCGACGTCGAACAATCCGGATGCGTTGAGCTGACGCTTTATTTCATTGAACTCCTCTTTCGTGATCGAGCCGTAATGGTCGCTCGTGTAGTTCAGAGTGAGACGCACCGGCGTCTTCACCCCATCGTCGGACAGCAACTTCCTCGCCTTCTCGACATCCGGCTCGCCATATTTATTGAAGAATGAGTTCACATGCCCGAACATGTAAGCCGGAATTATGGAGTACAGCTCCTTCCCCGTATCGGGATAGACATTCTGCACTATACTTGATCGATCGATCAACTGCGCCAATGCCTGTCGGATGGATTTCCTGGAAACAGTCGGGTTCTTGGAATTTAGCACGAGATATCGGATTTCAAGGCTGGGTGACTCGTGAAGCTCAATGGTGTCGTCATCCAGCCACTTAAGATCGCGCACTTGAGTAGAGGTGAAGCTGCGGGTGACCATATCGATCTTGGAATTCTTGAGAGCCTTGCTCATGTCTTCGGAACTGCTGAAAAGTTGCAGGTCAATTCCGGCATTCTGGACGGAAAGCGAACCCTTGTAGTTCGGGTTCTTGTCGAACGTCACCGACTTGCCACGGTTTCCCTCTGAATTCACCTTCATGGTGTACGGGCCCGTTCCGTCGACCGCAAAACCCTTGCGCAGCGCGGATGACGGATAATGTCTGTCACTTACGATACTGGCAACGGGCGTGGACAGCTTATAGGGGAATGTGGCATCGGGCCTCTTAAGGTGAAATACAACGCGCCGGTCATCACGCGCTTCCACCGTCGACACATTTTCCAGCAGACCAAAGGGGCCTCCGGAGTACTCGATTCGCAGCACACGCTCTATGGAATACTTGACGTCCTCAGACGTGACTGGTGCACCGTCAGAGAATTGAAGACCATCGCGGAGTGTGCAGGAGAACTCAGTTTCTTCTCCGCCAGTGAAATGGCACTCTTCCGCTGCCTCAGGCATAGGCCTACCACCGGCCATCGGTGGCGGCCGCAGCAAAGTCTGGAAAACGTTGCGCATGATGTTCCATGCGCCGATATCGTAGGCGGCCGCAGGGTCTAGCGGGGACGGGGAATCCGCACTATATGCAAGCTGGTCCGTGGTGCCCAACGTGAGGCGATTCTCATCACTCCCAATGATTCCGCAACCCGTAACCATGGAAACTGTAATGATACTTACAGAGAGGGCTGCTACATATTTACTGTTCACTGTTGCATGATCCTTCGAGGGCGGAATCTCGTGACGACGTGGCGCCGTCGAGCGCTGCACCCGAGCCGCTCCGTCACCTACTGCCATCGGGCAGAGGCGACGGCAACAGGCGCGCAGTAGCTGGAACGTTCAGCAGGGCCGTTCGGTTCAGGTTGATTCCCGCACATAGGCGTGTGAGGCTTGGCAGCGGGAAGCTGGTGGAACGTCAGGGCTGCGCTCGCCGTCGCCTCGACCGCGTCTCGGCTGGCGGGTTCAGCTCCTCACTGTCGTCGCTACGCCGCGTCGGGCGAGCGTTTCAACTGCCCGCTGGTCTACGAGCCCGGCAGCGACCTGAACGCCGCCCCGCTGTGCCCAAAGCTGTCTGAGTCCCTCACGCCTTGCTCTCTCCACGACCCGAGAGCGGGTGCCGTTAACGAACGTGTCATAAGCCCCAAACGAGATGTGGATCTTTGATGGAGAGGGCAGTGTGACCTGGCTCTCTCCGGCACGATCTGCGGCCATGAGTCGGCAGCCGGTGGGGATGGACGAGCTGGTCGAGCACTGGACGGTGCTCGATGACGAGATGGAGCTTGTGGCGGGTAAGCGGGGCGGGACGCGGCTAGGGTTCGCGCTGCTGCTGAAGTACTACACCCGGCACGGCCGGTTCCCGCGGGGTCGGGTGGACTTCCCGGACGAGGCGGTCTCCTTCGTGGCCCGGCAGATGAAGGTGCCGGGCAAGGAGTTCGTGTCCCAGACGAAGATGTCGCCCGCGTCTCCCCGCTCCAGCACGCCAACCTCAACGTGTTCGGCCGCTAAGCTTCACGGCCTCCACCCCGGCATCCGGCGCCCTGCGCCCGCTGTGCGACCCGGACGCGCCGGAGCTGGACGAGGACGACGGCGGACAAAACTGGGAGTAGCCGGCCAGGGCGGTGACGAACGTGCGGGGCCTCGCCTTGTCAGCCGCCTCGCGGCCGGCGCGCGAGCGCAGGTCACAGCACTCGTTCAGATGCCAGTGACGTAACGCTGGGTGACCGAGGCTCGCGGGGTTCAGGACTCGCTGCGAGAGACGGTGGGCGTGAGCGTCCAGGAGGTGAGGAGGTCGAGTGCACGGCGGGATGGGGAGCCCGCTTCGGTGTTGTAGAGGAAGACAGCTGTCTCAGTGTCTCCGGGGAGGGCGAACGTCTCGTACTGCACGGTCAGCTCGCCGACGAGCGGGTGGAGCAGTCGCTTGGATCCGTGGGTGCGCTGGTGGACGCGGTGCTGCTGCCACCAGCGGTCGAACTCTGCGCTGTTTTCCCTCAGCTCGATGACGAGGTCCTGGATGGATTGGTCGTCGGGGGTACGGCCGACGTCGAGGCGGAGGTTTTCCACGGCTGCGCGGGCTTGGATGTCCCAGTCGACGAAGAGGGTGCGGGCTTCCGGGTGGAGGAGGAGCCACCGTGTGTAGTTGCGTTGAGCCGGCGGCAGGGCGTCGAAGTCGGTGAACAGCGCCTTGGCCAGCCTGTTGATGCCGAGGACGTCTCCCCGGCGTCCCAGGGCCAGGGTGGGGGTGCCCTCCATGGAGTCCAGCAGTTGGTGGAGGCCGGAGCGCAGGCGTTGGACGGTTGGCGGACGTCGGCGTCGGGGCGCCGCAGTGGTGGTGCCGATGAGGTCGTTGAGGTGGGCACGGCCGGCGGCGTCGAGTTCCAGTGCCTGGGCCAGTGCTTCGACCACTGCGGGTGAGGGCGTGATGTGGCGTCCCTGTTCGAGGCGCGCGTAGTAGTCGGCGGAGACTCCGGCCAGTCGTGCCACCTCCTCACGTCGCAGGCCGGGTACGCGGCGTACGCGGGTGTCCGGCGGCAGTCCCGCGCGCGCTGGATCGCATTGGGCACGGGCCCGGCGCAGGAAATCGGCGAGTTCGCGGTTCAAGGTGGCCATGGATCCAGTGTGGCCGAATCGCCGCGGCCACGGTCGCCTCAACAGGGACTGTCAGTCCTAGGCAGAGCGGACTCAGGAAGGTCAGGGCCGATGATGGCCGCCTTCGGGCGGCCGGGGCGGCCGACAGTGGAAGGGCCGACGGATCAGCCGATCCGACAGCCCGGTCCAACAGGTGACCGGCTGACACCGAGAAGCCGAGGAAACAGTCATGAGTCGCATTCTGATCGTCATGTCCGGTACCGACGTGTGGGAGCGCACCGACGGCTCGAAGTACCCGACGGGCTACTGGGCGGAGGAACTCGCCGCGCCGCACGAGGCATTCGTCCGCGCCGGCCACACCGTCGACTTCGCCTCCCCCGGGGGTGTGCTGCAGCCTCTGGACCAGCACAGCGCCGACCCGGCGATCGCCGGTGAGGACTGTGCCCGGCACGTGGCCCACGCGCAGAAGGCGCTCAGCGACTTCGGACCGCTGCTGAAGCTGGAGGAGGTCTCAGCCTCCGACTACGACGCCGTGGTGCTGCCGGGCGGGCACGGCCCCGTGGTCGACCTCTTCCAGGACGCGAACCTGGGCCGACTGCTGATCGAGGCCGACCGCGCCGGCAAGATCGTCGGCGCGGTCTGCCACGGTCCGGCCGCACTGCTGTCCGCGGTCGACGAGCAGGGCAAGTGGATCTTCGCCGGTCGGCGGATGGCCGCGTTCACCGACGAGGAGGAGCGCCTGTTCGGCACCGCCGACAACGCTCCGTGGCTGCTGGCGAGCCGTCTGCGCGAGAGGGGCGCCCGGCACGAGCAGGGCGACCCCTACCAGGCCTTCACCATCCGGGACGCCAACCTCTTCACCGGCCAGAACCCGGCTTCCAGTGCCCCGATGGCCGAAGCGATCAACGCCGCGCTGGCAGCGGGCTGACCCGACCCCTCGCCCCGGGCCGCCGCCGCACACCCCTCCAGGCAGCGGCGGCCCGGGCCGCACCTCTTGCTTTCCCTCCTTCGACTGGCCGTCCCTCCTTCGACGACGGGTGAGAAACCACCATGACGGACCACACGCCACGCCCCTTTGACGTTGATGCACTGCCGCGGGGGCTGCTGATCGGCGGAAGGTGGCTGCCCGCGACCGGCGGCGCCACGTTCCCCGTGGAGAACCCCGCGACGGGCGAACCGGTGGCCCGGGTCGCCGATGCCGGCACCACGGACGCACTCGACGCCCTCGGCGCGGCTGCCGGAGCGCAGTCGCAGTGGGCCGCGACCTCGCCGGGACAACGCAGCCGCATTCTGCGCCGCACCCACGACCTGCTGCTGGAGCGCCGTGAGGACTTCGCGGGGCTCATCACACTGGAGATGGGCAAGTCCCTCGCCGAGGCCCGTGCGGAAGTCGATTACGCGGCCGGATATCTGCGCTGGTTCGCCGAAGAAGCCGTCCGCATCGACGGGACCTGGAAAGTCAGCGAGGACGCGACGGCACGGGTTCTGGTCATGCGTCAGCCCGTCGGACCGTGCCTGCTGATCACGCCCTGGAACGCGCCTCTGGCGATGCCTGCCCGCAAGATCGCCCCCGCAGTGGCCGCCGGCTGCACGATGGTCCTCAAACCCGCCCCGCAGACCCCGCTCACCAGCATCGCACTGGCCACAGTCCTGATCGAGGCCGGCCTGCCCGCCGGCGTCCTGAACCTCCTTCCCACCACCGGCGCCGCCGCGGTGGCCGAGACACTGATGAAGGATCCGCGGCTGCGCAAGATCTCCTTCACCGGCTCCACCGCGGTCGGCCGGCTGCTGCTGGCCCAGGCATCCGCCAACGTACTGCGCACCTCGATGGAGCTGGGCGGCAACGCCCCGTTCATCGTGTGCGCCGACGCCGATGTGGAAGCGGCGGTGGACGGCGCCATGACCGCGAAGCTGCGCAACATCGGCGAAGCGTGCATCGCGGCGAACCGCTTCCTCGTTCACGCCGATGTCACGCGGGAATTCACCGAGCGTCTCGTGGACCGGATGCGCGGCCTGACCCTCGGCAGCGGAACGGAACCCGGTACCGACCTCGGCCCGCTGATCGACCGCACCCAGCGCGACCGTGTCGCCCGGCTGGTGGAGGAGACCGTCGCCGGCGGCGCGCGGCTGCACACCGGCGGCAGCACTCCCGACCTGCCCGGCTACTTCTATCCGCCCACCGTGCTCACCGACATCCCCGACGGCGCACGCATCAGCCGCGAGGAGATCTTCGGCCCCGTCGCCGCCATCCGGACCTTCTCCAGCGACGACGAGGCACTCGCGCTGGCCAACGCCACCGAGTTCGGCCTGGTCGCCTACCTCTACACCCGCGATCTCGGCCGAGCACTGCGGATGAGCGAACAGATCGAGAGCGGCATGCTCGGCCTCAACCGCGGCTACGTCTCCGACCCCGGGGCACCCTTCGGCGGCATCAAGCATTCAGGTGCCGGCCGCGAGGGCGGCAACTCCGGCATCGACGAATACCTGGAGCAGAAGTACGTCGCCATCGACACTCCCGCCGACGCCGGTACCCGCGCCCCCCAGGACCGGTCATGAACCCGCCTGTCCCGCCGTCGGAACCCTTCTCCCTGACCAGCCGACTCGCGGCGGACCCCGAGCAGCGTGCCCTCTTTTGCGAGGACGCGGCCCTCAACGGCTGGCTCGCCGCCGAACGCGCTCTCGCCCGGGCCCAGGCCGAAACCGGAGTGCTCACCCACGCGGAGGCCGACGCCATCCGCGACGCGGCACAGCTGCACCACATCGACCGCGAAGAGCTGTGGCGCACTGCCCGCACCGTCGGCTACCCCATCCTGGGCCTGGTCCGGCAGATCAGCCGCCGGCTCCCGCCGGGACCCGACGGTCGGGTGCACTACGGCGCCACCACGCAGGACATCATGGACACCGGTCTCGTCCTGCAGATGGTCCGCTCCCTGGCCGCTCTCGAACGCCGGATCGCCGAACTCGGCGATGTCCTCGCGGACCGTGTCACCGAGCACGCCTCCACCGTGATGGCGGCCCGCACCCACGGCCAACAGGCCGTACCCACCACGTTCGGCGCCACCCTGGCCACCCTCCTGGCCCAGTTCACCCGCCACCGGCAGCGCCTGGCCGAGGCCGCACCGCGCATCGGCGTGATCTCCCTGTCCGGAGCCGGCGGCACCGCAGCCGCATTCGGTCCCCACGCGGCAGCCGTCAGAAGCGGCATGGCCCGTCTGCTCGACCTGCACGACACCGCGACCCCCTGGCACGTGGCCCGCGACGGAGTCGCCGAGTTCGGCTGGCTGTGCTCCTTGCTCACCGCGACCTGCGCGCGCCTGGCCCGCAACATCGTCGACCTCTCCCGGACCGAGATCGCCGAGGTGTTCGAGCCCTACAGCGACCACCGCGGCGCCTCCTCGACCATGCCGCAGAAAGTCAACCCGATCACCTCTGAAAGCATCATCGGACTGAGCGGCACCGCCGGCGCCCTCACCTCCGCACTGCTCCGCGCCCAGGAAGCGGGCCATGAGCGCGCCGCCGGCGAATGGCACACCGAATGGCGCGTCCTGCCCGAACTCGCCGTAACCGCCGGGACGGCCCTCACAGAAACGATCGTCCTCCTGCGCGGGCTCCGGGTCGACGCCCGCCGCATGCGCGCCAATCTCGACAGCGACGGCGGCCTCGTCATGGCGGAATCACACATGATCACCCTGGCCGGACCCGTCGGCCGCGAACGCGCCCACGACCTTGTCCACGAAGCCGCAACCCGTACCCGTACCACCGGCACACACCTCACGCTGACACTGCGCGACGTCCTGACCGAACACCACCTCGACACACTCCTGCCCGGCCTTCCCACCCAGCCGGAGAACTACCTCGGACAGGCACACCGGACCGCCGAAACCACCACCCGCCTCTGGCGCACCCAAACCGCATCGCTCCCCGAACCGCCCACCCCCCTCGCTCACCTCGTCGCCAACTGATCGCCCCGTCGTACAGCCCCACGGCCGCCTCGCCCTGCGCATCCACGACGGCGCGGCCAGGGCTACGCCCTGCGCGTCAGCGCCGTCCCCGCCGTGCGCCGAGGGCTCCTCGCCCGGTGCCAGCTCCTCGACGGCGGCCAGGGCACCCCGACCGTCCCGGCCCAGCGCAAAGCCCGCCGCGAGTACGAGATCCGCGTCAACGCCCTTCAGGCTGCAACAGCCGGACCATGATCAGTCTCAGCGCCAACCGCTGTACCGATGTTTACCGACGCCAATTGCATCGGATGCGAATAGGCGACACCCGTCCTGGAGATTGGCCCACGACCGCATGGAAGTGGTCTCACCAGGGACGCTGACCTCGGAACCACGGTAGCGGTCTCCTCGGCGGACGCCTGCGAGTCTCACTCCATCGAGCGATTGAACTGCGAAGACGCCCCCCGGTCGCATCTGATGCGAAATTCTCGCGTCAGATGCGATAGACGGAGAGTGATGACGGATGGGTGGAGACGGCCTTGTTCCAGGGGCTGCTCGGCTGCACCTGATCGACGGGCTGCCGCTGCTGCGGCCGGACGAGCAGGTCTTCGAGGCGATGATCAAAGGCTGGCGCAACCAACAGCTCGCCCGGAACCTCTCGCCGGGATACGTCGGTGACCAGGAACGCACGGTCCGGGCCTTCACCCGGCATGCCGACGCGATGCCGTGGCAGTGGACGCCGCAGCACGTCGACGAGTGGTCGGCCGATCTGCGGGCCGTGCACGGCTGCGTCCGCTCCACCCTGCGCAACTACCAGGGCTCCGTACGCCAGTTCTGCGACTTCCTGACCAACCCGGCCTACGGCTGGACAGACGAGTGCCTGCGGCACTTCGGCACCCACCCGGTCCAGGTGGTCTACGACTGGAACGCTGCAACGCACGCCGACGAGGCCGAAGGCGAGCCGGAACGACGGGCCTTCACCCGGCCCGAGCTGGAGGCGTTCTTCGACCATGCCGACGAGGAGGTGGTGCGCGTTCGCGGCAAGAGCCGCAAGGGCTGGTTGCCGGCCTTCCGCGATGCCGTCCTGTTCAAGGTTGCGTACGCCTACGGCCTGCGACGCAACGAGACCCGGATGCTGGATCTCACCGACTTCGGCCGCACTCCGGAGGGCCGGGAGTTCGGTGAGTACGGCACCCTGCGGTCCGCTACGGCAAGGCCAAGAAGGGCTCACCGCCCAAGCGTCGCAGCGTGCTGACCGTCTGGCACTGGACACCCGGCACGATCGAGGAGTGGATTAGCGAGGTCCGGCCCGGGATGCGGCATTCGACCAGCAGAGCCCTCTGGCCGTCCGAGAGAGGCCCGCGAATCGGGCTCCAGCGGCTGGACTCCCGCTTCGCCGCCTACCGGGATGCCGCCGGCCTGGACCCCGCGCTGGAGTTCCACTCGCTGCGCAGGTCCTACATCACCCACCTGATCGAGGACGGCCACGACCCCCTGTTCGTCCAACAGCAGGTCGGCCACGACCACGCTTCCACTACCGCGATCTACACCTGCGTCTCCTCCGACTTCCGCACCCGCTCCCTGCGTCGCGTCCTGGACGCCGCCATCGAGGCCGCTCTACGGCCGGGAAGGACCTCCTGATGCCATGCCAGATCAGCTACCGGTGGCGCCTGCGCGAGCTGATGGCCGCCCGCGGCATGTTCACCGTCGCCGAGCTCATGCCGCACCTGACCGAACGCGGCATCACCCTGTCCTCCTCCCAGGTCCACCGCCTGGTCTCCGGCACCCCGGAACGGCTGTCCCTGCCGGTGCTGGCCACCCTCTGCGACATCCTCGACTGCACGCCCACCGACCTGATCGCCACCTCGGCCCAGAACCTCCCAGCCCGCCGCGCCGCCGGCGAAGAGGCACCGATCAACCTCGCCGCCCGCCGACCCACGCGGGTCCGGCTGACTCCCGAGAGCTGAGCGATGACACCGGAAGAGTACGAGCGTTGGCATGTCCGAAACTGTGCACGCTGCGGCCGTCGGGCGGCGAAGTCGGCGGAATGGTCGGACGGCCCAATTTGCCGGACCTGCTATGACCGCGCGATGCGCGTCCGCGGCTCCTGCCCCAACTGCCGAACCGACCGGCTACTACCCGGTCTAACACCGCCGACAATTCAATCTGCCGCGACTGCGCGGGCATCACCCGCGACTTCTTCTGCGACCGTTGCGGCTTCGAAGGGCTCCTACTCGGCGGGCGTCTCTGCGAACGCTGCACTCTCGCCGACGCCCTCGCCCGCCTCCTCGACGACGGCACCGGGCACGTCGCGCTTCCGCTGCAACCACTGGTCACCGCCCTGCTGAAGATGGACCGGCCCAAGAGTCGCCTGATCTGGCTCCGCGACCCCAACGTCGTCCGCCTCCTACGGGGCCTGACCACAGGCACCATCCCGCTCACCCACGACGGACTACACCAGGAAACCCCCTGGCGAACCGTCGCCCACCTGCGTGACCTGCTGATGGACAGCGGCGTCCTGCCGCGCGTCGACCGACAGCTCATGCTCTATCAGCGCTGGCTGACCGAACGACTCGCCGTCATTGAGGACCCCGAACACTGTCGACTTCTTCAGCACTTCGCCACCTGGCACCAGATGCGGCGCCTGCGGAGCAAGGCCGAGAAGGGGCCTCTGGGACGCTCCCAGACCGGCCAGGCGAAACAGGAGATCGCCCAGGCAGGCGCCCTCCTCGTCTGGCTCGCCGACCGAGGCCGCGCCCTCGAACACTGCCAGCAGGCCGACCTCGACGCCTGGCACACCGCGAAGCTGGCCACCCGGCGCCCGGCCCAGACGTTCCTGCGCTGGTACATGAAGACGAGCCGGATGCCCCGCCTCGCCCTACCCACCCAGGTCATCAACCAGGACCAAGCGCCGCTGCACCAGCACCACCGACTCGCCATTCTCCGGCGGACCCGCAACGACGACTCCCTGTCCCTGCGGGCCCGGGTCGCCGCCGCGCTCGTTCTCCTCTACGCGCAACCCGTCACCCGCATCGTCCGCCTCACTGTCCACGACGTCATCGACGACGGGGCCACCGTCACCATCCGGCTGGGAGACCCGCCCTCCCCGCTTCCAGAGCCCGTCGCTGACCTCATGCGGGCATACCTCCAGTCCCGCCAGCACCTGCCCTACGCCAGCAGCAGAAGCTCACAGTGGCCTTTCCCAGGCCGCCAGCCCGGACAGCCTATGAATCCGGTCAGCCTTGGTTGTTACTGCCCAGCTTGCCACCAGCCGCTGAGTTCTGAGTCGATGGAACGTGGCCGCGAATACACGGTTCGTTGAGGGTGACCGCAGGCGCGTTGAGATCCTGGTAGAACTTCCAGACGCCGTTCTCCAAACTGCGGAATGACGTCCGCGCACAGGCCGCCGTTCGTGCCTCCCTGGTACGACCCGGCGAAGGGGTATTCGTCGCAGGCGTCGTCGGGCACGGTGGCCGGAAGCGCCACGAAGGGCCTTGAGGCGCCCGCCCCACACGTGTTCGTGCGGTTCGCCTTCTGTGTGCTCTCGTCGGCTGGCCGCTGGAGGGGACTGTCGTCGGCTCCCCAGTGGTCGATGAGGTTTAACTGGGCCCAGCCATAGGTGGTTGCCGCGACGCCGCTCCCCGGTGGGTGCGGAGCGCAGATCGGCAACGCTGCGGGATGACTGCTGGAAGAGGAACCGTCCCGCCAGCGTGAGGAGCAGCCTCTCATGCTATTGGCGATGCTCCGCCACTTTCCACGGACTGCTCCAGCTACCCAGCAGGGGCAGCCAGACCTGGTCCACGATTTCGACGATGGCTTCGTCCGGTACCGGGCGAAGCGTCATCAGCATGTCGTGGCGGAGCAGGTCGAAGGGCAGATTGACGATGCGGGTGGGGCGTTGTTCGTCGGGTAGTTCGCCACGTGCGACGGCGCGGTCGACGATCTGTGTGAAGGGCCCCGGCTGGTCCGCCCCGCCGAGCGCTTCGCGCAGATCGCTCGCACTCGTCCCGGTGGCGCGGAAGTAGTCGCCGAGCTGGATGCTCTTTAATATGACCGTTTGTGCGCGATCTGTGCTGGCGTTTCGCAGAAAGCCGATCGCGTCGTCGCGGAGGCTGCCGGTGTCGGGTACGTCGATGGGCTGCCAGTGCCGGGCAAGCGTGGCCAGCAGCAGGTCTTCGCGCTGCTGCCAGCGCCGGTAGAGGACCGGGCGACTCGTACCGGCGCGAGCCGCGACTGCCTCGTAGGTGAAGCCGGAGTATCCGTGCTCGACCAGAACCTCCCACGCGGCGTCGAGGATCGCGTTCTCCAGCTCGGCCCCGCGGCGGCGGCTGGCGCCACCGGCACGATGCCCGCGAGCCGGCGCCTCGGCTCGAGCGCTCTCACTCGTCCCCCTCCCCGACCTTAGGTCCATTTGCGTATCTTACCGCGGCCATCTAGCTTTCGCTTAGATACGCACATGCATCTTAAGGAGTTCATCACCACCATGAAGGCCGCACTCGTGGAATCCTTCGACGAACCGCCGCGCTACCGCACCATCCCTGAACCACAGGCCGCCGCCGGCCACGAGACAGCCGACGTAATCGCCGTGGGAGTGCACCCGGCAACGCGCGGTATCGCCGCGGGGAAGCACTTCGCAAGCGCCACTCGGCTGCCGTTCATGGCAGGCGTCGACGCCGTCGTACGCAGGCCTTGCGGAAACCTCGCCTACGTCATGGCCCCCGCCACCGGCACGCTCGCGGAGCGCATCGTCATCCACCCCGACGACGCGATCCCGCTCCCCGCCGACGCGGACCCTGCGGTCATCGCAGCCACCATGAACCCGGCCCTGTCGGCATGGGTGGCGCTCCGCGCGCGGGCGCCCTTCACGGCCGGGCAGTCGGTACTGGTGATCGGTGCCACGGGAAACGCCGGCTCCATGGCGGTCAAGGTCGCACGGCATCTCGGCGCAGGACAGGTGATCGCGGCCGGTCGGAATCAAGCTCGCCTGACCGAGCTGCTGTCCGAGGGAGCCGACGAGGTGGTCGCCCTCACGCCCAACGCGTCTGCCACCGCGGCCGCATACGCCAAGGCCGCGGCGGAAGTCGACGTAGTGCTCGACTACGTATGGGGGCCGCCTACGGAACTCGCCATGCACGCCATCCTTGAGGCACGCACCGGGCACACACGCCAGCTCGACTGGATTCAGATCGGAGGAGGCGGCGGTCCGGAGATCACATTGCGCGGGTTCGCCTTGATCTCCAATGCGATCCGCATCCTGGGAAGCGGATTCGCCACCGTGTCACCCGACTTCTACCGCAGAGACCTTCCTGGGCTCGCCGCCGCGATCAGCTCAGGCGCTATGACTGTCCGCCCACGTCCGATGCCACTCGCCGACATCGAGAAAGCGTGGGCGAACGAAGATGCGCCGGGGGAGCGCACGGTCATCATTGTGTGACACACTCCCGTGACGACCGGTGTCTGGCCATCTGGTCATACCACCACAGCTGTCTTCCACGGGGCATAGACGCCCCCGGCGGTCCCGCCGCCAGGCACCGGTGTGACCAAGTTTCCCGCCTGCCGCCGTCCGATCCGCCTCGTACGGGCGGCAGCGCAGCTACCCACTCAACCGGCCGCTTACGGCGCACGCGGGGCAACTGGAACTGAACCGCCGACTTGTTCGGGGACAGCGGCACGCGGTCGGGTTGGCCGCTCGTAGCGTGCCGTGGGACGCCGCCGCCCGGTTGATCGGCCGCACCCGACGGGCTCACCGGTTGCCACCTCGGCGGCGTTCGCAAACTACGCCGGTGCCGCCCCGGCGGAGATCGCCAGCGCGGACAAGGCCCGCCACCGGCTCTCCCGTTCCGGCGACCGCCAGCTCAATTCCGTCCTCCACACCATCGCAGTGCGCGAGCGTGTAGTCCTCCGACTGGAGCAGGCCAGGGGCGACGCGCTGGACGGTCAGGAGGCGGCTCACTTCACTTCCGGTGGGTGGTGGCGAGGGTGACGGTGAGATCCTCGGTGAGGGCGGTGTCGTCCTGTTCGGTGCTAGCCCAGACGATGTGGCCGTCGGGACGGACCAGGACGGCGCGGACGTCGGCGAAGTCCTCGCGGGGCTGGTACGGGGTGGCGGTGTGCACGTGCAGCCCGGGGCGTGGGGAACCGGTGAGACGGCCGCTGCCGGTGAGATCCAGCAGGAGGTAGCCGTCGGCGCGCAGCAGGGCGAACAGGCTGGTGTCTCCCAGGGCGAGGTCGAGGGCGCGGGTGCCGGTCAGCGGGTGCGCGCCGGGGGCGGTGGGCGGGTAGGTGACGGCGAGGGAGCTGACCTTGGCTGCCAGGTGGTGGTTGAGGTCGGGCAGAGCGGTGATCAGCTGGGCGAGCAGACCGCGCAGGTCGAGTCCTTCTGGGGTGAAGGCGGTCATCAGGGCGACCTGGGCGCGGCTGGTGGCTGTGAGGTCGGCGCCGACGGGGTGCCGTTCGGTGTGGTAGGTGTCGAGCAGGGCGTCGGGAGCCCAGCCGTTGAGAGTGGCGGCGAGCTTCCAGGCGAGGTTGGCAGCGTCCTGGATGCCGACGTTCATGCCGACGCCGCCGGCGGGGAAGTGCTGGTGGGCGGCGTCACCGGCGAGGAAGACGCGGCCTTTGCGGTACTGGTCGGCCAGGTGGGTGGCGTTGCCGAAGCGGGAGAGCCAGATGGGATCGCGCAGGCCGAAGTCGGTGCCGGCCATGGCGGTGACGTTCTCGCTCAGTTCGTCCAGGGTCAGGTCGCCGGGCCAGGTGGTGGTCAGGTCGCGGGGAGTGATGCCGACCAGGCGGTGGACGCCGCGGGGCATGGGGACGACCATGAGGGTTCCGGCGGGCCCGAAGTAACTGTAGCCGGGAGCGGGCGGGTCATCGAGGACCACGTCGCCGAGCCAGCCGAGCACGGTCGAGGGGGTGCCTGGGTAGTCGATGCCGGCTGCGGTGCGCACCGTACTGCGAGCGCCGTCGCAGCCGACCAGGTA
The DNA here is from genome assembly GCF_055571035.1 of Streptomyces malachitofuscus. Lineage (NCBI taxonomy): Bacteria > Bacillati > Actinomycetota > Actinomycetes > Kitasatosporales > Streptomycetaceae > Streptomyces > Streptomyces malachitofuscus. The sequence continues at coordinate 45,105 of NZ_JBVIGA010000036.1, read as the reverse complement.
GTCCGCCCGGAGGGTGGCGGGGCCGTCCGGTCCGGTGATCTGGACGGCGACGTGGTCGGGGTGGTCGGTGAAGCCGGTGACCTCGTGCCCGCGCAGGATGTCCACCCCTAGGTCGAGGGCCTGGCCTTCCATCAGCGCCTCGGTGCGTTCCTGGGGCAGGGCGAGTGTGTAGGGGAACGGGCTGGGCAGGCCGCGGAAGTCGAGGCGGGAGTCGAGGACGCCGAAGTGGCCGCCGGGCAGCGGTATGCCCTCGCTCACGAACTGCTGGTGCACACCGCGGGAGGCGAAGGTCTCGATCGTGCGGGGGTGCACGGTCAGGGCCCGGGAGCGGGAGTCGCGTTCGGTGCGGGGCTCGATCACGGCGACGGTGACGCCCGCACGGCGTAGTTCGCCGGCCAGCCACAGGCCTACGGGTCCGGCACCTGCGACGACAACCTGGTGGTTCATGGTCTCTCCTTCAACGCGTTCTTGGTCAGTGACCAATATGCCGGGACGGCAGTAAACTAGGTCAGTGACCAAGAAGCAAGCCGGAGAAAACGCCGTGGGCCAGCTCACCCGCACCGCCGTGATCAGCGCCGCCCTCCACGTACTGGAAGAGCGGGGGCTGGACGGCCTCTCCACCCGGGCGGTTGCCGACCGCCTCGGGGTGCGCATGAACACCGTGCTGTGGCACGTGAAGACCAAGGCCCGGATGCTGGAGCTGATGGCCGACGCCATCCTCGCCGGCATCAGCTATGACGCCCTGCCCGACGCCCCGCTGGAACGATTCCGCGAACTGGCCGGCCGTTACCGACGGACGCTCCTCGCCCATCGCGACGGCGCCGCCCTGGTCACCGGGACCTACCCAGCCGAACCGAACACTTTGCGCTTCGCCGACCGCCTCATCAACGCCCTCCTCGATGCCGGCGCCGACGAGCGGCAGGCGGCATGGACGGTCTGGACAGTCAGCTACTTCACCCTCGGCCTGGCCCAGGAGGAGCAAGCCGCCCCCGACGAGGGGGACGAGAGACTCGCCCAGGCCGTCAAGCCCAGCACGCACCCGGCGCTGCAGCAGGTCATGCCCCACCTCCGGCGAAACTTCGACGAGCGCTTCGCCTTCGGCCTGGAGACGATCCTCTCCCAGATCCCCGCATGACATCGTGCCTCTTCGGGGCCAACCAGACGCTCCCGTTCACCCTCGGCTGCCGGGCCCCCAACCACCTCGTCGTGGGGGAGCGGGGGGCGTGCGGTCAGAGCGGAGACGGCGCCGAAGATCGCCGAGCTCACCGAGTGAGCCGACCGCGACCATGCTGCCGCCCCTGGACAGCCGTGGCGAGGGAGAGTGACCGGCCTTCACCCGCCGGCGCCCCGCAGACGGGTGCTGCTCCGGCCAGGGCGCCGGTGTCGCTCCGCTCAGCCGTGCCGGATCCACCGGTCGGGCCCGCCAAGGGGGCTCGTTTGACGACGACTGGGCCAGGCGATCACCGTTGTTGAGCCACCGGCCAGAATCGAGGTGACGGTCCGGACGGCGCCCCAGGATCCTCAGAGTGATCACGAAGCCGAGATCATGCTCAGCTCCAGGCACCGACCGCCGCTGGCGGGCGATACGGCGGGGCCCCAGCAGTTCACTGTCCGGTGTCGGGCGAACAGTTACGTGATCACCTTTCCCGGTCACGGTTTTCAGGCTCCCGGATCGCGGAGCGGCACGGGTACGGTCCGCTCAAGGCCCTGGACCGCCGCGGGCTCACTGCGCAGGTGGTCCCGTGACGAACTGGCCGTTCTTGTCGTAGGGCCAGGCGTTGGCGATGCATCCGTGCAGGCCTTTGATCTGCTGCATCATGACGGGGGCCAGTTGACCGGGTCCTGCGCAGGTCATGTGCGCGTGGCCGAGGAAGTGCCCCATCTCATGGTTGATGATCAACGCCCGGTAGTCATGGATCGGACCGTCGAAGGTGGGCGAGCCCTTGACCCAGCGTTTGAGGTTCACCACGACGCCGTCGGGGACCTCGCAGTTGTACCTGCCTCCGGTGTCCTGCCGGATGCCCGCCCAGCACAGTGCGTCCGTCGTACCCGGTGTCGCGATCGTCACTGTGAGGTCGTGCGGCTCTCCCGCGCCCACCAGCTGGAACGCATAGGAGCGGTTGTCGGTCCAGCCCCGTGGAGCGGCGAGTATCCCGGCGATCTCGTCCGCCGCTTCGGCCGGCGAGATGGCGATGCCGGTCTCGACTCTCACCCTGTACCGGAGCGGACTGGGGCCGTCACCGGCCGGGGCCCCGCCGGTCGGCGCGGTGACGAAGGTTCCGGTGCCCGTCGGGGGGATGTCGATCTCGGTGGGAGTCGGGGAAGGGCTGGGTGCCGGAGCGGGGGCGGGGGGTACGGATGCCACGTCCCGCGAGGACGGCTCACGGTGCGGCGTGTCCTTTGACATGTCGTACACGAGGAACGCGGCAGGGCCGAGCAGGCCCGCAGCCAGTAGCGTGCCGACCGCGTACCACCGGCCGCGTGTTCGTGGGAGGCGGTGACGACCACCGCTGAGGGACGTCACGCTGCCTGTGGTCGATGCGTATTCCTGCTGCCGTGCCAAGCGCATGGCGTGTCAAGATGGCCGTTTCGGATGATCGCCATGAGTTCAAATCATCACGGATCGATAACGAACGGTTCTTTCGGTCGACTCGGCGGGTGAGTGCTCGCGGCGTGCCGATGTGATCCTTGCAACGGTTGCGGGGAAGGACTCTTTCGCGAGTAGGGGGACGAACGCGGGCTGCCTACACTGCCGAAGTGCCACGAGTCCTCGTTGTCGAAGACGACCCAGACGTCCGTCATGCCGTTCAGTTCGGGCTGGAGCACCAGGGACACGACGTCCTTGCTGCCGGGACAGGCGAAGAGGGGTTGCAGCAGCTCCACCCCTTCCACCCTGATGTCGTCCTGCTCGACCTCATGCTGCCCGGAATTTCCGGCCTTGACGCATGCCGACGCATCAGAATCCGTGACCAAGTGCCGATCATCATCATGACCGCCAAAGGCGACGACATAGACGTGATCGTGGGACTGGAGGCCGGCGCGGACGACTACGTGGTCAAACCCGTCCGGGCCCGGGTGCTCGACGCCCGCATACGGGCCGTGCTCCGCAGGCAGGACACTGCGGTCCCCGATTCCGTACGGCCCAGAGCGGAGTCTCACGGGGAACTCGTCATCGACCGGGCCGGGCTGGTGGTGACACACCGTGGTGCACCCGTCGCGCTCGCTCCGTCCGAGCTCCGACTGCTGCTGACCCTGTCAGCCTCGCCCGGACAGGTGTTCAGCCGTCCCCAACTGCTGACAGCGGTGTGGGAGCACAACTACTACGGCGATGTACGGCTCGTGGATGCCTGTGTCAAGCGATTGCGCAGCAAGCTGGGTGAGTTGGGCGGACATCCGCAGTACATCCAGACCGTTCGCGGCTTCGGGTACCGCTTCGGTTCCCCGTGAGCGGCAAGGAATCAGTACGCGCGTGCGTACGCGAGCGCCAGGCAGCCGCACCCGCGCACGTCTCCGAGCCCGCGAGGTCTCCTCAACCGGGCCTGGCTCGGGCGTTGTTCTCCCTGCGCAGCCTGCGCTCCCGCCTCGTCGTGGCCTTCGTCCTCGTGGCGATGGTCAGTGCGCTGGGCGCCGGAGCCCTCGCCTTCCGGGAGGCACGCACAGGGGTGCTGCAGCAGAACCAGGACTCCGTCATCCGTCGGTTCCGGACCAGCGTCGATGCCGCAGCCGCCTACATGCCCAGAGCACCGAGCAGAACCCACTTGCAAAAGGCGGTGAACCAGGTACTCTCCGCCAACCAGTTCCAGGGGTGGCGGGTGCTCGCCACGTACGGAAACGTCCGGGCCTCGGCACCGAGTGCGGACTTCGACACAATCAGCCCGCAGCTCCGCCGGTCGGTGGACACCAAACGCGCCGCCGTCTTCCAGCGGGTGAGCACCGACGGGCGCCCCTACCTCGTCGTAGGCATGCCGGTCACGTACGACAACGGCCAGGAGGACGAACTCTCTGGAGTGGCGATGTACCTGGTGGTGTCGCAGAAAGCCGAACAGGGCTATGTCGATGCGATCGTCAGCGCCATCGAGCACGCCACCGTGGTGGCCCTGGGCCTCGCGGTCTTCCTGGCCATACTGGCTTCGAACGGTGTTCTCCGTCCGGTGGGGGCGTTGCGCCGGGCGACAGGTCGCATGGCCCAGGGACACCTCGATGTCCGGCTGGCCGTCCGCGGGTCCGATGAACTGGCCGACCTCTCGCAGTCCTTCAATCACATGGCGCAAGCTCTGGAGCTCTCGCTCGCGGAGTCGCGCCGCCTGGAGGCTCAGGCGCGCCGCTTCGTCGCGGATGTCTCCCACGAGCTGCGGACGCCGCTGGCGGCGATGTCCGCGGTCACAGACGTGCTCGACGGAAACGCGCTGCACGTGAACCGCGACACAGGAGAAGCCCTGTGGTTCATCAGCGAGGGAACCACCCGGCTGAATGTGCTGGTGAACGACCTGATGGAGATTTCCCGCTTCGACGCCGGCGTCGCCGAACTCAGCCTGGACGACATCGATCTGATCGAGCTCGTCCAGCACACCCTCACCACTCGGGGCTGGCAGAACCGCGTGACGACCCGCCTGCCCCGGCCGGGCGTGCTGCGGACACGAGTGGACCCGCGCCGGATCGATGTGGTGATGGCCAACCTGATCGGCAACGCACTGCGGCACGGAGCGCCGCCGGTGCACTTGGCCATCGATGTGAGCGAGGAGCAAGCGCAAGCGCCATGGGTCGTCATCCAAGTGACCGACAACGGACCGGGCATCGTTGAGGACGCCATGCCCCACATCTTCGAGCGTTTCTACAAGGTGGACACCACACGCGTCAGGAGCGAGAGCAGCGGACTCGGACTCGCCATCACAGCGGAGAACGTGCGCCTGCACGGAGGACGCATCAGCGCCGCCAACCTTGCCGGTGGCGGAGCGGTTTTCACGGTCAGGATCCCCCTGCGCCGCGACATCGCAGCCGCCGACTGCACCTCCGCCGAGGAGACCTGGTGAAAGGGCCGCGCTGGTTGCCGCTGCTGGGACTCGCGACCGCGCTCATGCTGACAGCGTGTGGGGTACCCCCGTCCGATGTCATCGAGGCCGGCGCGCCGGCGAGCGGCCTGTTCGACGCCGACTCGGAGCCCGCCGTGCCGGACGTCATCTTCCTCTACTTCCTGGACGACGGTGATCCGGCAGCCTATCCCCGCACGATCAATGCTCCTGCGGACCTCAGGACCGTACTGGACGAGCTGTTCGACGGCCCGACCGCCGAAGAAGCCAGGACGGCCACCACGGAGCTGCCCCGCCTTTCGGGGACAGCGGATGCGACGGTCCACAGCGGCACTGAGGTCTCCGTCGAGCTTCCGAATGATGTCACTCCCCTCAGTCATCCAGCCATGCTGCAGTTGGTGTGCACGGTGGCCGGCATGAGTGAGGGGTTCGCGGATGCCTCTCGGGACGGCGTCTTCACCACCCAGGTGACCGTCCATGTGTTCGGGAACGGGTGGATGAAGTCGCAGTCGGACGACGCCTGTCCTGATGCTCCGCAGACGTAAAAGGTGTTCGAACGCGTCGGTGTGCCGGCACGCGTCTCCGGCCCGGGTACAGGGCAAAGGGAACGGAATGGACGAGCCCGCTTGGTCCTGAGCGGGTGCATGTCACCGGCCGGAGCTCAAGACCGTCAGCCGGCCGCCGCACCCGGCACGCCTGGACGCCTGCACTGAATCGACGCAGCAACGAAAAAAATCGACACCGTGTAGGCTTCAGCAGGAAGAAGCGTCCCGGCTTCCCGCGAGACCTTTCTGGAGAGCAATGGAGAAGCGGAACTGGCTCATCACCGGCGTCAGCACGGGCCTGGGGCGCGCTTTCGCCCAAGCCGCCCTTGCCGCCGGGCACGCCGTCGTCGGCACCGTCCGCTCCGAGGAGGATTTGCGAGCCTTCGAAGAGCTCAAACCCGGGCACGCTCATGGACGCATCCTGGACGTGACGGACGACACCGCCGTCCCCGGTGTGGTCGCGGAAGTGGAACAGAGCGTCGGCCCCCTGGACGTCGTCATCGCCAACGCCGGCTACGGCCTTGAGGGCACCTTCGAGGAAACCCCGCTGGCCGAGGTGCGGCGGCAGTTCGATGTCAACGTGTTCGGGGCAGTGGCCACCCTGCAGGCGGCCCTGCCCCACATGCGCCGGCGCCGCCGCGGACACCTGATGGCCGTCACCTCCATGGGGGGGCTCATGGCCGTGCCCGGCATGTCCGCCTACTGCGGCAGCAAGTTCGCCCTGGAAGGCATCCTGGAGGCGCTGGGCAAGGAGGTCGCGCAGTTCGGGATCCATGTGACGGCGATCGAGCCCGGGTCCTTCCGCACCGACTGGGCCGGACGGTCCATGACACGCGCCGCGCGGACCGTCGACGATTACGACGAGTTGTTCACCCCCATCCGTGAAGCGCGGCAGAAGGCCAGCGGCAACCAGCTGGGCAATCCGGCAAAGGCCGGGGACGCCGTCGTGCACATCACCTCGGTCGACAAACCGCCAGCCCACCTCGTCCTGGGCTCGGACGCGCTGCGACTGGTCACCGCCGCGCGCACGGCCGTGGACGAGGACATCCGCGCGTGGGAGACGCTCTCCCGTACGACCGACTTCGCCGAGGGCGCTCAGCTCTGATGCCCGGCCACCGCCCCGCACGCGGCCGTCGCACCACCGTACGCAAGGGCGATGTCCGGGAGCGGGCGATCCTCGACACCTGTGAAGCCCTGCTGGCGCACCAGGGCTACGACGCCATGACCGTCGGCGACATCGCCCAGGGCGCCGGCATCACACGCGGCGCCCTGTACTTCTACTTCGGTTCCAAGCAAGAAGTGGTCACCGCGCTCGTGGCCCGGACCGTCGAGCACCTGTGGGAACGGTCCCGGGCCACCGCGCAGACGGACGAGCCCCGCCAGGCCATCGCAGCAGCAATGCAGCGCACGGTCGAGCTGTGGAACGAGCACGGCCTGGTCATGCGCACGGCGATCGACCTGTCGCTGACCGTGCCGGAGATCGGCGAGCTGTGGAACCACACGGCCGACCTGTTCATCGCGGCCATCACCGCCGTCCTCGAACGAGCCGGCATCCAGCCCGGCACCGCGCCGGACGAGGCCCCGGCGATGGCACGCGCCTTGTGCTGGATGATCGAGCGGACCTTCTACCATGCGTCACAGGAATCCCGCGAGGAGCTGCACAAGGCAGCTTCGACCTGCGAACACATTTGGCTGACCAGCGCCGGCTTGACCACCTGAGGTATCTGCCATGGAGGCGGTGAGGCACGGAACCATGTGACCTGGCACCCGGCGCCGACCGCCGAGTGCTCTGCCCCGCTGTTCTGGGACCCGCATGAAGCACTTGGCCCAGTACCGGCTCGCAGGCCGTATTGGACGTGACGTTGCTCATCGCAGCCCAACGAGCCGTTCGCCGATCGGGCACAGCCGGCGTCCTGTCATGTTGGCCTCAGGAAAGAGCAGGCACTCAGGAAGGACGGGCCGGGTGCAGGCAACGACGGCGTGTCCAAGGCCCATGGGTCCTTGCACACGCCGTCGACATCGCCTTCGGGGCCCTTGCTCCTATCGCACCGTGAGGTAGGCGCGGTCGATCGTCTGAACCAAGGTGTTCCCGTCACGGTCGGTCAGCTTGGCACGCAGGGAGACGCTGCCGGGCTGCGCCGGGTGGTCCAGCACCAGATGGTCACCGTCGATGGCTTCGACCGTGGTCCAGGTGCTGCCCTCGTCGTAGGACACTTCGAACGCCAGCTTCTTGGCCGTGGCCGCGGTGCCCGCGCCCTGGACGGTGAAAGGCACCTCGAATCTCGTGCCGGCCTTCGCCGTACTGGTCAGTGACAGCTCGGGAGCGAAGCGGACCACGGACAGCGGCAGCCGCGTCCAGTTGCCCTCCTCGACATGGGCCGAGTCGAACGTCCACTGGGCGTGCACACGGGTGCTGACGCGGAAGAATTCTGGGTCCAGGGAGGCATCGACGCTCAGTTCGTAACGGCTGTCCTCGGCGGGAACGGAGTACCAGGCAATGTTCAGCGGATCCCCGTCGGTGGTGATCTCCTTACCGTCGGCACGGAGCGAACTCACCACCCTCGCCCCGGCGGTGCTGCTCTCATGCCCGCCGCTGTCACCGAACAGTGGCAGGTGGGCCTTGATCGTGTTCCCGCTCCGAGCGAGCCCTGCACGTCCTCCCCACCCCGGTTCGCCCTTGGCCGTGGACAGGACAGGACCGAAGACACCGGCGTTGAACAACGCGGTGTACCTGCGGTTCGGCGCGTATGCCATTGCGGGTGCCGACTGGGAGTAATCGGCCTCGAATTGGTCTACGCCGTATGTCCACCTGACTCCGTTGCCAAGTACATATTCGGTGGTCCGCAACGGCAGGGGACGTTCCGTCGGGGTACTGAAGTCGGCACCGAGCTCGCCGATGGGCGTTATCGGTATCGCCGAGATCTGAGCGGTCGGGAGGGGGCCGGGCCTGCCGACCGTGAAGTCGATCTCGGCCAGCTGCTTGCGCCGGACGTGGGCGGTGAAGCCGCCGAGCGAACCCTGCCGGTTCCACGCGAGGCGATAGTTCACGGCGTGCCCGTCAGCCGACTGGCGTGTCCAAAAGCCGCTGTACTGGGCGTATGCGACTTGCTTTGACACCTTGGGCCCGATGTGGCCGACCTTGAAGCTCTGGAAATCGGGGAAGTCGTAGATGGGCGGAATGTAGTGGAGGCGCCGTCCGTCCGATGCGGTGTAGCCCGGGATGAACTGTGCGTGGTTGTTCACTGCTCCGGTATCGGGGAGGGTCACGCGAGTGGCCTTGGCCTTGCGCGCGTCCATGACGACCGTGGTGTCCTTGGTCAGATCGAGCGCCGGAGCCAGGAGGAGGGATGCCGTCGTTGCGGCCGCCCCATCGGCGGGGAGGATGCCGGTGAGAGCGTAACTGCCCTTCGGCAGGCGCACGGTGACCTCGCCGTCCGCCGGATCGGTGGAGACCTGGAAGTAGGACGTGTCCCGGCCCTCAACGGTCGTCCAGCCGCTCGGGAAGGCTTTGCCGTCGTCGCCTACGTGCTTGATGGTCAGGTCGTAGGACTCGGCCTCGCGCTCCACGCCGAAGGCAGTGCGTACCGAGGTCCGCCCGTCGTCCGAGACCGCGGTCACCGAGCCGCCGAACGCTCCGTAGGACTCTCCGCCGACGCGGGTGTCGGCGGTCACCGAGGTGCTCGCCGTGCCGCCCGCGGGAAGGGTGACCTGCCGCGACGACAGGGCGAACATGCCATCAGGGGCGGGCTTGGCATCCGCACCCAGCGCCTCGATGACCAGGTTCAGCACGACCGGCTCACTGCTGAGGTTGCGGTACGTGATCTCCCGTGTCACTGCCACATCGTCGTGGTGGGGCCACTTCGGGCGGCCGAAGCTGACCGGGCCCTCGCTGACAACAGTCTGCCCGATCGCCCGGGACACGTCGGCGCGGCCGGTGCCCTGCTGGTACGCGCCGTAAGGGCCGGGCTCGGTGGAAGCGGTCAAGGCGGCCTTGATCCGCTCGCCGGTCCAGTCGGGGTGCCGCTGCGCGAGGATGGCCGCCGCGCCGGCGACATGCGGAGTGGCCATCGACGTGCCGCTCAAAGTCGCATAGCCGGGGGTCTCGGCAAGGGCTGACTTCGCCACATCGCTCCCGGCGGCAGCGGCGGCGGTGATGTCGACACCCGGCGCGGTCAGATCGGGCTTGACTCCCCCGTCTCCGACACGTGGGCCACGGCTGGAGAAGGGGGCCAGCGCGTCGGACTTGTCCACCGCACCCACCGTCAGCGCGGCCTCAGCGCTGCCCGGCGAATCGATGGTGCCCTCACCGAGTTCTCCCGAGTTGCCTGCGGCGATGACGAACAGCGTGTCCGTTTCGGCCGAGAGGCGGTTCACCGCCTCCTCCAGCGGGTCGACCTCCTGGGTGTCGGTGCCGCCCAGGCTCATACTGACCACGTGAGCGCCCTCGGCCACGGCCCACTCCATGCCCGCGATGATGCCGGAGTCCAGGCCACTGCCGGTGTCGTCCAGGACCTTGCCGTCCAGGATGCGCGCTCCCGGCGCGACGCCCTTGTACCTGCCGTCCGACTTCGCGCCCGTGCCGGCCACCGTCGAGGCCACGTGCGTGCCGTGGCCGACCCGGTCGACGTTGTCGGCGGAGTCGGTGAAGTTCCGTTCGGCGATCTCCTGGCTCGCCAGGTCGGAGTGCGTCTGGTCGACTCCGGTGTCCAGCACGGCGACCTTGACGCCGCTGCCGTCGAAGCCCGCATCCCAGGCCGTCGGCGCGCCCACCTGCGGCACACTTCTGTCCAGGCCGGCTTGGCGCTTGCCGTCCAGCCAGACCCTCTTCACCTGGCTCGCCACTGGAGCCTCGGACAGCCGCGCGGTGCCCTGCCCACCGTCATCGCCGTTGGTGAGGGTGTGCCACAGCGCCGAGTGGCCCCGCTTGTCGGCTCGCAGCGCCACACCGTTGATGGCGTTCAGAGTCTGGCCCACCCGGGCCCGTGCGTCACGGAAGGCGCTCGTCGTGGGGGTCTCGTCCCCGGCATAGGTGACGATGAGTGGCAGGTCGGAACGGCTCGCGTCGTCGTAGCCATACGCGAGCAGTTGCGTCACGTCGAACAGCCGTCGGTCCAGCTTGCCCTGGGCCACGAGCAGCGCCGCGTCCAAGGGTATGACGAAGCTGTGCCCGTCGGCCTCGCGAACCGAGAACGAGGCGCCCTCGCGGCCGCTGCCCCGCCTGATCCCGGCGACAGAGCCGTCCGCAGCGACCGACACCTGGTCGCCGGTGATCAGCGTCACCGTCTTCGCGCTCTTCCGCCCCACAGTGTGTTCGGCTGTCACCCGATCTGCTGTAGTACGGGAGGAAGCACCAGCAGCTTGCCCTACCCCTGACATTCCGTTCGCGGTCAGTGCGGCAGCTACGGCGAGTGTCCACAACGGAGCGGTCGCACGACGGCGCCTCCCGGCGAACCGCCCGCCGGAAGATAAACGCATGCACATGCCATGTCTCATGTCGAATCTTTCGTCTCGAGGACAAAGGGAAGGGAGGACTGACGCGCACGTCCGCCCACAAGGTGTTCGGGAACGCGGCATGATGACGCCTTCACGACGGCCCTACTGGACATGCGACGACGCCCCGCCAACGGAGGCGTGCCCCACCACGAAACCGGGCTGCCGCCAGTCTCTTGTGATGAACGATCATGGCCTTCAAGGCTGAGCCGGCTGTGTGATCGGACCTGGCCCGGACGATAACGAAATCGCAACGCCCGCTCCGTCAGGGCATGCGCTCAGAAGCGGTGCGCGAGCTGGACGATCAGGACCGTGTCCGGTGCGATGAGACGAATGCGTCGTGTGCAGCAGTGGAGAGCGGTGACAGGCCAAGAGAGGCCCGGTGGTTGCGGAGAGCATTCATGAGCGGGTGGGTGAACGGTAGCCGGTCAGCCACCGCTCAATGACCCGTCGGCGCCGCTCCTCGGGAAGGGCCGTCAGCGCGGTGGCCCGCGAGATCGGGGGCAGCGCGGAGGAACTGCGGAATTGAAACAAGCAGGACACGATTGGCCGGGCAGGTCACGCCGGCGGCTGACAACGGCCGAAGGAGGCGACCACCTGCCGCGCAGACGCCGGCCGGATGGCGGCGCGCGCCATGCTCTCCGACGACGAGATCTCAGCGGTGACGCGGGGCACGACCGCCATGAACGCGGCCCGGACCCCGGCCATGAGCAAGCACGCTGTCCCTGAGATCCGGTGGACCCCATGCAGGGATCCGTGCACGCCCACGTACGTTCGCTCAAAAGGCCCGATCGCGTGGGATGCAGTACGGAATCAGGTCGAGGAAGGCGTACAGCGCCCGCCGGGGCGGGCGCGTCGCCGAAACGACCACGCTGAGCATCCGGGCGAGACGGACGTCCGCGAGTGGGAGCGACCAGGTGCCAGGCACAATGCCTTTCACGAAAGGGCCGTACAGACGGCCTCAGACTCCGGCCGTCTCCGGCTCGCGTACTGCCCCCGCCGTGCTGTTCAGCTCCCCGTGGAGCCCTTCACCCTCCACATCGACGTTCGGCAGGAGGCGGTCCAGCCACTTGGGCAGCCACCACGCGTTACTGCCGAGCAGCGCGAGCACCGCGGGCACGATGGCCATGCGCACAACGAAGGCATCGAAGAGAACCGCGATCGCGAGACCGAAGCCCATCATCTTGATGATGGCATCGTCCTCCATGATGAAGCCGGAGAAGACGCTGATCATGATGATCGCGGCCGCCGCGACGACCCGGCCGCCGTGGGTGAAGCCAGTGACGACGGAATCGGCGGCGGACGAGCCGTGTACGTGGGCCTCCCGCATACGGGTCACGAGGAAGACCTCGTAGTCCATGGCAAGGCCGAAGACCACGCCGATCATGAAGATGGGCATCATCGACATGATGGGACCCGGCTGATCCACTCCGAAGACATCCGCGAGCCATCCCCACTGGAACACCGCGACCACCGCGCCGAGCGCCGCGGCCACAGAGAGCAGGAAGCCGAGGGCAGCCTTCAGCGGGACAAGAACGGATCGGAACACCAGCATCAGGAGCAGGAAAGCGAGCCCGACAACCAGCGCCAGATACGGCACGAGCGCGTCGTCCAAGGTCTGGGAGAAGTCGATGGTCAACGCGGTCGCGCCCGTGACCAGCATGCTCGCGCCGGTGTCCGCCTTGATGTCACTGGCAAGCGAACGGATGTCGTACACGAGGGACTCGGTGGCTGCGTCACTCGGGCCGGTCTTGGGCACCACGGTGAGAATGGCGGTGTCGCCCGCCTTGTTGAAGCTGGCCGGGGTGACAGCAGCGGCTTTGCCCAGTCCGGTGATCTTCTTGCCGACGGCGTCGGCCGCGGCCTTGGGGTCGTCGGCCCCGCGTGCGTCGACAGTGATCAGAAGTGGGCCGTTGAATCCGGCGCCGAAGGATTCGGACAGCAAGTCGTAGGCCTTGCGCTGTGTGGTGTCGGGGGCCGAACTGCCCTCGTCGGGCAGGCCCAGCTCCATATCGGCGGCCGGCACGGCAACGACACCGAGGCCGAGGCCTGCGATCAGCAGTACGGTGACCGGGCGCCGCAGTACGAACCGGGCCCAGCGGGTCCCGAGCCTGGACGTTGCGGCCGCCCGCGCTGCGGCGGGCGCCTCACGGTCCTTGCGGCTGAGTGCCCGCTTTCCCGCGAAGCCGAGCAGTGCCGGGGTGAGGGTGAGCGCGATCAGTACGGCGATGCCGACCGTGCCCGCGGCGGCCAGGCCCATCTTGGTGAGGATAGGAATGTTGACGATCGCGAGACCGGCCAGGGCCACGACGACGGTGAGTCCGGCGAAGACGACCGCGGAGCCCGCGGTACCGACCGCGCGCCCTGCGGCTTCCTGCGCGCTGCGGTCCTCCGCGATCTCCGCCCGGTAGCGCGAGACGATGAACAGCGCGTAGTCGATGGCGACCGCGAGGCCGATCATCGTGGCAAGGGTCGAGGTGGTGGCGGACAGCTCCAGTGTGCTGCCGAGCGCCCCGATGACGGAGATACCGATACCGACCCCGATGATCGCCGAGAGCAGAGGCATCCCGGCGGCGACCAGTGAACCGAAGGTCAGCAGCAGTACGACGGCGGCGACGCCGATGCCGATCAGCTCGGCGGTGCCACCCACTTCCTGTTCCGCCATGACCGCGTCGCCCCCGACCTCGACGGTGAATCCGCCGTCGCGCGCCGTGTCGGTGGCGGCGCTGAGCGCGTCGCGGGCCTGGTCGGTCAGCTCCATGGCGTTGACCTTGTAGGTCACGGAAGCGTACGCGGTCGTACCGTCCGAGCTGACGGCATCCGCTTCGAACGGGTCGGTCACCGAAGCGACCTGCGGGCTGGATTGCAGGGCCGCGACCAGTTCCCCGACCTTGGCCTTGCCGGCCGCGTCGGATATTTTCTCGCCCTCGGGGGAACGGATGACGACCCGCGCCGCAGCGCCCTCGGCACTGGCAGCCGGGAACTGCTCCTCAAGCAGGTCGAAGGCCTCCTGCGACTCGGTGCCGGGCATCGAGAAGGAGTCTTTGGGGGGCGCGGGCGCAGTGGACGCGGCGACTCCGGCGCCCACGAGTATGGCCACCCACAGCAGGGCGACAAGGCCGCGGCGCCGGAACGCCCACCTGCCAAGTCGATAGAGAAAAGTAGCCACTGGGACCAATCCGTCGAGGTGCAAGGGCAGGGTGCAGCACCGGCACAAGAACTGCGCCGGAGGCGCTGACCGAGTTACTCGCTCATACTCGCCCGGGACTGTTCGTCATTGATCCGACTCTGGATCTGGACTGATGTACTACATCGGGTGTAGGGCGTCACCTGTACTCCTCCCCCTGAGTCGTAGATCATGACGATGGGTGTACACCGCATTACGTTGCTGTAGGCATCTGATGCCACATCGGCTGCGGCTCCGGTCGCGGCTCCGGATACTCACCTGAAACGGAGCAGGCGGCGTCATCGGGCCATCGACTCGACATCACGCTCGGGGCACAAGATCGCCATGAGACCGGGATGGCTGCACGATCTCTTGCATAATCCCCCTATGCAGCCGCTGCCGGTTCCATACCCCGCCTCTCTTATTCCGGATGCCTCAGGCACCGATGCTTTCCACACGACATACCGGCACCCATGGCGCACCGAGCCGTCTTTGTCGCCATCGAAGCAGACGGGCCCCGGTGGACCGTGAAGGCGGACACACTCACCGCCGGCCCCGGACATTTCGTTGACGACATCGCGCACGACACTGTCCAGACCGCGATCATCCGCATGGTCGACAACCGCGAGATCGGTGCAGACGCCCACACAGGACCGATCTACTTCGATATTCACAGCGTGCCGGGCGAAGAGCGGGCCCGCGAACTCGCCGCCGCACTCCATGCGGCCCTGCACGGGAACCAGGAACCTCTGTACCGCGCTGTTCTTCGCACGGCGTGAGCGCGGGTGCGAGAGGCCAAGAACGAGGAGCGCAGCCAGAGAAGTCGTCAAACCACGAGCGCTTCGTCCGGCCACTGGCTCTTCCGCCACAGTGTGAGCAAGGTCCGGTGGGCGGTGGAGGCGGAGATGCCGTTGCGGGCCAGCCAGCCGCACGGGTGCGATGCGGTGCTCGCGCCGCAGCCGCAACCGCAGAACCTGCGCCTCGACGGCGGCTGGGGGGTCGTACGGCTGCGTGCTGGAGGCAGACTCTCGCCAGGCCCCGGTAGCGGGCCCGGCACAGGCCGGTGACATCCAGGGCCTGGTTGATGGTGCCCTCGATGCTGACCGCGCCAGGATGCGATGCACAGGTTCAGGGCGGGGCAGTCACAGCAGTCGGAGCGGGCGAAGACGATCACGATGGCGTCGCGGCCATGCTGCTTGACCGGGTGCCAGCCGGCACTGGTGCGGCCTTCGGGGCAGCGGACCTGGCGGGTCTTCCAGTCGATGCGGAAGGCGCTCTTGTCGTAGCCGGAGTGGGCCTTGGCCTGGGGCGAGTGGTCGAGCAGGCCGGGTGACCATGGTGATGCCTTGAGCGGCGGCGGAGTGAATCAGATGGCGGAGGGGCAGCCGGAGTCGAGGTAGTGCTCGCCGGGTGTCACCGGACCTGCCGGGGCGGTGCCGGCCGTGCTGGCGGCGATCGGGACCGCCGCCGCGGCGGTGGCCGCTGCCGGGCGGCGGGCGTTCGCCTCCGGCTGGTGGCCCACGGCTGTACGGCGCTTTCCGCACCAGGTCACGCTGGTGGCCCGCTGCCTGACCGAGGCCGCCTGTATCCGCGCCGGTCGCCGCCTTGCATGGCCCATGACCACGGCTGGTGGTGCTCAGCGCCAGCGATGCCCTGCACGGCGCCGCCGGGCTGCTCGGCGGGCCGCACACCCGGTTCGTCCACAAGCTCGTGACCACCGAGAACGCCGCGCTGCGGCTGATCGGCCGCTTGACCCGCCACGGCGAACGGCGTACCCGGGTACTCGGGCCCGCCGACGCCGTATCGCGACGAGCCGGCCGCCCGCTTCCCCCGTCTGCCGCTCCAGGTGCGGCCGTTCGCCGTCGCCGATGAAGGCGACCGGATCACCGACGTCGAACGCGTCCGGGCCCGGGACGCCTTCGGTATCCCGGCTGCGGAGGCGGCCGTGTGCCTGGTCGGCGGCTGCCACAAGGAAATGGACGTCGTCGACGCCGCCCTCGCCCGGCTCGGCGTCCCCCTGCACCTGCTGGTCGCCAGGAACCCCGCTCGACCACGAGGTGGTCAGCGTCAGGGGCAACGGGCACGGCCGGATCGCGGGTCCGAACGGCTGCGAGCGGTCCGGACTCCGCAGGCGTCCCGGACGGGATCAGGGATTGGAGTGATCGTCGATCCTTACGCGGTCGAGCCTTCCCACCGCGAGGTCGTCGTGCGGGACCGCCCAGTAGATCGTCGACGACTCGAAGCCGTCCACGCGCGGCTTCCAGGTCGCCAGCAACACCCACTCGTCGATGCCGGTCCGTTGCGAGACGTACGCGACGGGGTCGCCGTCGCCCTCGTTCTCGTGCGGGTACCCGCCGAGCTCGAGATCGGGCAACCGACGGAACCTGTGGGGATACTCCTCCAGGACGCTGTCCCACGCCGTGCGCAACAGGCGGTGGACGCTGGGGTGCCCTGGGATGTCGGCCAACCGGTGGGGGGCGCAGACCTCGTCGACTCCGTAGTCCGGCAGGGACGCCACGTACTCCACGTGCAGGTCGCCGGACACCTCGCGCGTGAACTCGTCGGCGTCGATGTAACCGTCCGGGTCGAACTCGAGGTGCCGCTCCTCGACCGGCGTGCCCGCCGGGACGTACACCGCCGACCCCGAGGTCTCTCCCAGCCCGGGAGTCGCGAACAGCATCAGCGTGCCGGTTCCCGGAAGCGGCAGGTTCGTGGCGCCGTCGGGCAGCGCGCTCAGGTCGATCGTCGCGATGAGGGGGTCCGCCCATTCGTCGTCCGGTTCCTCGCCGGGCAACCGCATGTCGGGCGGCAGCAGCACCGGTCCGCCCAGCCGGCCGACGACCGGTCCGGACCCCCGGGTGTTCAGCACGGCCGACGGGCGCGCGATCCCCAGCCACGCATCGATGTCCTCGCGAGGAACGCCCAGCTCCTCGGCTTTCTCCCGGAACCGGCCCAGCTCGTCGAGAGCCCTTGGGAACCACCTCCGCAGCACCTGCGGCGGGACGGATGCCCCGGGTTCCCAGGCGGCGGCGGGCACGAGCTCCAGCGGGAACCACCCGGGCTCGACGGCGGTCCCTGCGCCGGTGGCCTCGACGGCTCTGGCGAGGACCGATCGCACCAGGTCACTGGTCTCCGTGGCCAGCGCGGCCCGAAGTGTCACGACGGCGTCCGCCTCGCCCAGTTCCGCGAGCCACTCGGCCGCTGACGCGCGGGTCTTCGTTGCGCCGTCGCGCAGCCCTCGCTCCGCGGACGCGCGGGCCACCCGGTGCCGGGCGAGCACGCGCCGTGCACCGCGCCGGTAGCGGGTGTCGCTCAGCGCAAGGCCGGTCAGCCGGGGCACCAGCACGTCGGGGACCACCGGGAAGTGGGCGAGGATCTTCAGCATCGCGGCGGTCGTCGGGGGGCGGGCGGCCCGGTCCGGTCCGGGGAGAAGCTCCAGGTACTCGTCCGCCAGGTCCAGCCGCTCGGCGAACAGGGGCCACCACCGCTCGGCGTCGGCCTCGGACAGGCAGTCACCGATCGTCGGGCCGTACGTCCCGTCGGTGCGCACCGTGAGGAACGACGCGAGCCGTCGCGCGGGATCGGGCAGACCCTGGTCGGCCAGCACCCCGAGCACGTCCCGCACGTCGGTGAGATCCTGCAGCCCCTCGGTCAGGGCAGTGGTAGAGAACCGGGCACCGGTCGCCAGCCCGGTCAGCGCCTCGTGAAGGTCCGGGGGCAGCGTGTCCGGCGGCACCGGCCGGCGAGCGGGAACCTCCAGCCCCGCCACCGGCGCGCGCTGCGCGCGCCCGCGTTCGGCCACGGTGCGCAGGGCCGCCGCCCGGTCGGCATCGTCCGGTATCGCGGAGAGCGCGGCGTCGATCGCCGCAGGGCCGCCGTCGAGCCCGGTCAGCTGCGCCAGCACCTCACGCAGTGCCTGAACGGGCGCGGTCAGGAGGTGCGGCGCGAGTAGCCCGGTCTGTGTGCGCGCGTCGAGGCGTGCGAGCTCGGCGAGCGCCGCGACCCTGACCCGCCGTTGGTCGTCGACCGCGAGCTGCGCCAGGAGCCCGCCGTGCACGGACAGGTCCCGGCTCACGAACGCGACGGTCTTGATCTTCCCCGCGGTGGTGAGCAGGGGTACCACCTCGTGGACGACGTCGGCGTGGCGGTTGAGGAAGTCCCATCCGGCAGGGGTCTCGACCAGCTTGTCGAAGTCGTTACGGATTGGTGCGTGCCGTTCGAGCAGCACGGTGAGGGCCACGCTCGTCGCGGCGTCTTCGGAGACGTCGCCGGCGACCGCCACGTCCCGGACGAAGTCGGGGGTCCATCGCGACGCGATGAACTCCAGCGCGGGTACCTTCCTCCACCCATAGCCCATCCACGCCGCGTCGTTGACGACCAGAGCGAGCCAGGCCGGCACGCCCTGCGGGACGGCGTCTATCTCGACGTATCCATGGGACTCGTCGTAGGTGCCAAGCCTCACCTCGCGCGTCACGGCGAGCAGGACCTTGCCGAGCCGCGCGATCGCCGCGGGGTCCGCGGCCGCGTACACCACGCCGCGGGTGCGCTCGGCGGCGTACGCGGTCCAGCCGGGGTGCAGCGCGGCGAGCTGCGCGACGACGTCCGGAGAGACGAAGCCCTTGCGGCCCCCGGGCCCGGGCTCGTCGAGGAAGTCGATCAGCCGCCTCGCCTCCTCGGCAGGCAGCGCCTCCAACGCCGAAAGGATCCCGGCCTCACCGTCGGACGGCCCGGCACCCTCGAGCACATAGCCCACCGCCCGGTCGTAGGTTCCTCGGTCCACGGTCTTCAGGGGCGCGAGCGTGTCCCTGACCGCCTGGTCCGCATCGAGCTTGTCGTCATGCATCACGACAGCGTACCCACTCGCCCGGCCGCACCTGACGGCCGGTCAGCTGGCCGGTTCCGCGACGCGTATGACCAAGCCGCACCCGCATGAATCCGCAGTCACCCGACCCCGCGCAGCCGCCGCGCCATCAGCCACGCATACACACGGGGTACCGGACGTCTCACCCGCCAGGCCAGTCTCGCGGTGTTGCCGACCCGTACGCGGTCGCGGTCGGCACCCACCGCCCTGAGCACCTCGCGTGCCACGTCGTCCGCGGTGATCTCGGGGCCAGCGGTGGCCCGCCACACACCCTCCGTACGAACTCCTCGGCCATGCCGCCCGCCGCGAAGGTCGGATGCCCCAGCGTGATCGAGATCGTCTGCGGCGCCAACTCCGGCCGCAGCGCGGAGAACACACCGGTCAGCGCATGCCTGGCACCCACGTACGCGGGCCAGTGATGTCACCGTGTCACAGCAGGAGAGAGCCGACCAGGGCAGACGAGCCCGGGGCAAGCCTCGGCTCTCCACCCATGGGTCATGGGCCGGCGTCACGCCAGTGGTGGCGCCCCGTCAGATGAGGCGGAACAGGTCGGCGGCGGTGTGGACGTCCGTAAGGTCGTCAATGGTACGGAGGTTGTCGCACAGGGACTCCAGGACCGATCCGGACGCGGTGGCGGAGTCCGGGGTGGCGACGGCCACGCCGAAGAGACGGAAGCCCAGGCGGCGCTTGGCGTCGTTCCAGCCGCGCACCCACGTCTCCGTCACCTCGCAGGCGTCGTCGGTGATCATCACGATGTCACCGCGTCTGCGGGCCGTGTCGTTGAACTCCCGCTCCAGCAGGTCCACGGCCGTGCTCAGGGGACGCTGGAAGTCCGTGCCGCCGCCGAGGAAGGTCTCCGCGAAGCCGAGGACATCGGTGACGGGGGCGGGCCGACCGGCGGGGAAGCGGAAGACCCGGATCTTGTCGGCGGCGGAGAAGAGGATGCCGACGAAGTCACGTCCGGCGTGGCGGGCCTGGTCGAACAGGGCCAGGGCGCATGCCTTGGACCAGGCCTCGCGGGTGACCCCACCGGGCCCCTCCGCGTACATGGAGTGCGAGGTGTCCACACACGCGATGACGGCGCCCTGTCCGGTGGTCTGCTCGCCCTGGGAGTCGTACAGCATCAGCTCCCCGGCGGCGTAGCGCGCGGCGAACACCGCGCGCAGCTCCGGCACACCGAGGACCGCCAGCTCGGAGGGGATGACCCGGGAGAGGTCGTCACCGAGGGTGACACCGACCAGTTCGCCCGCGACGTTCTCCACCTTGCGGGCGCGCTCGCCGCCGGCCATCCGCCGGAAACGGCCGATGAGTTCGGCCCACTGCGCGAGCCTGCCGGCGCGCAGCCGCTCGGCGAGCCGCGCGCGCTCGTCGAACGGCATCCGCACCGGCTCGCCGGCACCGACGCCCCACGCGCGCATCAGCGCGGCCTCCTGCCGGACTGCCTCGGCCGCTGGCGCCGTCGCGTTCCGTGCGGCGGCACGGATGCCGGGAAGCGCCACAGCGAGGGCCCGCGCGGCGGCACGGGCTTCCTGCCGGACGGTGGCCTCGGCAGCTTCGGCCGCCTCGATCGATCGGCGTACGGCATCGGCAGCCGAAGCGGGAACGGCGCCGTTCTCGTCGGCCTCCTCGGCGGCCTGCCGCAGCGCCTCGCTCACGGCGCTCGCCGCGGTCACGGCCTCCTGGTGGGCCCTGTCCGCCCCCGCGGCGCGGTCTCCGGCCTCCTGGGAGCGCTCGAGGAGACCGCGCAGTACGGAGGCCTGGGCGAGTACGGCCAGGGCGGCGGCATATGAGTCACCGGCTGTCTCCCGGTGCAGCCCGGCGAACTCCGGCGAGTGCAGCAGTGAGGCGACGACCCGGTGGTTGACCATGTGGGACGGGGCCATCTCCGCGCGGTCGCGCAGGCGCGGGGCGGCCTGGTAGGCGGCCAGAAACACGTCCGCGAGGAGGTCGGGGGCGGGGACGTGGCGGGAGCGCAGCTCGGCCGCCAGCTCGCGCAACCCCGCCGACTGCTCGTATACGTCCCGCCACGCGAACCGCTCGAACGGATCCGCGACCACGACCGTCTTGTGCCGTCCGGCAGTGGCGGCGGACAGGGACAGCCACTTCCCGCAGCTGCCCGCCAGCTCGTCGAATCTGCTGTGCGTGTCACTCATGGTGCCGCCTCATGGCTGTGCCTGCAGCATGCTCGCGTCCATGCCGAGGGCCTCGGTGAGGACACGGGCGCGGACCGCGCGCTGACGGCCGGTGACCCGGTCGATTGCGGTGGTGGAACGGCCGGCGTTCGCCGCCTCCTCCCGCAGTCGCTCCAGGCGCTTGCCTGCCATGGCGAGCTTGTGGTGAGCGTTCTTGATGACCCACTCGCTCAGTGCCTCACGGGACTGACCGGCCATGGCGTCGAGTTGGGTCTCCAGCTCCTCGATGACGTCGGCCAGGTCCAGCGCCTCCTTGGCGTCCGGGTTGACCAGGTGCAGCACCTCCCGCTCCACGGCCGGGCGTTGGGCGGGGGAGTCCCACAGCACATGCGTCAGCACCGACAGATCGGTCTCCGCCACCGCCGTACGCCCGTCGAGGTAGGCGGACGCCTGGAGCAGGCCCACCGCCTGCCGCCACCGGCGGTCGGAGGCGACGAGCTCCTTGCGGCGCAGCGCGGCCCGCAGCGTCACCACCGCGTCCACGATCACGTCGGGCACGTCCACGGCCGGGACACCCTCGGTCACCGCGTGCCGCAGCGCGGCCAGCTCCACGGTGGTCGGGGGCTCCGGTGCCGCGGGGCGGCCGACGGCGGAACGCACCAGGGCGGCGAAGTTCGAGGGGTCCTCCAGATACCCGACCTCGATCCGGACCAGCAGCCGGTCGTAGATCGCGGCCGAATCCTCCCCGTCCGGCAGCTCGTTGCTCGCGGTGATCGCCCCGATCAGCGGGCAGCGGATCGGGGCCCCGCCGTTCTCGGGGTGGTAGATCCGCTCGTTGAGGTAGCCCAGCGTCTCGTTGAGCGCGGCCGTCGAGCACTTGAAGATCTCGTCGATGAACGCGACATGCGCGGTGGTCGCCCGCCCGTCGTACACCTGCCGGTACTCGCCCCGGGCCAGCGCGGCCACGTCGATCGGGCCGAACATCCGCGTCGGCGCGGTGAACTTCGACAGCAGGATCTCCCAGTACGCGGCCCCCTCGATCCGGCCCGTCAGCTCCCGCGCCAGCTCCGACTTCGCGGTCCCGGGCGGTCCGAGCACCAGCGAGTGCTGCCCGGCCAGCAGCGTCACCGCGAGCGTCCGTACGACGTCCGCCCGCTCGTAGAAGCGCTCCGACAGCTCATCGCACACGGCGCGCAGCCTGCGGGCCATGTCCTGTGCGTCCTCCATGTTGCACTCCTCGCCTGTGACGCCCCGAGCGCTGCTGGGGCGGCCGGTTCCCCGAAGTTACGCCAATGGACGTGCGGTGGCCGTCTCCGGTGTCGCACAGGAGTCCTCACTGCCAGGAAGTGGCCGGCACCACACCAGGTGTCGGACGGCCTTCCCATCCTCGCCGAAACCCCTGCCCGACTCGAACGGCGGGGCGTCGTATGTGCTGAGAGAGTCTCAGTCGACAGGACGCGCCGTTCCGGCAAACGACCGAGCACGCGTCGCGCCGTCGCATGCGAAGCGTTCACCGAGCGGGGGCGCACCGTTCACCTGCTGATTCAGTACGCCGGAGATGATGGGCATCGTGGCGGCTGAGGTCGAGGCGGGCTCGATGCGAGGAAGTCGTGACACACTTCCAGCCGGTACCCGCTGTGGAAAGCTACGTTCCGGTGCCGCCTTCCACGTCCCCGCGCTGACGACACTGGCAGGTTGCCTGCGGGGATTGGGCGAACGGAGCAGCTGGCGGGACGAACACGCCACCTGGTGGGCGGCATCGCTGTCCCTCGGCGACCTGTACGAGCTCACGCGCCATGTGGACCTGGCCCTCGTGCCGTACTACGTGTTCATGCACCTCTGGGTGTCGGTGTCGGGCGATTCCCCCACCGCCCTGCGGCTGCCGTCCGCGCTCGCCATGGCGACGGCCGGCGGACTGGTCGGACTTCTCGGCCGCAGAGTGACCCGTAGTCTCCGGGGCGGACTCGTTGCCGGCACGCTCTTCGCGACCGTCCCGACCGTCGCGCGCTACGGGCAGGAAGCACGGCCGTATGCCTTCGCCATGCTGGCGGCCGTGTTGAGCTTCCTCGCACTGCTGCGTGCGCTGGAACGGCCGACGCCGCGACGATGGGTGCTCTACACGGTGACCATCCCTCTCATGGGCTGGTCCCATATGGTTGCGCTGACCGCGCTGATCGCCCACCTCGCGACAGTGCGCAGCGTGCAGGGCGAGGGCGACCGGGGCAGCGTGACCGCGTGGTCGGCGGCGGTGACCGCCGGGTTGACGCCTGTCGTTCCGCTGGTCGCCCTCTCCAGTGGCCAGGCTCAGCAGATCGCCTGGAACACGCCCGCATGGAACGACATCGTTTCCATGCCGTACATGCTCTTCCGGTCTCCGGCGGCGGCCGTCGTGATCGGCGGCGCGATGATCGCGCTGACCAGGACGCGGCGATCGCGGCTGCCCCGGGAGCCGGGATCCGGCGCTGATGCCGGGACGCCACTCACCCCGCTCGCACTGTGGGCTCTGGCCCCATTCCTGATCACTCTGGTGACGGCGTGGTGGCTGCATCTGTTCCTGGACCGCTATCTGCTCTTCACCGTCCCCGCCTGGATCCTGCTGGCGACCATCGGCATCCAGCGTCTCACCGGCCGGCCGGGCCGAGGAGTGCCCCTCGTCCTGATCGCCGTGCTGAGTGCCTGCGTGCCCTTCGGCCGCGAGGCCATCGCCCGCAACACCCCCCGCGAGCCGGACTACCACTCCATGGCCACCATGATCCTCGCCGGTCAGCGCCCGGGGGACGCCATCGCCTACACCCATCACCGCAATGCCCGCCGGGCCCTCGACTACGAACTGCGCCAACGCCGCAGACCCACGGACGTCTTCCTGTACGAGACCCCCGAGCAACGCGGAAGCTACGAAGCCGGGGAGTGCCCGGACCCCGACAGGTGCGCCGCCGGGTACCGTCGCATCTGGCTTGTCTCCGCCAGCCGGGGTGGCGACCCATTCGCCGGCATGGCGGCGCGGAAGGCACGCCTGCTCGAGGAGAGGTTCCGCATCACACGCAGCACGAAACTCGCGAACGTGGAGCTGTTCCTGTTGGAGCGGCCCTCATGAGGCGTCCCCCCGGTTACCGTTTTTGTGGCTCCGCAATGTGGCCTCCGGCCTTCGGATCCGGCATGACTTCCCCCTCCTGTTGTTCATGATCCGGGGGGTGTCACCGGGTCCGGAGGCATCGACGGACTGCTGATGAGGGGCTTGAGCACCGGCTTCACCCAAGGCCGGAAGAGCTCTCCGTAAGGTGGATGTGGCAGCTCAGTGCCCAGGCAAGGCCGGACGACGGCGTGAAGGAGGAGCATGCACGTGATCGCCACCGCCGTCACACCGGCCGGGAAGACGGCGTTCGACAAGCGCCTGCACAACACCGAGCCCAAGCTCCGCGAGCTGTTCCGCGAAACCCAGGCAGACCACGGACCCGTGCTGGTGGTCGTCGACCAGTCGGCCTCGATCGGGGCATTACCTCTGGTGGTGGCCCGGCACATGGGCTGCCCAGTCGCCCATCTTCCGAGGCTGACGATGCGGCGAACTCGCCGACCTTTACCCCGACGGGGCCAGACCGATGCGAGGGACGCGTTCATCATCGCGGACGCGGCCCGAGCGATGCCACACACGCTGCGGGCGATCGACGGCGAGGACGAGACGATCGCTGAGCTGGAGATGATCGTGGGCTTCGACGACGACCTGGCCGGCGAGGCGACCCGGGTACTTCTACGAACCGCAGCCGTCGGCCGCGGTCACCTGACCTGCGGGTCGGCGAGGAGAGCGACTCGATCGGCCTCGACGTCGTAGCCGAGCACCGGATGGCCGGAGTCGCCTTCCGGGTCCATCAGCACCGGCTTGCCCAGCCACCGCCCGATCTCCCGAAGGAAGCGGCAGAACACATCAAGTCGCTCGTGGCCCTGCAACTCCCGCAGGTCGACGTCAAAGTCGACTTCATCGTCGGCATGGAAACGGAAGATCGCCAAAACATCGGCAGTTGGCCCGACCCTCAGCTCCGGGCACTCGCCATCCGTCGGACGGGACAAGACGGCCTCCGCCCGAGGCACCGGAAGCACCCTCTCTCCCTCGGAGTACTGGCACTTCCAGCCCTTCTCCGCGACAAGATCGAGGACCGCTTGCCAGTCCTCCACCGAAGCATCCGGGACACGCACGTCCGGCAACGGCCCCATCAAGTCCGGGTCGAAGAAGCACTTCACGTCATCCCACAGCAGATCAGCCACCCCGCCATGCTGCCCCACCTCACCGCACCCCCGCTTCCCTTGACCAAAGACATAGGGGCACCCCCGACAACCGTGGGCTCGCGGTCCGGCCGAACCGTTGGCCCGCCGGACGGCCACGAGGTCAGCAGTCAGCCGGACCCTCGGACGCCTCGACGGCCTTGTCCAATACTTCGGCCAGGCCGCGCGGCGTCGGGTTCTCCACGATCGTGCGCACCGGTACACGCAGCCCCACCTCATTCCGCAGACGGGAGGACATCCGGACCGCTAGCATCGAATGCCCGCCCAGGGCGAAGAAGTCGTCGTCGGGGTCGACCCGCGGCATATCGAAGAGCTCACTCCAGACCGCAGCGACGACAGCGGCCGTCCCGGTCCCTCCACGGTCGGAGTCGTCTTCGGCATTGACGGCCTCTGCCTTCTCTACGTGCTCGTTCACTCGTCAGTCCCCCATCCCGGAGCGTTGCTGTTGCAGTCGGTTCCGGCGCTCACGCAGCCGGGCCGCTCGTGCCCGGCCCGCCGGCTCGGCCATCGCATGTCCTGTCCTTCCTGACGCTGCTTCCCCTGCCAGATGCCGCGCGAGTGCGGCGATCGTCGGAAACTCCAGCAGCGACACCAACGATGTCTTCACTCCGGTGCGCGCACTGATCATTGTGTGCACGGTGGTGAGAGCGAAGGACGTACCTCCGAGGTCGAAGAAATTGTCATCGAGGCCGACGTCGTCGCGGCCCAGGACCTCGCGCCAGATCTGGACGAGAGTTTGCTCCGTACCGGTGCGGGCCGACTGCGGGACATCGGTACGGGGCGCCGCCACCGCCACCGCAGGAGGCGGCGGCGAAGGGGCGTCCTCCGCCGGACCGGGCAACGACCCGATCGCGGCCGTCGGTTCCGATACCGCCGCCACCAGCAAACGCTCGAACTGGGCGACCATACGGGCGATCGTGGCGGCCTCGAAGAGGTCGGTTCGGTAGGTGAGCGTCAGGTCGAAGTCGTCATCCGACTCGGGCGCGCGGAAGACCATCATGTCGATGTCGACCTTCGCTCCAGTAGGCGGGAGATCGAAGGCGGTGGCGTGCAGGCCCGGTAGGTGCGGGCTCACGACCGGATCCTGTTCGAAGGAGAAGAACGCCTGCACCAGGGGGGCGTGCCCAGGATCGCGCTCGGGTGCGAGCTTCTCCGCAAGCTGCTCCATCGTCACGTCCTGGTGGGTCAGGATGTCCAGCAGCTCCGACTGGACCGACCGGCACAGGTCGGCGAAGCTCCCGTGACGGTCGGCCTCGACGAGCACCGGCAGCGTCGTGGCGAAAAACCCGATCATGCTCTCGAGTTCGACACGGTCGCGGGTGCTCACGGGCACGCCGACCAGCACGTCTCGTGTGCCTGCGAGGCGGGCGAGGAAGATGGCATAGGCGGTCAGCACCAGCACGAACGGTGTCACCCGCAGTCTGCGCGCCAGCCGCAGCGCCGGTCCCATCACCGCCGCGCTCAGAGTGTGCCGGTGGTTGCCTCCGCCCGGGCCGGCAACCACCGGACGTGGCAGGTCGGTCGGCAACCGCAGTACCGTCGGGACCCCGGTGAGGCGATCCGTCCACCAGGCGAGTTGTTCAGCATCGACAGGGCGTGCCCGTTGCCAGGCCGCGTAGTCGGCGAACTGCAGGGTCGGCACGGTGTGTTCGGGCCCACCGGCGTACTCCTCCGCCAGTTCGTCGAAGAAGATCTGCAGAGACGGGCCATCGGACACCAACTGGTGCATCGTGACGA
This sequence comes from Streptomyces malachitofuscus, assembly GCF_055571035.1. NCBI lineage: Bacteria > Bacillati > Actinomycetota > Actinomycetes > Kitasatosporales > Streptomycetaceae > Streptomyces > Streptomyces malachitofuscus. The sequence continues at coordinate 17,872 of NZ_JBVIGA010000036.1, read as the reverse complement.
CGAACAGGTGCCTGCAGGGCCCCGTCCTGATCAAGCGTGTACGCAACAGGGGCCCACGCTCCAGGTCGAACGGCTCGTCGGCCCATTCCTGGGCCAGCCGGAACGCCGCGACGTCCACGTCGTCGGTCGCGTCGGGTTTGAGGTCTACGACGGGCAGCTCCGTGTCCGGGGCGCCGACTCGCTGGACAGGTTCGAACGGCGGCGCGGTGCCGGGCGCAAAGGTCGTCCGCAGTGCCTCGTGCCGCACGGCAACGCGGGCGACACCGTTCCGGAGCCGCGTCACGTCGAGCGGGCCTGTCAGGCGGACGGCCACCGTGATGTTGTACATCGGCGTACCGGGGTGGAGCAGTTCGACCAGGTACAGCGCCCGCTGGGCACCAGAGAGCGGCAGCGGTCCTGCTGTCCGGTCCACCACCGGAATGCGGTCCGGCGCCCCTGCGGTGACTCTCTCGATCATGCTGCTTCCTCGTTGGCAGCCGCCGTCGCACCCCTGCCTGCCAGGGCGAGCCGGTCGATCTTCCCGCTGGGTGTGCGTGGCAACGCCCCGACGACGTCGGCTCGAACCGGCACCATGTGGGCCGGCAACCGTTCACACAGGGCCGCAAGCAGGCCCGCCGCCCAGGCCGAGGCGTCCTCCGGAGCCGACTTGGGCACCAGGAACGCTCGTAGGTACCGCTCCTCCGCCGCGGAACCCGCCGCCACCACCACAGCCTGTGCGACGGACGGGTCGGCACCGAGCACGCTCTCGATCTCTCCGAGCTCGATCCGGAACCCTCGCACCTTGACCTGTGTGTCCTCACGGCCGAGGAACTCGAGGAGACCGTCTCGGGTGACCCGGCCGAGATCGCCGCTGCGGTAGGCCGCAACGGACGGGTTCGCAGGGTCCGTGCGGTAGCTGTGTGCCGTGCGCTCGGGAAGGTTGAGGTAACCGGGACCTACGGCCGCCCCTGTGATCCACAGCTCCCCCACCTCGCCGTCCGGTACCGGCCGGCCCTCCGGATCGCAGACCCGGACGCCGGTCCCGGTGATCGGTCTGCCGATCGGGGGCAGATCGACCCAGGTGGTCACATCCGCAGGCAGCTTGTACCAGGTGGCGACATGGGTTTCGGTCGTGCCCCACTGGTTCACCAGACGGCAGTCCGGCAGCCGGGTGAACATCATCCGGATCGGGACCGTGCACTGAACCTGCTCCCCCGATGTAAGGATCTCGCGCAACGGGTGCCGCTGCGGTGTGACATCGTGGGCGAACAGGGCGAGCGACTGAATCATCACGAACGGCACGAACAGGCGGTTGACCCGTTCGCGTTCGACGAGATCCCAGAGCAACTGCGGATCGAGCCTCTCGTCCTCACCGCAACAGATCACGGTGCCGCCTTCGCCGAGTGTGGGAAGCACCTCCTGGTAGATCACGTCGAACGAGGCGGGTGCGAACTGCAGTGTCCGGTCGCCCGGCCCGCACTCACTGGCGTCCGTCTGCCAGGCGACGAGGTTGGCAAGGTTGCGGTGCGCGTATCGCACGCCCTTCGGGCGGCCGGTCGATCCGGAGGTGTAGACGATGTAGGCGGTGTCGTCGCCGGCGATCTCGGGGGGCTCGAACGCCGGGGCGGCGCCCGGAGCGGGCCGTCCCGGGCCGACGGTGGCGTAGCCCACGTCCCGGTCGGTCACGACGGTCGTGAAACCGCCCAGCCGGTCGAGGGGCCCTTGGTGGCCGACGACCAGTCCCACACCGGCGTCGGCGCACATGAATCGCAGCCTCTCGGTCGGGTATCCCACGTCCAGCGGCACGGCTGTGCAGCCCGACCGCAGCAGCCCGATCAGGGTCACCACCAAGTCGGCCGACCGCTCCAGGTGGACGCCGACGGCCGTGCCGGGTGCCGCGCCGAGCTGCCCGACCCGCGCCGCGACCTGCGCGGAGCGCTCCCACAAAGTGCGGTAATCCACGGTCTCACGGTCCGAGCGGACGGCCTCTGCCGTCGGCGTCCGTCGCACGTGGTCGGCGAGCGCTTGCAGGGCCGGAACCGTGGTCCGCGCGCTGCCATGATCGTTCCTCATTTGTGCCACTCCTCCGCCGTCGCCCGGCGCAGCGTGATCCGGTGTGGTCGCTCGGCGCGCAGCAGGACGCGGTTGAGCGCGTTCTTGATCTCTTCCGTCTGCCGGGGCCCGGGATCATCCACCGCGATGTCCAGCCCGTAGCACAGTTCGTCGTTGTCGTCCCGGTAGACGGTGGTGGCGACCCGCCGGACACCGGGCACCCGGGCGGCGATGCGCCGTACCGAGGGCAGCCAGACCTTCTCACCGGCGATGACGACCGAGTCGCTGGACCGGCCGAGGAAGAAGTGGTAGCCGTCGGCATCGATGTCGAAGCGGTCGCCGGTGGTGACGGTGTCCGCTACGGTCGGGGCGCCCCCGGGGAGCTTCCGGCGCAGGACGGTGTCGGATTCGACGACGAGCTCCGCGCCGTGCCCGTCACCCGCACAGTCACGCAGAGAGGTCCGTACCCCGGGCAGTGGGACACCGACCGAGCTCCAGCGGTGCTCGGGCTCGCGGTGCGCGGCGAGCGTGGTCACCCGCGGGCCGGCCTCGGTGAGGCCGTAGGTGAGGTAGAGCTCCCGCGCACCGCCCGCCAGAAGGGAGCCGACATGCCGCGGGTCCAGTGCGTCGCCGCCGACGGTGAGCACGCGCGGGGCGGCTGATCCGGCAGGCGGACTCTCGGCCAGCCGGACTGCCGAACTGGGCGTCAGAGAGGCCACCGTGACGTCGTGGTCTCGGACGGTCTCGGCGAAGGACCGGGGAGTGAACGGTGGTCCGGAGACGACCAGCCGCGACCCGCGCACGAAGGCGGCCAGCGCCTGCGCGACCAGGCCGTAGGAGTAGTAGAGGGGCAGGGACACCATGACGGTGTCGTCCGTGCGCTGACCGATGGCGGTGGCGTGGCGGTCGGCGTTGCGCAGCAGCGCGTCGACGCCGTGCAGACAACCGCTGGCGATGCCGGAGGTGCCGGAGGTCATCAGCACCACTTCGCCTGGCCGGTACCGCTGGTGCGCCGCGTCCTCCAGCAGCGCAGCCTCGCACCGGCCGTCGAGCGTGTGCACCGCTGTCGCCCGGTACCGTGAGGGGTGGATCCGGGGCGCGATCAGCGCGGCGCCACCCAACTGCCGGCCGATCTCGGCGATCCGAGCGGCTCCCGCCGCCGGGGGGAGCAGGACCGGGACCGCGCCAGCGAGCAACACCCCGAAGAACGCCGCAAGGGTGGTCCGGCCGTTCGGCATCGCGATCAGGACCGGGGAGCCGGGCAGCAGACCCAGTCCGGCGACCGCGTCGACGACGGCTTCGGGCCGGCTGGAGGGAACCTGGGACGAACTGCCGGGGCCCGAGCCGACGTCCACGGCCGAGGTGAGGAAGGCCAGCACCGCGGCGCGTTCCGGGACGCCTGCGACGCTCGCGCTCACCGCACTGCTCCGCACGGACGCAGGCCCGGGGCCGCCCCGACCACGACGCACCGGACCTCGTGCCCGCGCTGCGGATCACGGTGGTGCACGACGACCAGTACGTGACGGGCTGCACCGGTGCGCAGCCAGTGCCGGGCCATCGTCAGGGCCGTCGGCAGTCCCGCCGCGGGATCGGTGGTGATCGTGAGGCTCGGTCCTAGCAGGCCATGCACCATGCAGACGAGACTGACCGGCCCGCCGGCGCTCGCGCCGGCGAAGCGCAACGGCGACAGTCGCCCGTCACCCACCGTGCGGGCGATCCCGTGCATCGTGTCCAGAGTGCAGTGGGCACTGACCATGACTGTCGCCGTGGTGCCGGGTTCCTGCAGGGCGTCCGGGCACGCGGCCCCCAGTTCGTCGACGGCTTCGAGGACGGCCCACGAGGCCGGGTCGGCGTACAGGGAGGGGATCCTCCGGTGCGGTGTGGCGTGCGCGGCGCGACTCGTCCGTCCCGTGGCCAGCGTGACGAGCCCGCATTCCTCCGGCACCGTGAGGTTCTCGACCGGTGCAGACTCAGGGCGGGGCGTCATGGGGACACCTCCAGCGCGAGGCAGGTGGTGAAACCGCCGAACCCGATGGTGACACTGAGCCCGACGTCACCGGTGAACGGCAGAGGTGCGCCACCGGTCGGCAGCGGCAGCGGAAAGCCCTGCATCACGGTGTTCAGTCCGGGCACCGGCGGCACCTGCTGGTCCCGCAGGGCCAGCAACACGGCGACGGCCTCCAGCGCCCCGGTGGCACCCAGCGTGTGACCGAAGGCACCCTTGGTCGCGAACACGACGGGTGTCGTCCCGTTGGTGAACGTACGCGCGAGGCCGCGGCTCTCGACGTGGTCGTTGACCGGGGTGCCCGAACCGTGGGCATTCAGTACACCCACGTCGCCGACGCTGCGGCCGGCCGCGGTGAGCGCGGAGGTCACCGCTCGCACGACGGTGTCGCCACTCGGGTCGGGGGCCGTCGGACCGGCTGCGTCGTTGGCCGAGCCGGTGCCGGACAGTCGGCCACGCACACGGGCTCCGCGCGCCTGGGCGGAACGGGCACGCTCCAGCACGAGGAATGCCGCGCCCTCACCGAGGATCGTGCCGTCGTGGCTGTCGTCGAAGGCGCGCAACGCGGTGGGTGACATGGTGCCCAGCGAGGAGTGCCCGAGGCGCTTGGCCGGGGTCAGCACGTCCACACCGCCCACGACGCAGATGTCCTCCTCTCCTTCGGCGATCAGCGCGGCACCGACCAGGACGGCGTCGGAGGCTGCCGAGCAGGCCGTACTCACCATCATCGGGCGGCGTGCCAAGCCCAGCCCTTCTGCGAGCGACTCGCCCCACCGGTCCAGCCGGTCACCGGGGATATCCAGGTGCGATCCGTAGCTCGTGCCCACCACGAGCCGCAGACGCGGGTCGGTGACATCGAGCCTGGCGTCGACGACCGCGGCCTGCAGCGTACGCGTACCGACCTCGTACTGGCGCTGCGCTGGGTCCAGGTCCATGGGGAGGTCCCGCAGAACCGCCGCGCCGTTGTTGCGCAGCGGATGCGGGCTCGGCACCGGCACCACTCCGGTCGCTCCCGACAGCAACGCCTGCCACACCTCGTCCAGGTCGGATCCCAGCGCCGTGGTCCAGGCCATCCCGGTGACCAGAGCGCCGGTGTCGCCACCCGGGTCACTCACCACCACTGGGGCTCCATGTCGGCGGCCTTGCGCCGCACCAGGTTTGACCGGAAGGCCGCCACGGTCGTGGAGTCCACGACCGCACGGCCGGAGAAGAAGAAGGTCGTACCGCCCACGAGGCGGTCGGCCGAGACAGTGATGGTGACGGTGTCACCGGGGACGACGACCCGGAAGAACCGTGAGTTCATCGCACCGACCAGAGTGAGTTCGTCGTCAGCGAGCAGCGAGGTGCTGAGCTGGAACAAGATGATCCCGGACTGGGCGAACGCCTGACTCAGATGACTGGCAGGGAAGATCGCGCGTTCCGGGAAGTGCCCCGCGATCGCGTCCATCTGAGCCGACACCGAGAGCCTGCTGACCAGCCGTACACCTGGCTCGTAGTCCAGTACGCGGTCGAGGTAGAGCATGGGGTGTCGGTGTCGCAACCAGCTCTTGATTTCGGTGAAACCCATGCTTCTGCCCTGGTCGGTCATGGCATCAGGTTCAACGGCGGACATCGGTGCGGGTCTCCTCGAGGACGGTGTACAGGGCGGGGGGCAGCGCACGGGGTGCCCCGGTCACGCGATCGGTCAGTGCCACGGAGAGGGAGCCGACGGCGAGCTCGACGCCGTCCGCGCTCCGCCGGATCGTCGTGTCGATGCGGACCCGCGCGGCACCGAGGTATCCGACGACGGGTTCAAGGCTCAGTTCCTCGGGATAGCGCGCCGGGGAGCGGTAGCGCGTCGTCGCCTCCACGACGACGAGGTCGAAACCGTCGCTCGCCAGTACGCCGAGGCCGACACCGAGTCGTTCGAGGTTCTCCAGCAGTGCGGATTCCTGCCAGACGGGGTACCGGGTGAAGTGCACGACGCCGGACGCGTCTGTGTCGACGTGCTCGACACGACGGCGGACCGCCAGCAGCCGTGCACTCGCCTGCGCCGACGGTGCGGCCGTCATGCGAGCTCCCGCAGGGCGCGCGAGCCGCCTGCCAGTCGAGTGGCGATCGTTTCCGCGTCGTTCGCGGTCGCCACGAGCGGTGGAGCCACCCGCATGGTCGCGTTCACGTACCGCAGGCCACGCGAACGTCGGCCGGCCCCGGACATGAACTCCACGTACACACCGTTGCGGATCATGCAGTTTCGCAAGTCGCCGATGCGGGCGGCGGCGAATTCGGTCAGCTCGATGCCGTGCATCAAGCCCACGCCGCGGGCTTCCCGGTAGAGGTCGGGGAACTCGGCCACAACCTGGTCGCGCAACAGGCGGCCCAGGTGTTCCCCCACCTGTCCTGCACGCTCCACGAGCCCTTCCGCGACGATGTGCTCAAGTCCGGCCCGGATCACGGCGCAGGTGAGAGGGCGCAGGTCGGAAGTCGACACGGTGCCTGTGGGGCGCACGCCCAGCTCCCGGCGCGCGATCACCATCGAGGTGGACAGCGCCCCCATGCCCAGGCTCTTGCCGATCACGGTGATGTCGGTGGGGATCGGGCCCGACGCATCGGTCATCGCAAAGAAACGGCCGGTCTTGGCAAAGGTCAGCACCTCGTCCGCCACCAGCAACGCGCCACTGCGCTTGGCAAGCGCGGCCAGCTCCCGCAGATAGCCGTGCTCGGGCACCAGGATGCCTGCGTCGCCCTGGATCGGCTCGACCACGACCGCCAAGACCTTCTGCGCGTTGCGGTCGAACCACTCCCGAGCCGCGTCGAGGTCACCGAAAGGAATGTGGTCGGTGCGGAAGCCGAACTGTTCGGGGGCGACCGTCGGCAGACCGACCCGGTAGTGGCGGCGGTTGATCAGCGGGAGCAGTCCATGCGTCCAGCCGTGCCACGCCCCCTCGAAACCGAGCACGACGTCGCGCTGCTCGGCGCCTGGAACACATCGCAGCTTGCGATGGTCGAACCGCGACTCCAGGACAAGCCGCAGGGCGAGTTCCATACCCTCCGACCCCGAGTTGCGACCGCTGACACGGTAGTCCGCCGCCGGGAACCGGTCGGCAAAAAGCCCGCCGGCGCCGAACAGCCGTTCCAGGAGCAGCGAACGCTCCGACGAGGCAACCTCGTCGGTGACGTATCCGGCCTCGCGGACCGCGGACGACAGGGCCTCGGCGATCACGTCCGAACCCGCCCCCAGGCAGGCGGAGCCGTACCCGCCACTGGCGTCCAGCACATCGAAGGCGCGTCCCGCATCACTGCCCGTCAGCTCGACGAAGTGCTGGACGATCCCACGTGCCCCGGTGCACCCGAACGGCACTCGCTGCGCTCCGTAGTGGTCGAACTGAACATCGCGGTCGAACCAGGGCCTAGTCGATTCGTGCTCGGGAAGCCCGATCACATCAACGGCTGACATGGGTGTGTGTCCTCTCGGCGGTGCTGGGCGGGGCCGTAGACGTCCGGTCGTTCAGTCGCCGGCGGCGGCCGGGGAACTCTTCTGCAGGGTGCGGACGAGGTCGGCGACGGCGCGAATGCTGGTGAAGTTCTCCGGGGTGAACTCGTCGTCGGAGATGGTGATGCCGAATGTGTTCTCGCACAGGACCCTCAGCTCGACGAAGCCGAGGGAGTCCAGCCCGAAGTCGCCACGCAGCAGGTCGTCAGGGTTCATCCGGTCCTCCGGCACCTCGACGAAGAGGTCGGCGGCCAGCATGGATCGGATGGCTCGCTCGATGTCGTTCGCCCGCTCGATGTCGTTCACGAGAGTTGCTCTCCATAGGTCAGGGAAATCGGGTGGTGAGGTGTCGGGTGAGGTACGAGATGGGGACGCCGCTCGAACGGATAGGTGGGCAGGCTGACGCGCCGCCGCCCGCCCACGTTCAGGGCCGCGAAATCGACCGCTGCCCCCGCTGCCCAGAGCCGGCCGACGGCGGCGAGAAGCGCCCGGGAACCGGCCGGTGACCGGCCGGGCGTGTCCAGGACGTCGACGGACACCGGCTCGCCGGCGGTGGCAGGCTCTGCCGTCCGCTCCGCCCCGATGTGCACGACGATCTGACCCGGCATGCCTTCCAGCACCGCCGGGACGTCGCAGAGCAGGGGCCGGCCCTGCTGCGCCGGTACCCCGGCGCAGGCATCCGCGTCGGCTTCGATGATCCCCAGGAACAGTCGAGCGGTATCGGCGGGGTTCAGGTCCGCAGCGACGGCCGCCGCACAGCGGGCACCGAGCCCCTGCCCGGCAACGGCGGTGGGACGCAGCCCCCAGGACATCAGCAGTTTTGCCGTCGCGTACTGCACGGCGAGGTGCGCTGCGGGTTCTGCGGGCTCTGCGGCGTCGAGCAGCGCCCGGCGGAGGTCGTGGCCGAGATGCGGATGAGCAGCCTCGGCGATCTCGTCCAGGTGGACGCGGAACACGTCCTCTGTGGCGTGGATCGCAGCGACGGAGCCCAGGCGGTCCTCACGGGGCCGGCCGAAGAGGAACACCATGTGCTCGAGGTGTTCGCGGCCCCCGTCCGTCCCTCCCGGCGAGCCTGCCCGGAGGGCCTCGACAGCCTCGGCCGCGTCCGCGGCGACCACATAGCGGCGCTCGGAATGCATCGCCCGGCCCGTTTGCAGGGTCCATGCGACGTCGGCGAGGTCGGCTTCCGGGAACCGCTCGAGATGGTCGGCCAGACGGCGAGCGACGTTCCGGAGCGCGGGGCGCGTCCGCGCGGAGAGGACCAGCAGGTGGTCGCGGCGCCCCGGAGTGGTCGGGAGCGCCGGCGGCGGCTCGGCGACCACGGCATGTGCGTTGGTACCGCCGAACGCGATCACGTTCGTGGCGCCTATCCGGGGCAGCCCTGCGGACTCCCACGGGACGGTTTGGTCGTTGACGACGAACGGGGAAGATGCGAAGTCGATCGCCGGGTTCGGTTCGCTGAAGTTCAGGCTGGCGGGGATCACACCATGCTCCACGCAGAGCACTGTCTTGATCAGTCCCACGATGCCCGCTGCGGCGTCCGTGTGGCCGATGTTGGCCTTGAGTGATCCGATCCGGCAGTACGCCGTCCGGTCCGTGGTCTGGCGGAACGCCTTGGTCAGGCCGGCGACCTCGACCGGGTCACCGAGCGGGGTGCCGGTTCCGTGTGCTTCGACGTAGCCGATCTCGTCGGCAGCGACACCGGCCACCAGTTGAGCAGCGCGGGCGGCGCCGGCGGGTCCGGCCACGCTCGGCACGTGGAAACCCATCTTGCGCCGGCCGTCGTTGTTCACCGCAGTACCGCGGATCACCGCGTGCACGTGGTCACCGTCGGCCAGCGCCTCGTCGAGCGGACGCAGTACCACCAGCCCCACCGCGCTCGCCCGTACGGTGCCACGACCGTGCGCGTCGAACGGACGGCACCGTCCGTCATCGGCGAAGATGTCGTCCGGATCGTGTCGCAGTTCCGGAATCGCGGCCAGCACCGATGCGCCACCGGCGACCGCCATCGCGCAGTCGCCCGCGAGCAGCGAACCGATGGCGACGTGCACTGCCACCAACGACGAGGAGCAGGCTGACTGAACGGTCATGGCAGGACCGGTCAGGCCCAGCTTGTAGGCGATGCGTGTGGCAAGGAAGTCGACGTCGTTCCCCTGCTGGATGCGGGTCTCCGGGATGGGGATACCCCGAGTGTGCGCCCAGGCCCTGACGAGGGCTGCGTGGTCACTGACCGACCCGCCGACGAACACGCCGGTCGGCAGGCGCTCCGGGCCGCCGTGACCTGAGCGTTCGAGGACCTCGTGGGCACACTCCAGAAGCAGCCGGTGCTGCGGATCCGTGATCAGGGCGTCCTCGGGCGAGTAGTCGAAGTACTCGGCGTCGAAGCATTCCGCATCGCTCAGCAGCCCGTAGGACGGCACATGCCCGTCTGCGGTCGGCAGTTGGTCGGTCAGCACCGACACCGACTCCCGGCCGTTGCAGAGGTTGTCCCAGAAGGTCTCGACGTCCGGGGCTCCCGGGAAACGACCGGCCATGGCCGTAACGGCGACGAAACCGCTGTCGTCAACGTCTTCGGTACCCAACCTCGGCCTCCGGTCGAAAGGGATCGGGACGCCGGCGCGACGGCAGTGACGCCGAGCAGGCAATTACCCGCGAACTGTGCAGGACGGCGCCCATTGAAGGCCAATAACGCGTCCATGCAATCCCCGAGGAAGTGAACAACAGGCCAATTGGATGAGGCGGCAAGGGATTCCGGCGGAGTAATTGACCATGGGCCAAACAAAAGCGACACCCTGACCGTGGTGGCGAACTGCACAGCAAGAAGCAGGACTTGGCTTCACGGCTTGACAAATGTGCGACCCGTGCAATCTTATTGTGCTCACTCGCACTCAGGGTCATGCGGGTCACTCAGCGCGAATGCGGCCAGGCCCAGCCCTCCCTGCACACGGAAACTCGGCTCGGCGAAAGTCCTCTTATTTTCCGCGAGGTCGCGTCCGAGCGGAGCGGATGCGCAGCATGTGCTGACAACGGAAGCGCCCGCCCTCGATCGAGCGCGCGGTGGCGGACCTGCTGTCGGTGAGCGTGGAGAGGTCGGCGGGACCTCACTGACCACGACGAAGGACATCCATGCCCAAGACGACCGCTGAGCGGCGCCCTGGATGGCGATCGAGACTGCGCCGGAGCCTGTGGGGTGCCGCCGACTACCGCAATCTCTGGATGTCCCAGACCACCAGCCTGTTCGGTACAGGCATCACGCTGCTGGCCCTGCCACTCGTGGCGCTGCTTCTCCTCGACGCCTCGCCCTTCGAGATCGGAGTGCTGTGGGCCGTCGAGTACCTGCCGATCCTGCTGATCGGTCTGCCCGCCGGCGTCTGGGTGGAACGAATGCCGCTCCGCGCGGTGATGGTGGGAGCCGACGTGACACGGGCAGTAGCACTGCTCGCCGTGCCGGTCGCGATGGCCCTGGACGTCCTCAGTATGCCGCTGCTGTATGCCGTAACGTTCCTCATCGGCTTGGGCGCGCTGTTCTACGACGTGGCGCAATTGTCGGTCCTGCCCGCACTGGTCGCTGAGGACCGCCTCATCGACGCCAACGGGAAGCTGGAACTGTCCCGTTCGGTCTCGCAGATCGGCAGCCCGGCCCTCGGTGGGCTGCTGGTGCAGTGGCTCACCGCCCCACTCTCGGTGCTGGCCGACGCTGTGACGTACCTGTGGTCGGCGTACTTCGTCCTGCGTATCCGCAAGCCGGCACAGGTGAACCGGCCGACCGGGCGGAACAGCCTCCGTCAGGACATCCGCGAGGGTGTGCGCTTCGTCTTCGGCCATCCGCTGATGCGCCCGCTGTTGCTGTGTGCCACCCTTGCCGAACTGGCGTCCGCGATCATCCTCGCCCTGCAGGTGGTCTACGCCTCCGAGGTGCTGTCCATGGATCCCGTGGTGATCGGAGTCGCGCTGGCCGTCGGCAACGGCGGCGGTGTCGTCGGGGCGCTCGTCGCCGAACCCTTCGCACGCCGCTTCGGCACCGGAACCGCCTTCATGGTTTCCATCGTGCTGTTCACCGCGGGCTCGGCGATCCTACCGATGTCCGTCGGTCCCGTGACGTTCGCGTTGGGGATGTTCGTCGCCTATCTCGGTGCACTGGTCTTTAACGTACTGCAGGTCAGCCTGTGTCAGGCCGTCACTCCGCCGCACCTGTTGGGGCGGATGAACTCCGTCTTCCGGTTCGCCACCTGGGGCGTCATCCCGCTGGGCGCGGCGGGCGGAGGGCTGCTTGTCGACTCCATCGGGCTACGGGCGGTTTTCTGGGTCGCCGCCGGACTCAACGCCGCGAGTTTCCTGCCTCCTTTGTTCTCAGCCATTCCCAAGCTCCGCAATGTCCTCCACCACAGTGCAGAGGAGCCGCCCGATTCGGCTGGCGCAGCCGGTGAGGCAGACACGTTCCCCGAGGATCGTTCCTAGTCAGTGAGCAGGCGTGAGTCCTGGACCCACGCCTGCTCGCTGCGGGCATCCCGAACGGTGTTGGGTGTCCTGGTTGCCCGCGTTCGCTCCGCGTCCGGCTGCTCGGACGTGTCCGTGGTCCGGGAAGACGGGGGCGGGATCCCGCACGTCCGGGAGCAGCCGGTCCGGCCTGGGCGGTCCGATGCCCGTGCACATCGCTCTGGCGGGCACGGGGCAGCGCCGTCCGTCGCCGGATGGGATGGCCCTGGGCGCGTCGTCCGATCGCGATGCTCGCTGCATCATGCCGGTGGTGGAGCGGGTGACGGGGGGCCGGGGGAGCTCACCACCGCGGTCCGTCCGACACGTTGCCGCTCCGCCTGACCGTCGCCCTCACGGACCGGCGACCGCCTCACCGAGCAGAGCGGGATGCCGGGTGCGACGAGGCCCAGACGGTCAACGGCCTCCTGTCCACCTCAGGGCCACGGTCCGACCGCCTGGACGTCGTCGCCGTCGGCGCGACGGCGAGGTCACGCGTCCCTTCCGGTGGCGTCACGGGCATGCGTTGACTCAGCCGATCGCAACACCGCGCGGCGTCGGTCCAGGCGAGCGCGACCAGCACCTCGCCGTACCGTTCGACCGGAGTCATCGGCATCCCTGCCGGCGGCGACTCCGCGATCATCCAGGTACCTGGCCAAGTGGTGGATCGTGGTGTACTCGAAGAACGTCACGATCGACAGGTCGTGACCCCGCTCGGCCAGCGCTCGCTGCACCGCGGCCAGGAGCAGCGAGTGCCCGCCGATGTCGAAGAAATTGTCGTCGAGGCCGACTTGCTCCAGGCCCAGCACGGTGCACCAGGCGTGGGCGAGCCAGCGTTCCGTATCGGTCCTCGGTGACCGGAATCCGGGATCCGGCTCGATCGGCCCGGGAGCAGGCAAAGCACGCTCGTCCACCTTCCCGTTCCGGTTGAGCGGCAAGGACTCCAGCACCACGAAGTCGCTGGGGATCATGTAACGCGGCAGGCGGCCGGCGAGATGCTCACGCACCTGCTGTCGCAGCGCCGGCTGGTCGTCCGCCTCGAGGTAGGCGACGAGACGCTTCTCCCCCTGTCCTGCCGCGCCGGTGGTGGCCAGTACGACTGCATCGGTGACTGCGGGGTGGGCGCGCAGGACCTCAACGATCTCGGCCGGTTCGATTCGGTAGCCACGCAGTTTGATCTGGCGGTCCCGGCGGCCCAAGAAGGCGATCCGCCCGTTCGGAAGATACCTGGCGAGGTCGCCGGTGCGGTACATGCGCCGCCCTGGGACGTCGGAGAACGGGTCGGGGACGAAGCGGTCCGCCGTGAGGCCCGGCGCGCCGTGGTAGCCCCGCGCTACACCGACGCCGCCGATCCAGAGCTCACCGGTCGCGCCGGGCGGCACCGGTTGCCTCCATGCGTCCAATATGTACGCGCTGACGCCAGTGATCGGGTGTCCGATGTCGGGCGGCCCGTCCACGGTTCCGGCGGGTTCGATGTGCCCGGCCGTCGCGGTCGCCGTGATCTCTGTCGGGCCGTACTCGTTGAGCACCCGGAACGGCACGTCGGCAGCCGGCCGGACGCGAAGCCGGTCACCGCCGGTAATCAGCTCTCGAAGGGCCGGCTCGGTCGGCCAGGTCAGCTCCAGCACACGTTCGGCCAGCGCCGTCGGCAGCTCGGTGACCGTGATCCTCTCGTCGGCCAGCCACGAGCGCAGGCGTTCGGGATCCAGCCGCGTGTCCTGGTCGGGCACGTACAGAGTCGCGCCGGAGACCAAAGTGGGCCAGATGTCCATCACGGAGGTGTCGAACCCGGGGGAGGCGACCTGGGCAATCCGGTCCGCCGGTCCAAGGTGGCAGCGCCGGCAACGCCAGAGGACCGCGCTGGAGAGCGACCGGTGTTCGACCATCACGATCTTGGGCCGGCCGGTTGAACCCGATGTCGCGATGAAGTAGGCGAGGTCGGTGCCCGTCGCAGGATGCGCGGGAGGGGAGTTCCTCGCGTCGCCGGCGTCCGGCAGCCTGTCCATCGACAGCTGCGGAAGGTCACGAGGAAGGCGCTCCGCCCTCACGCTGTCGGTGACGACGAGCACCGCGCCGGCTGCGGTGTACTGGTCGGCCAGGCGGGCCGGCGGATTCTCCGGGTCGAGGGGCAGATAGACCGCTCCGGCGAAAAGGGCGGCCAGTTCGGCGATCACCAGATCAGCGCCACGTGGCAGACAGACACCCACCACTGTCTGCGGGAGGACACCACGTGCGCGAAGCACGCCGGCCAGCGAGTCCGCCTGCTCAATCAGCTCTGCGTAGCTGACCGCTCGGGCACCGTCACGGATGGCCACGGCGTCCGGTGTGCTTCGGGCCTGCGCCCGGACGGCTTCATGGACGAGCGGGGCGTCGTCGGCCGGGCGGTGACGTTCGCGATTCCAGTCGTCCAGGACCATTGCACGTTCTTGCCTGCTGAGCAGGGCCAGCGTGAACAGCGGTGCCGTGGGTCTGACGATCGCATCAGCCAGCAGCCGCAGGAAACCGTCAGCCATCCGTTGCACGGTCGCGGAGTCGAACAGGTCGATGGCGTACTCCCAGAGCATGGTGATCCGGCCGTCGGTCAGTTCGGCGTCGGCACCCTGCCTCTCCGCGTGCGGGATCACCACAATGTTCAGGTCCGTCTTCGCCGACCCGTTCCCGTGCTCGAAGATCGTCCCGGTCGCTCCGGCAAGGTCGAGGTCGGGCATCGGGGAGTCGTCGACGCTGAAGAAGACGTCGGTCAGCGGGCTGCGGCCGGGCTCCCGGTCGGGGTTGAGCGCCCTGACCAGTTCAGGGAACGGCAGCAAGTCGTTCGCCGTTGCGTCCTGCACGACGCCGTGCACCTTCTTCACCAGGTCCTCGAAGCCCAGGGTGGCGTCGATGTCGCACCGCAGCAGCACGGTGTTCACGAGCATGCCGACAAGGTTCTCGGTCCTCGGTACCTGCCGACTGGCGAACGACGACCCCACGCAGATGTCCCGCTGCCCGGTGTAGCGGTACAGAAGCGCGTAGAAGGCCGCGAGCACGGCGCTCAACAGCGTCACCCGGTGAGCGCGGCAGAACGCGCGCAGCGCGGTCGGCAACTCGGGGGGCAGGTCCACCCGCAGAGTCTCCCCGCGGAAACTCTGGACTGCGGGCCTCGGATGATCCAGCGGCAGCTCCAACAGGGGCGGAGGGCACCTGAACTGGTCCTGCCAGTAAGCGAGTTGCGCCCCCATGGACGGAGTATCCAGCGCCGCGCGCTGCCAGCGCGCGAAATCCCGGTACTGGACGTCCGGTTCCTCCAGGGAGGGATCAACACCTTCGGCGAACGCGTTGTACAGCGTCTTGAACTCGCGCATCAATAGCGCGAACGACCATCCGTCGTGCAGCAGGTGGCTCTCCACCAGGATGAGTTCGTGCTCCTCGGCCGACAGTTGCACCACAGTCCAGCGCATCAGCGGCAGACGCTCTGCGTCAAAGGGCTTGCGCAACTCCTCGGCCACGATCCGGTCCAGAAGTGCGTGCTGTCCTTCACGGACGTCCCTGATGTCCCGCCGCGCCGCGTGCACCGGTCGCGGCGGGTGCACGACCTGCCTCGGTTCGCCGTCTGCCTCCGAGTAGGTGGTGCGTAGTATCTCGTGCCGCCGACTGATCTCCGTGATGACGCGATCGAGCAGGTCGAGATCGAAAGCACCGACGATACGGATCGTCGTCTGCGCCTGATAGGCAATGCTGTCCGGAGCGAACCGCTGCAGGAACCAGATCTGCTCCTGCTGGAGAGACATCGGGTTTCGGGCGTCGGTGTCGTCGGGCTCGGGGACCGGATACGAAGGCAATCCGACCGGGTCGCGCCGCGCCGAGTCCAGCCAGTCGGCGAGTTCGGAGAGGGTTCGATGCCGCAACAGGTCTCGGAGCGGGAGGTCGATACCGAACTCGGACCTGATCCCGGAGATCACACGCAATGCTGTCGGGGGGTGTTCACCGAGTTCGAACGGATCATCCTGGATCCCGACGCGGTCGATGCCGACTGCCTCACGGAAGATGTCCGCCAGCACTCGCTCGGTCCCGGTCCGTGGTGCTGTGTACGGCCGGAAGGCTTGCCGTTCCAGCCGTGACAAGTGCGACAACGCGGCCGTGTCCACCTCCCCGTCGCCGGTCGTCGGCAGTGCGTGGAGGACCACATACTCCTGCGGTGTCACCGGCACGTGCAACCGCTCTTGCAGATGAGAGGTCAGTTCGGCCGGCCGTGGGACGCGGCGACGGTCACTCGGCGCAATGTAGGCGATGAGGCAGGCCTCGCCCCGTGCGTCCCGTCCGGTCAGCACATAGGCCTGCGCGACTCCTGGATGACCGGTGAGCTCGTCGGCGACTTCGGCACATTCGACTCGGTACCCGTGGATCACGACCTGATCACCGGCCATCAGACGCCCCAGGCAAGGGAGTACCGCCATCCGGACGGTACATGGCGGTGAAGGCCGACGGCGCCGGAGGGCGCTGCTCTTCGCGCAGATAGCCGGCCAGGTGAGTGGGACGCCAGGATTGATCACTGCGCCGGTACTCGAATCCGCGTATCACCGACCGGCACTGGGTTTCACCGCAGAGACACCTGGAGACGGCGATACTGACATACTCGCTCGTCTCGTAGTCCCAGGTGATCTCTTCCGACGGGAGTATCTCCCGGAGCGCGACGAAGTCGAATCCACCGAGGTCGTTGTCACGGATGCCGGTATTCGGATTACAGGAGTGATTGATGTCCCGGGCTGGAGACGTCAGATCCACATGTCTGTCCCATCCGACTTGGAACGAGTGGTTCGTCCGGGCCGGAACGATCCGTTCGACGTCTCCGACCACTACCGTCTGGCCGGGATCGAATGACCTTGCCGCAATGACGCAACGCCCTTTGTTGCGATCTATGACGATCTGGAGTCCGTGGGCGTCGAGTTGCTCCGAGTAACGCAATCCGCTCGCATCTACGTGAGAATCTTGCTCTTGCAACTTGGCCCTCTTTCCCTATCTCCGGCACTTGCCGAGATCTTGTTGTGAACGTAGGACAGCAAGGGAAGCCCTGATGAGAGAAAGTGGTTGCCGCAGTGGTACAAACACGGGAGCTGGACAGCTACGGCGCGCAGGAATCTCAGTGATCCAGATACACACCACCACCACAAGAAGGAGGCAACCCGACCTGAACGACAGAGGTCTGAAAAATGAACGGTCACCGTAGGCACCCCGCCGGCCGCGACCACCTTGACAGAGCACTGTTCGAGTGTTCGAATCTCCGTCGACACATCAGTCACCATTGGCGCCTAATCTCTACGATGCCGAGCGGGCTCTGTCCCACCGCCGAACGCATCAACTCCGAACCGTCTCCCACCACGGAGCGAGCCGCATGATGAGCGGAAACCCGTTCGATGCTGAACCACTGATGCACGTTGTGGTCGTGAATGCCGAGAATCAGCACGCACTGTGGCCGGATCTCGTAGACATTCCGCGCGGATGGTCACCTGTTTTCGGGCCCGCAAGCCGGGGGGCTTGTCTTTCCTACGTCGACCGATCGTGGACCAGCATGTGTCCGGCAAGCGCTATCACCACAACGGATTCATAGACGCCGTCCGCGCACGGGTTCGCATCCGCCACAATGGCCATGTCTCCGTGCGCGACGCCGGTGCGCCGACGAGAGCCCCCGGGGACCACGGGACGACGCGGACCAGCGGGCCGGACAACCCGGACATCTACGGAACTTGATCAAGCCCTGCGGCCACCTGTCACGCGAAGAGGGTCCAGTTTCCCCGCGTCGCTGCTTCCAGTCGCTGCCGTCTAGTGCTGTGACCGGAAAGGTTCACCGGGGTCGGGAGCGGACGGCCCGTGGGCCAGGCGTGAGAGGATCGCGGCCGTGACCATCAAGCTTCATG
>NZ_JBVIGA010000035.1:0-71544 GCF_055571035.1 Streptomyces malachitofuscus | reverse complement strand
CGGAGTTCCGTCGGGAGCTTGCGGGGTTGGGGTTCCGTCCGCCGCGGATGGCGGTGGTGTCGAATGTGTCGGGGCGGGTGGCGGATGAGGGTTTGCTGTGTTCGCCGGAGTACTGGGCGGAGCATGTGCGGCGGCCGGTGCGGTTCGCTGACGGGGTCGCTGCGATGCGGGAGCTGGGGGTGGGCCGTTTCCTGGAGATCGGACCCGGCCTGATCCAGGAGACAGGCCCCGACCTGATCGCCGTACCGACCCTGCGCAAGGACCGGCCCGAACCGGAGGCGCTGCTCAGCGCGCTGGCCACCCTGTGGACCGCGGGTACACCCGTCGACTGGGACGCCATGCTCCCGGCCGCCGCCTCCCCCGTGGACCTGCCCACCTACCCCTTCCAACGTCGGCGCTACTGGCTCGAACCGGCACCGGACGACACCGCCGAGGACGACGCCGGAAGGTGGTGCTATCGCCCGACCTGGAAGCCCCGGACGGTCACGCCCCTCGGCGGCCTGCCGGGCACCTGGATCCTGGCCGTCCCCTCCGCCTCGGCTGTCGAGCCCTGGGCACAGTCCGTACGGGCGGCCCTGACGGCCGCCGACGAGCTGCTCGTCATGCCGGTCGAGGAGGTGGTCACCGGACTTGACACCCGCGCCGTCCGAGGAGTGCTGTCCCTCGCGCCCCTGCACCAGACACTGGACCTGATCCGCACCCTCGCCGAGCACAGCGTGGACACCACCTTGTGGTGCGTGACGCGAGAAGCCGTGAACACCGCCGAACCCGACCCCGCGCAAGCCGCCCTCTGGGGGCTCGGCCGCACCGCCGCGGTGGAGCACCCGCGTTTGTGGGGCGGCCTCCTGGACCTCCCGGAGACCCTGGACGAGCGCGTCTCGGGGTGGGTGCGCGCGATCCTCGCCGAACCCGGCGGCGAGGACGAACTGTGCGTGCGCCGCTCGGGCGTCCTCGCCCGCCGCCTGGTCCGGGCGGGGCTGCCCGAGGACGGCGTGTGGGACCCGGCCGGCACCGTCCTGGTCACCGGCAACGGCGACGCCCGCGACACCCTTGTCTGCCGTTGGTTGACCGACAACGGAGCCGAGCAGGTCGTACTGGCGGGTGACATCGCAGCGGACCGCGACGACCTTCGCGCACTCGGCGTCCGGGTGGAGCCCTGTGTCCTGTACGAACGGGAGGCGCTTGCGGACCTGGTCCGCCGGATCGGCCCGGTCGACGCGGTGGTGCACACCGCGGGCACGATGGAGCTGACCGCGCTCACCGACCTCACCGCGGACGAACTGACCGCCACGCTCCGCTCGAAGGCGGTGGCCGCGGAGCTGCTGGACGAGGTGTTCGCCGACACGGCGCTGGACGCCTTCGTCCTGTTCTCCTCGGTGGCGGGACTGTGGGGCAGCGTCCTGCACGGCGCGTACGCCGCCGCCAACGCCCGCCAGGACGCCGTGGCGGCCCGGCGCCGGGCGCGGGGACTGCGGGCCGCCTCGGTGGCCTGGGGCCCCTGGGACCTCGGCACCGGTGACCAGGAGAGCCTGGCGCGCAGTGGCCTGCGGTTCCTGGACCCGGGTCGGGCCATGTCGGTCCTGCGGCGGGTGGCCGCCCGCGACGAGGCGTACACCGCCGTGGCGTCCGTCGAGTGGGACCGGTTCGTCCCGCTGCTGACGTCCCTGCGCCCGGGACGCCTGCTGGAGGACCTGCCCGCCGCCCGTGCCGTCCAGCGAACAGAAGACGACAGGTCGGTCGACCGGGCCGAGGGCGTCACCGCGGAACGGCTCCGCGGGCGACTGGCGGAGATGAGCACCGACGACCGCGACGCGGAACTGCTGCACCTGGTGCGCTCCCATGTCGCGGCCGTGCTGGGCCACACCGGTGCCGACGGCGTGGACCCGGACAGGGCCTTCACCGACAGCGGTTTCGACTCCCTGACCGCGGTCGACCTGCGCAACCGCCTGGTCGCGGCCACCGGACTGGCGCTGGCGGCGACGCTGGTGTTCGACCACCCCACCCCGGCCGCGCTCGCGGCGCACCTGCGTGACGCACTGCTCCCGGACGATGCCGACCCGGTCGATGCCCTGAAGGCGCAACTCGGCCGACTGGAAGCCACGTTGGAGGAACTCACCCTGGAGCCCTCCGAGCGGGCAGGCATCTCGCGGAGGCTGCGGGCTCTGGCCGGGCGGTGGCAACCCGCGTCGGTGGACGGTGGCGATCACTCGGTGGACGAGCGGCTGCGAGAGGCGTCCGACGAAGAGATGTTCGAGTTCATTTATCAGGAACTCGCGGGCCCAGGCCACGACAACCGCCACAACCTCGCATCGGAGGGGGACACGAGCCGTGGCCAGTGAGCAGGAACTGCGGGAGTACCTCAAGTGGGCCACGGCGGACCTGCACAAGACCAGACGGCGGCTGGCCGAGCTGGAGGAGTCGGCCCGCGAGCCGCTGGCCCTCGTGAGCATGGCCTGTCGCTTCCCGGGCGGGGCCGACTCGCCTGAACGCCTGTGGGACCTGGTGGCGGCGGGCCGGGACGCCGTATCGGGCTTTCCTACCGACCGAGGCTGGGATGTCGACGCACTCTTCGGTCCGGCGGCCGAGGCGGCAGGGATCTCCACCGTGCAGGGCGGTGGCTTCCTACCCGACGTGGGCTCCTTCGACGCGGAGTTCTTCGGGATCTCGCCGCGCGAGGCCCTGGCCATGGACCCCCAGCAACGGCTGCTGCTGGAAGTGACCTGGGAGGCCCTGGAACGGGCGGGAATCCTTCCGTCCGCTCTACGCGGCTCACGCACCGGCGTCTTCGTCGGCGCTGTTTCCTCGGAGTACGGCGCCGGGGTCGGGCACGTGCCCGAGGACGTGCAGGGCTTCGTCGCCACCGGTGTGTCGGCCAGCGTGACCTCGGGGCGTATCGCCTACGTGTTCGGCCTCGAAGGCCCCGCGGTGACGGTCGACACGGCCTGTTCCTCGTCGTTGGTCGCGCTGCATCTCGCCGGGCACGCCCTGCGGCGAGGCGAGTGCCGCCTGGCGCTCGTGGGCGGTACGACCGTGCTGCCCAGCCCGCTCGCGTTCACCGAGTTCCGCGCCGGCGGTGGCCTGGCCGCCGACGGGCGGTGCAAGGCGTTCGCCGCGACGGCCGACGGCATGGGCATGGCCGAGGGCGTCGGAGTGCTGCTGCTGGAGCGGCTGTCGGACGCGGAGCGCAACGGACATCCGGTGCTGGCCGTGGTGCGCGGCTCGGCGATCAACCAGGACGGCGCCTCCAACGGGCTGATGGCCCCCAGCGGGCCGGCCCAGCAGCGGGTCATCCGTGACGCCCTCGACGCCGCCGGGCTCTCCCCGGCCCAGATCGACGCCGTCGAGGCGCACGGCACCGGCACCCGTCTCGGCGACCCCATCGAGGCGCAGGCCCTGTTGGCGACCTACGGCCGTGAGCGTGACGAGCAGGCGCCCCTGTGGATCGGCTCGGTGAAGTCCAACATCGGCCACACCCAGGCCGCCGCGGGCATCGCCGGCGTCATCAAGACGGTCATGTCGCTGCGCCACGGTGTCCTGCCCGAGACTCTGCACGTCGACGAACCCACCCCGCACGTGGACTGGTCGTCCGGCGCGGTCGAGCCACTGCGCGAGCAGCGACCGTGGCCCGCCACGGGCCGTCCGCGCCGCGCCGGGGTCTCCTCGTTCGGTATGAGCGGGACCAACGCCCACGTCATCCTGGAACAGGCGCCCGAACCGGCCGAGGCGGACAGCGTGCGGACGCCCGACCGGGCTCGTGCCCGTGCGACAGCCCCCGTGGCTCCGCCGGAGCCCGCGCTGCGCAGTGACATCGTCCCGCTGGTGATCTCCGCCCGCTCACCGGCAGCCTTGCGCGGCCAGGCCGACCGGCTGCGCGAGACCGTGGCCCAGGCCGGGGACGGCCTGGCCTCGGTCGGGCACGCCCTGGTCACCACCCGCACCCCGTTCGCGCACCGCGCCGTGGTGCTGGCGAAGGGCCCCGACGACGCCGTGCGCACCCTGGACGCGCTGGCCCAGGAGGACGCGGCCGCCGACGCGGTGACCGGCTGCGTCGTGCCCCGCACCGAGAACCCGGTGTTCGTCTTCCCCGGGCTCGGCTCGCAGTGGCCGGGCATGGCACGCGAACTCCTGGATACCTCCGGGGTGTTCGCGCAGCGGATCGCCGAGTGCGCCGACGCGATGGCGCCGTGGGTGGACTGGTCGCTGGAGGACGTGCTGCGGCAGCGGCCGGGCGCCCCGGGCCTGGACGGCATGGACGTCGTCCAGCCGGTGCTGTGGGCCGTGATGGTGTCTCTGGCCCGGCTGTGGGAGGCGTGCGGAGTGAAACCGGCCGCCGTCGTGGGCCACTCCCAGGGAGAGGTGGCCGCCGCCGTCGTCGCGGGCGGACTGTCCCTGCAGGACGGCGCCCGGGTCATCGCGCTGCGCAGCCGGCTGTTCACCCAATCGGTCGCGGGCCGCGGAGGCATAGCCGCCGTCGCCCTGTCGGCCGAGCAGACCGTCGCCCGTCTCACGCCCTGGAACACGCGCCTGTCGCTCGCCGGGATCAACGGGCCGCGGTCGACGACCGTCGCCGGCGAGCACGGTGCCCTGGGAGAATTCGTGGCCGTCTGCGAGGCCGACGGAGTCCGTACCCGCACCGTGTCCGGCAGCATCGCCTCGCACTGCCCGATTATCGACCCGCTGCGCGACCGGTTGGTCGAACTGCTGGGGCCCGTCGCACCCCGTTCGAGCGCGACGCCGTTCTGCTCGACGGTCACCGGCGGCCCTCTGGACACCGCCGAGCTCGACGCGGAGTACTGGTTCGCCAACGTGCGCCGACCGGTGGAGTTCTACGGCGCCGTCCGCGCCCTCCTGGCAGCGGGGCACCGGTCGTTCGTCGAGGTCAGCCCGCACCCGCAGCTCGTCGGCGCGATCGCGGCGGCAGCCGAGGAGGCCGGAACCGAGGCCCACGTCGTCGGCACCCTGAGCCGCGAGCAGGGTGGCCCGCGCCGCGTGCTGACCGCCCTGGCCGAGGCGCACACGGGTGGCCTCCCGGTGGACTGGAGCGCTGTCCTGCCCACCGCGATCCCCCCTGGAACCGAGCTGCCGACGTACGCCTTCCACCGCGGCCGGTACTGGCTCGACTCGGGCGGCGGAGCCGGCGACGTGACCGCGGCCGGACTGAGCCCGGCCGAGCACGCGCTGCTCGGTGCGGCCGTCCCCATGGCGCACACCGGGGAGCACGTCCTGACCGGCCGTGTCTCCTTGCGGACCCATCCCTGGCTCGCCGACCATGCCGTGCTCGGCTCCCCCCTCCTGCCCGGCACCGCCTTCGCCGACATGGCGCTCCGCGCCGGCGACGAGGTGGGATACGGCCGCGTGGAGGAACTCACCCTCGAAACGCCGCTGTTCCTGCCGGAGAAGGGCGCGGTCAACCTTCAGGTGTGGATCGGCGAACCGGACGGCTCGGGCCGCCGCCCCCTTGCCGTGCACGCCCGTCCCCAGGACGCGTCCGACGACGAGGAGTGGACCCGGCACGCCACGGGAGAACTCACCCGCACGGTCACCGCCTCCGACTTCGACCTGGAGGAATGGCCCCCGAAGGGCGTGGAACCGATCGACCTGAGCGGCTTCTACGCCGCCACCGCCGAGTCCGGCTACGACTACGGGCCCGTGTTCCAGGGCCTGCGGTCCGCCTGGCGCCGTGACGACGAGGTCTTCGCCGAGGTCGCCCTGCCCGGCGAGCGGGACGCCGACGGCTTCGGCCTGCACCCCGCCCTCCTCGACGCCGCCCAGCACGCGCTCGGCCTCATGAACACCCTGAAGGGGGCGCAGCTGTACCTGCCGTTCGGCTGGGCGGGGTTGTCGCTGTACGCCACCGGGGCGCGCGCCCTGCGGGTCGCCCTGCAACCGACGGGACCGGCGTCCGGGCCGGGGGCCGTGCGCATGCGCGTCGCGGACGAGGCCGGCCGGCCGGTGGCCCTGGCCGAGTCCCTGGTCGTACGGGCGGTCGACCCCAACCAGTTGCAGCCCGGCGCGGCGGGCGAGGAGACGTCCCTGTTCCGTGTCGAGTGGGTGCCCCTGCCACTGGCGTCCGCGCCGCCGCCCCGGGGCTGGGCGTGTCTGACCGGGCACGGCGACCTGCCGGGCCCGCCGGCCGGTTTGCCCACGCATGCCGATCCGGCGGCGCTCACCGACATCCCCGAGGTGCTGCTCCTGCCGTGGGTCTCCACCGGCGCCGACGACCGGGCAGCGGCGGCCCGCGACGCCAGTGCCGGCCTGCTGGACCTCGTACAGCGGTGGCTGGCCGACGAACGCTTCGAGAACTCCCGTCTGGTGCTGGTCACGCGGGGCGCGATCGCGGCCCTGCCCGACGACGACGTCGAGGACCTGGCCGGCGCTCCGCTGTGGGGGTTGATGCGGTCCGCCCAGGCCGAGAATCCCGGTCGGTTCGTGCTGCTGGACCTCGACGGCCGCGACACGTCCACCGCGGCGCTCGCCGACGCCGTCCACACCGCCGTGGAGACCGGGGAGCCCCAGCTCGCGCTGCGCGACGGCACCGCCCTCACCCCCCGCTTCCTGCGCGTCCCGGACACCGGTCCGGCCGACGGCCTGCCGGCCGTGGATCCCTCGGGCACCGTGCTCATCGTCGGCGGCACCGGCATGCTCGGCGGTCTCTTCGCCCGTCACCTCGTGGCCCGGGGCGCCCGGCGGCTCGTACTGACCAGCAGGCGCGGCACCGACACCCCCGGCGCCGCCGCACTCGTCGCGGAACTGTCGGCGGGGGGCGCCGACGTCACCGTGGCCGCCTGCGACGCGGCCGACCGCCCGTCCCTGCGCGCCGTGCTGGCGGGGATCCCGGCCGACCGGCCGCTCACCGGCGTCATCCACACCGCCGGTGTGCTCGACGACGGCGTGATCGCCTCGCTCGACGCCGAGCGGCTGGAGCGGGTGCTGCGCCCCAAGGTCGACGCGGTGACCCATCTGCACGAGCTGACCCGCGACCAGGACCTGACGATGTTCGTGATGTCGTCCTCGGTAGCCGGTTTGTTCGGCAATCCCGGACAGGCCAACTACGCGGCCGCCAACGCCTACGTCGACGCCCTCGCCCAGCACCGCCGAGCGCACGGACTGCCCGCGACCTCCCTCGCCTGGGGACTGTGGGAACAGAACAGCGAGATCCGGGCGCACCTCGACGAGGGCATGCGCCGCCGCATGAACCAGGGCACCACGATCCCGCTGACCGCCGCCGACGGCTTGAGGCTGTTCGACCGGGCCCTCGCGCTCGGCGAACCGGTGCTCGCACCCATCCGGTTCAACTTCCCGGCGCTGCGCGCGCTCGCCCGCACCGGCATCCTGCCGGGCGTGCTGTGGAGCCTGGTGCGTCGCCCGGCAAGGCGCACGGTGGAGGCCGACACCGGCTTCACCGCCTTGCTCCAGCGGCTGCGCGAGCTGTCCGCGGCCGACCGGGAGAGCGAACTGGTGGAGTTCGTGGCGACCCTGGCCGCCGCGGCCCTGGGACACACCTCCGCCACCGCGATCGGTGCCGAAGTCCCCTTCACCGACCAGGGGTTCGACTCCCTGACCTCGTTGGCGCTGCGCAACCGGCTCAAGGCCGTCACCGGGCTGGCGCTGCCCGCCACCCTGCTGTTCGACCAGCCGACGCCGCTCGCCCTCGCCCGGCACCTCGCCGCGGGACTGCTGCCCGACGCTGCGGACGGCGGCGACAGCGGCGACGAGGACGACGCCGCCCGCCTCCTGGCGGCCATCTCCCCGCACCGGCTGCGCGCCTCCGGCGCGTTGGACCTGCTGCGGCGACTCGCCCGACCCGAGGACGACACCGCCGCGGACGCCGGTGCGGAGAACGCCGTCGCCACGATGGACGTCGACGATCTCGTGGCGCGGGCGCTGGGGGAGGCGGGCTGACGACGATGACGGCATCCGAGCGGATCGTCGAGGCGCTGCGCGCGGCGATGACGGAGAACGAACGGCTGCGCCGGGAGAACACCGCCCTGCTGGCGGCGGCGAGCGAACCGGTGGCCGTCGTCGCCATGGCCTGCCGCTATCCCGGCGGCGTCGACTCGCCCGAGTCCCTGTGGGAGCTGGTGTCCACCGGCGCCGACGCCATCGGGGAGCCCCCTGCGGACCGAGGCTGGAAGAGCGGCTTCCCGGGCGGGTTCATCGAGGGCGCGGCCGGCTTCGACGCGGGGTTCTTCGGCATCTCGCCCCGCGAGGCCCTGGCCATGGACCCGCAGCAGCGCATCATGCTGGAGCTCTCCTGGGAGGCGTTCGAACGAGCCCGCATCGCGCCGGGCAGTCTCAGAGGAACCCCAGCCGGTGTCTTCGCGGGCGTGATGTACCACGACTACGGCACCGGGGTGAGCGAGGTGCCGCCCGGCGTGGACGGCTACCTCAGCACCGGCAACGCCCTGAGCGTGGTGTCGGGACGCGTCGCCTACACCCTCGGCCTGGAAGGCCCGGCCGTCACGGTCGACACCGCGTGCTCCGCGTCGCTCGTCGCGCTGCATCTGGCGGTCCGCTCACTGCGTGCCCACGAGTGTGCGATGGCGCTCGCCGGGGGCGTCACCGTCATGGCCAACCCCACCGCGCTGGCCGACTTCGCCCGCCAGGGCGCGCTCGCCTCGGACTCTCGCTGCAAGGCGTTCGCCGCGGCTGCCGACGGCACCGGACTCTCCGAGGGCGCGGGGCTGCTGTTGCTGGAGCGGTTGTCGGACGCGGAGCGCAACGGGCATCCGGTGCTGGCGCTGATCGGCGGTTCCGCGGTCAACCAGGACGGTGCGTCGAACGGCCTGACCGCCCCCAACGGACCCTCGCAGCAGCGGGTCATCCGGGCGGCGCTGCGTGACGCCGGACTGCGACCGGAGGAGGTCGACGCCGTCGAGGCGCACGGCACCGGCACCCCGCTCGGCGACCCGATCGAGGCCCAGGCGCTCCTGGCGACGTACGGCGCGGAGCGGGACGCCGCGGGCCCGCTGTGGCTCGGCTCGGTCAAGTCCAACATCGGGCACACCCAGGCCGCCGCCGGTGTCGCCGGAGTGATCAAGACCGTCATGGCGTTGCGGCACGAGACCCTTCCGCGGACACTGCACGTCGATGCCCCGTCGCACGAGGTGGACTGGGCGGCCGGAGACGTCCGTCTGCTCACCCGGGCGCGGCCGTGGCGGCGCGCGGACCGGATCCGCCGTGCCGGGGTGTCGTCGTTCGGCATCAGCGGGACCAACGCTCACGTCATCGTCGAGGAACCCCCCGCCGTCCGGTCGCACCGGCCGGCATCCGCAGCACGGTCGGACAGTGGGTCACTCGTGCCCTTGCCGGTCTCCGGCCGTTCCGCCACCGGACTGCGGGGCCAGGGCGACCGGTTGGCCCACTTCCTTGACGTTCGGCGTGACTGCCCCCTGCCCGCCGTCTCCGCGGCCCTGACCCGGACCCGGACACCGCTGGACCAGCGCGCCGTGGTCACGGCCGGCGGCCACGACGAGGCGATCGCCGCGCTGCGCGCCCTGGCCGACGGGACGCCGCACGCCGCTGTGGTCCAGGGCGTGGTGACCCAACGCCCCAGACTGGCGCTGCTCTTCGCCGGACAGGGCGCCCAACGCCTGGGCATGGGGCGCGGGTTGTACGCCTCGCAGCCTGTGTTCGCCGCCGAGTTCGACGCGCTGTGCCAGGAGTGGGACGGTGTGCTCGAAAAGCCCTTGCGGGAGGTCGTGTTCGCGGACCCCGGCACACCGCAGGCCGACTCGCTCGCCCGGACCGCGTACACGCAGTGCGCCCTGTTCACCGTCGAAGTGGCCCTGTACCGGCTGCTGGAGGCCTGGGGGGTGCGCGCGCAGGCGCTGGCCGGGCACTCGGTCGGGGAGATCGCCGCCGCTCATGTGGCCGGGGTGCTGACCCGCTCCGACGCGGCCCGGATGGTGGCGGCGCGCGGGCGGTTGATGCAGGACCTGCCGCCCGGGGGAGCGATGTTCTCCGTGCAGGCCACCGAGGCGGAGGCGATGGAGCTCGTCGACGGTGTCGACACGGTGGCCGTGGCCGCGGTCAACGACCCGTCCTCGGTGACGCTGGCCGGCGCCGAGGACGCCGTGACCCAGCTGGCCGAGATCTTGCGCGGGCAGGGGCGACGGGTACGTCGCCTGCGGGTGTCGCACGCCTTCCACTCGCCGTTGATGGAGCCCATGCTGCGTGACTTCGCCGCCGTTCTGGCGACGCTGAGCTTCCGGCCGCCGGACCTCCCGGTCGTGTCGAACGTGACGGGCCAGGTCGCGGACCCCGCTGACCTGTGCACGCCGGAGTACTGGGTCGCCCATGTACGGCGCACCGTCCGCTTCGCCGACGGGGTGCGGACCCTGCGGGCCCAGGGCGTGACCGCGTTCCTCGAGGTGGGCCCCCATCCTGTCCTGGTGCCGTCCGTCGAGGCGACGCTCGCCGCCCTGCCGGAGGCCGCGGGCACCACGGTCGCGACGACACTGCGCGACGGTCGCCCCGACGACCGGTCGATCCTCGCCGCCGTGGGCGGCCTCTGGTCCGCCGGCGTCACCGTGGACTGGGAGGCGGTGCGCGGCCAGGTCGAGGCGATCCCCGTGGACCTGCCCACCTACGCCTTCCAGCGCCGTCGATACTGGCTGGACTCGGAGACGGCGCCGGCCGTCATGGGCGCGCCGCCGACCACGACCGCGGAGCCCGGTGCCCTCGCCGAACGGGTGACCGCGCTTCCCGAGGGTGACCGGCATGCCGCGGTGCTGGAAGCGGTGCGCTCCTGCGCGACCGCCGTGCTCGGCCTGCCTGCCGAGGAACCCGTGGAGGTGGCACGGGAGTTCCTGGACCTCGGCTTCGACTCCATGGCGGCGGTGGAACTGATCCGGCTGCTGTCGGCGGCCACGGGGCTGGAGCTGCCCACCACGGTGACGTTCGAGCACCCGACGGTGGCGGATCTGGCCGCGCACCTGGTCGGGCGCATGGGTGACGTCCATGCCGCCCCGACGGCGACGCCGGAGCGGGACGACGGCGGTGCGGAGTCACTGGGGGCCCTGTTCGAACGGGCCTGCCGGGCCGGGGAGTTCACCGGGATTCAGCGTGCTGTGGCCGGACTGGCGGCGTTCCGGCCCGCGTTCACCGACGCCGCCGGACTCGGCGTACCGCCCGCGGTGCTGAAGCTGCGCTCGGGCCGCGGCGGTCCACCGGTCATCTGCTGCCCGTCGTTCGTGTGGCGGCCGGAGGCCCACCAGTACACCCGGCTCGCCGCCGCCCTGGACGGGCTCGGCGACGTCCACACCGTCACGCTGCCGGGCTTCCGCCCCGGTGAGCCGCTGCCCGCGACCGCCCAGGCGCTGACCGACGCGCTCGTGGAGGCGACACGACACATCGTCGGCGACACACCACCGGTGCTGCTCGGACACTCCTCCGGGGGTTACGTCGCCGCCGCGGTCGCCGCCGCATGGGAGCGCACCGGCAGGCAGGCGCGGGCGCTGGTCCTGCTCGACACCCCCTGGTCGCTGTCGGACGCGGACTCCAGCGGATCGGCCGCCCTGCACGCGGCATTGCTCGAGCGGTACGGGCGGGGCACGGACGGGGAGGCGTGGATCACGGCACGCGCCCGTTACTTCGACCTCGATCTCAGACCCGCCGGGCTGCTCACCCCCACGCTGCACATACGCGCTCGTGACGCGTACGACGGCACGCCCCTCGGTGAGGAGTCGTCAGCCGTGTGGGAACTGCCGCACACGGCGGCGGTGGTGCCGGGCGACCACTTCACCATGATCGCGGGCGACCACGTCGCGGACACGGCCCGGGCCGTGCACGACTGGCTGGGCGTGGCGCCCGGCCCAGGACAGCAGGACAGGAGAGCGGACATGGACGTAGTCGAAACCGAGGACACCTTCGTCGAGGCACCCGTCGCCGACGTCTGGGCGACCATCACCGACCCCGAGCACATCGCCAAGTGGTTCACCGAGGCGGACCACGAGATCGACGACCTGCGCGTCGGCGGTCTGATGACGTATCGCTTCGGACAGGGCAGCACCATGTACGCGCGCATCACGGAACTGGAGCCGCAACGGGTCTTCGCGTACCGAATCTTCCCCGACCTGGCGACGGAGGACGACGACCCCGGCGCCGGGACGGTCCTGCGCTTCCGGCTCAACGAGACCGACGGCGGAACGCTGCTGCGCAGCGAGGAGAGCAGCTCCAGCCTCTACCGGATCAAGCAGCTCGCCGAGTCGCTCTGACCGCCCCTTCCGTCCCCGCCACAGAAAGAGTTCCGGCATGCTCAAGAAGCTGATGATCGCCGCCCCCGTCGACAAGGTCTGGGCGATCCTGACGTATGACGAGCACATGAAGCGGTGGTTCTCCGGCGCCGACGTGCAGATCGACGACCTGCGCCCCGGCGGGACCATGACGCTGCGCTTCGACGGCGGGCGCGACGTACCGGCCCGCATCGTCGAGGTCGAACCCGAGCAGGCCTTCGCCTACGAGATCGGCGTGGACCCCGCCGACCGGCACTTCATGCGGGTGCGCTTCACCCTCACACCCCAGGGCGAGCGGACCCTGCTGAGCCTGGAGGAGAGCAACTCCCACCAGGACAAGATCAAGGCGGTGGCCGAGTCCCTGTCCGCGGCCCTCTGACCTGCGTCGCGCGCTGCCGCAGCGCGGACATCTCCCTCTGACGAAAAGGCCGCACGATGACAGCATTCCTCCGGCGCACCAGAGCCCGCACGGCGACGTCCCTTGCCGCGGTCGTCGCCCTGAGCCTCACCATGGGGGCAGTCGAGACAACGTTCGGCAACTCCTCGCGGCAGAAGGCCGCCACGAGCTTCGACCTCGACAACGGCAATGTCTTCTTCGAGGTCCTGTACCCCGAGATCAACCCCGCGGTGCGCAAGTACGTGTCCCAGACCGGCGTGGACGCCCCTCTCGTCCTGCGCGTCACCACACTGGTGACGAACGGATGGTTCGACGCCATCGCGCCGTACCATGCGACCGCCGTCGGCGTCTCCTCAAACCTGGGCCGCCGCCCGGCGGACGAGGCGAAGAACCGCAACAAGAACACCGCCATCATGTACGCCTCCTACCGGGTGCTCAACAGCGTGCTGCCGCAGAACCGCGCCGGCTGGCGGGAGATGATGAAGAAGGTGGGTCTCGACCCGGAGGACACCAGCGAGGACAGGACCACCCCGGTAGGCCTCGGCAACCTCGCCGGCAACGCGGTCGTCTCCGCGCGCGCCCACGACGGGCTCAACCAGCTCGGTGACACCGGCCGTACCTACAACCGGCAGCCCTACCAGGACTACACGGGGTACAAGCCGGTCAACACCCCCTATGAGCTGCGCGATCCCTCGCGCTGGCAGCCCGCCGTACTGACCAAGGGCAACGGCATCTTCACGGTGCAGCAGTTCGTCACGCCGCAGTGGCGCTTCACCGAGCCGTACTCCTACAAGGACCCCAAGCAGTTCACCGTTCCCGCGCCGCGCAACAGCGATCACCACGACCGCGCCGCCTACCGCAGGCAGGTGGACGAGGTTCTGGCGGCGTCGGCGGCGCTGAACGACGAGCGCAAGATGAAATCCCAGTTCTTCAACGACAAGTTCCTGGGTGTCGGTTACCCCACCATCGCGGAGGCGGTCAACCACGGCCTCGGCCTCGACGAGTACGTGCACGCCTCGTTCGCCGGCGATGTCGCGGCCTACGACAGCGGCATCGCCGCATGGCACAACAAGGCCCGCTACGACGCCGTCCGGCCGCCGACGGCCGTGCGCCACGTCTACGGAAAGAAGCACGTGACCGCCTGGGGAGGCCCCGGCAAGGGCACCGTCGACGACATCCCCGCCATCGAATGGCAGCCCTTCATGGAACTACCCGACCATCCCGAATACCCTTCCGGCTCCACCGCGTTGTGCGCCGCGGTCGCCCAGGTGGGGCGGCTCACCCACGGCACCGAGAAGGTCGACATCTCCTACCGGTTCGACAAGGGCAGCTCGTTCGTCGAGCCGGGCATCACGCCGGCGAAGACCCTCGAACTCAACTGGAAGACCTGGTCCGACTACGTACACGACTGCGGCCTGAGCCGACTGTGGGGAGGCGTGCACTTCAAGTCCGCGATCGAGGCGTCCTGGAAGATGGGCAGACCCATCGGCGATCTCGCCTACGCCTTCGTCCAGAGCCACGTCAAGGGAGAGCGGCCCGGCACGGGGCGCTGACAGGGAGAAGGTGTCATGAGCCTGGCACAAGAGAAGGACCCGGTGCCGCTGGCCCTGGCGTTGGGCGCCCCCTCGGCAGCCGTGGAGGTGATGGGAGGCAAGGGCGCCTCGCTGGCCCGTCTGACAGGCGCGGGACTGCCGGTCCCCGACGGCTTCTGCCTCACCACCGAGGCCTATCGGCGGGCCGTGAGCGGCCTCGACGCACGGATGCGGGCGGTCGTCGAGAGCGCGGACCCGACCGACCCGGCGGCGCTGGAGACCGCGGCGAAGACGGCCATGGCACTCTTCGCGGAACTCGACATCCCCGGAGAGGTCATGAGCGCGCTGCACGACCACCACGCCCGCCTCGGCGGACCGGACATGGCGGTGGCCGTGCGCTCCTCCGCCACCGCCGAGGACCAACCGGACCTGTCCTTCGCCGGGCAGCACGACACGTTCCTCAACGTGGTGGGCGCCGCCGCGCTCGTCGACGCGGTGCGCGCCTGCTGGGCGTCACTGTGGACCGCCCGCGCCATCGGCTACCGGCGGCTCCACGGCGTCACCGCCGACGAGGTGGCCATCGCGGTGGTCGTGCAGCGGCTCGTGGCCGCCGACGTCGCGGGAATCGCCTTCACCGCAGACCCGGTGACCGGCGCCCGGGACCGGATCGTCATCAACGCGGCCTGGGGCCTGGGCGAGGCCGTGGTCGGCGGGCACACGAGCGCCGACACGCTGGTCATCGACAAGGCCAGTGGGCTCCTGGTGGGAGGCAAGGTCGCCGACAAGGCCGTCATGACCGTCGCGGCACCGGACGGGACGCTGGAGCGGCCGGTACCCGCCGAGCTGCGGCGCCGACCCGCGCTCAGCCCCGACCAGTCGGCCGAACTGACCCGCCTCGCGGTGCGGGTGGAGGAGCTGTACGGCTCACCCATGGACCTCGAATGGGCCCTGCACGAAGGGAGTTTCCAGCTCCTTCAGGCCCGTCCCGTCACCACCCTGCCCGACGCGGACGGGGCGGAGGAGACCTGGAACGACACACTGACCGGCGACTACCTGTGGACCCGCTCCAACTTCGGTGAAGCCGTGCCCAGCGTGATGACCCCGGCGACCTGGTCCCTGTTCCGCACCTACTTCATCGGCCAGGCCTGGATGGGCGTCGCCGACATCGAGGGCCACCACGCCGCCGGGAACATCGCAGGCCGCTGCTACGTCAACCTCAGCACGCTCACCTCCGTGAGCAGGAGCAAGGTCTACCGCTCGCTGATGAACGAGTCCTTCGGCCCCTTTCCCGACGACCTTCCGATTCCGCCGCTGCCCCTGTCGCGGCTCCAGGTTTTGCGGTCCGTCATGGCGAAGGGCCCCGCGTTCCGCCGCGCACTCGGCCCTTACCTCAAGGACTTCCCCCAGCAGGTCGAGCGGACCAGGGACACCTGCGAGACGGTGCGGAGCAGGATCCACGCCGCCGGCTCCGCGGCCGAACTGGCCCGGCTGTGGCGGACCGAAGTGGACCCCCTCCTGCGCTCGGCATGCCTGCTGTTCGCGGCCGGCGGCCGCCAGGGCGGGGTCGCGCTGGCCACGTTTCCGCGCTGGCTGCGACGGCACGGTGTGAACGCAGCCGACACCCACACACTGTGCACGACCGCCGACCCCGACGCCCTGGCCAGCCTGGGACCCCTGCTGGGCCTGGAGCGGCTGCGCCGAGGCGAACTGACCCACGCCGAGTACGCCGCCCGCTGGGGACACCGTTGCCCCGACGAGTTCGAACTGGCCGCCGTACGCCCCATCGAGGACGACCAGTGGATCGTCCGTCAGGTGGCCGGCCTGGACCAGGCACCCACCGACGTGACCGCTCTGCTGGCGGCGCAGCGCGCGGCACGTGACGCGGCCGTCGCCCGGTTCACCGACCGCCACCCCCGCAAGGCCAAGAGCCTGCACGCCAGGATCCGCAAGGTGGCCGTGGGCCTGCGGGGCCGCGAAGCGGGCCGCTCGGAGACCAACCGCGCGTTCTGGGTGGCCCGGGTCTTCTGGCTGCGCGCGGGGGAGGTCACCGGCCACGGCGACAAGCTGCTGTTCCTGTCGGCCGACGAGATCCTGACGGTCCTGAACGGCGACGCCTCGCCCCTGGCGCGAGTCCCCGGCCGACGGTCCGCCTTCGAGCGCTACCGCGCTTTGCCCGCGCCCCCGATGCTCATCCGTGGCCGGTTCGACTTCGAGGGATGGGCCGCCGACCCGGGCCGGCGCAGCGACCGCTACGACGGCCGCGCCGCGCTCGACGCTCAGGGCCCGCCCGCCTCCGACCTCACCGGGTTCCCGGGCTCCGCGGGCTGCGTCGAGGGAACAGCCAGGGTGCTGGACTCCATGGAGCAGGGCGCGCAACTGCGTCCGGGGGAGATCCTGGTGACCAGCGTGACCAACGTCGGCTGGACGCCCCTGTTCCCGCGCGCCGCCGCCGTGGTGACCGACATGGGCGCCCCCCTGTCGCACGCTGCCATCGTCGCCCGCGAACTGGGCATCCCCGCGGTCGTCGGCTGCGGGGACGCCACCGCGCGGCTGCGCACCGGAGACCGCATCCGCGTCGACGGCGGTAAAGGCACAGTCACCGTTCTGGGCCCTTCGCACACCACGCAACCATGAACAAGGCCGTCCGAGACCAGGAGCTGAACAGTGACCGAAGCCGGCCCGCCCCATGACTTCCCCTTCCTGCCCGTGCACGCCCTGGAGGTCGAGCCGATCCTGAGCCGGCTGCGCCAGGAGGAGCCGCTGACCCGTGTCCGGCTTCCCTACGGCGGCGAGGCGTGGCTGGTCACCCGCTACAAGGAGGTACGGGCGGTGCTGGCCGACCCGCGCTTCAGCCGGTTGCAGGCCACGGACCGGGACGTGCCTCGCCGACAGGAACTCCAGCCGCCGCCCGAGGGCATCATGTACATGGACCCTCCGGAGCACACCCGCATCCGCCGCCTCGTCGCCAAGGTGTTCACCGCCCGCCGGGTCGAGGCACTGCGCCCCAGGGTGCAGGAGCTGACCTCGGGCATGGTGGAGGAGATGGCGGCCCACGGCCCGCCCGCCGACCTGGTGGAGTTCGTGTCGTTGCCGCTGCCCACCGCGGTGATCTGTGAACTCCTCGGGGTGCCGTTCGACGACCGGCACACCTTCCGAGAGCACGTGGACGCGATGATGGCCGCGCACACCTTCTCGCACGTCGAGTACCTCAAGCACATGCGATGGCTGCGTGACTACTTCGCCGAGCTGATCGCGCTCCGCCGCCGGGAACCCACCGACGACCTGCTCGGCGCGCTGGTGCGGGCGCGTGACGACGAGGACCGCCTGAGCGAGACCGAACTGGTCATGCTGGCCTCGGTCTTGCTCGTGGGAGGACAGGACACCACGGCCAGTGAGATCACCAACGCCCTGTACACGCTGCTGCGCCACCCCGACCAGCTGAAGCGGCTGTACGCGGACCGGAGCCTGCTGCCGAGCGCGGTCGACGAACTGCTGCGGTTCGTGCCGCTGGCCAGTGGCCACCACATGGCCTTCATCGCCACGGAGGACATCGACCTGTGCGGGAGGACGGTGAAGAAGGGTGAACCGGTCTTCACCCACCCGCAGTCCGCCAACAAGGACCCCGACCAGTTCCCCGACCCCGAACGGCTGGACCTGGCCCGCGACCCCAACCCGCACCTGAGCCTCGGTCATGGCATGCACCACTGCCTGGGGGCACCGCTGGCCCGGCTGGAGATGCAGATCGCCATCGGCACCCTCCTGGACCGGTTCCCGCGGTTGGAGCTGGCCATCGACGAGGAGGACATCCCCTGGCGGGACAGCCTGTTGCTGCGCGGCCCGACGGCGCTGCCGTTGAGCTGGTGAGGAGAACGCCCATGACGACGCCGACCCCCCGACTCCCCTTTGACCAGCCGCACCCGCTGACCATGCCGCCGCAGCTGCGCGAACTCCAGCTGGACGGCCCCATCCACAAGATCCACACCGAGGTGGGGGACGAGGCGTGGCTGGTCACCGGCTACCCGCAGGTGCGTGAGCTGCTGGACGACAGCCGCCTGGGCCGTTCGCACCCAGACCCCGCCAACGCGCCCCGGGTCGGACAGTCCGCACTGCTCGGCGCGGTGATGAGCAACTACGCCACCGAACACGAGGACCACGCCTATGTCCGCCGGGTCGCGCAGCCTCTGTTCTCGCCCAAGCGCATGCGCGCCATGCGCCCACACGTCCAGGAACTGACCGCGAACCTCCTGGACGACCTGGCCAAGAGCGAACAGCCCGCCGACCTGCTCCAGGCACTCGCCCTGCCCCTGCCGATCCTGGTGATCTGCGAGTTGCTGGGCGTGTCCTACGACGACCGTGACCGGTTTCGCGCATGGGTCCTGGCCGCCGCCGACGCACAGGA
Organism: Streptomyces malachitofuscus; assembly: GCF_055571035.1. NCBI lineage: Bacteria > Bacillati > Actinomycetota > Actinomycetes > Kitasatosporales > Streptomycetaceae > Streptomyces > Streptomyces malachitofuscus. The sequence continues at coordinate 52,980 of NZ_JBVIGA010000035.1, read as the reverse complement.
CCGGGAACGCTCCCGCAAGGGACTGACCGAGCTGTACGCGTACAGCCAGGAACTGGTCGCGCTGCGCCGGCGCCGGCCGGGTCAGGACGTGGTCTCCCGCCTGTGCGCGGTGGACGGCCTCGCCGACGACAAGATCGCCACCCTTACGATGGCGCTGCTGTTCGGCGGCCACGAGACGACCGTGGTCTCGCTGGGCCTCGGCGCGCTGTTGCTGCTCGCTCACCCGGAGCAGGGCAAGGCGATGCGCGACGACCCGGACCTCATCCCCGGAGCCGTCGAGGAGATCCTGCGGATGCCGGTGAAGAACCGCGGGGGCCTGGTGCGTTACGCCCGGGAGGAGATCGAGTACGCCGGCGTGACGATCCGCCCGGGGGAGCTGGTCCTCCTCGACAACCGGGGCGCCAACCACGACACCGGCGTCTACCCCGACGCGGACCGGTTCGACGTCACCCGCCGCGACGCGCCGCATCTGACGTTCGGCCACGGACCGCGCTACTGCATGGGCGCGCCGCTGGCGCGGGTGGAACTCCAGGTCGCCTTCGAACAACTCGTCCACCGCTTCCCGACCATGCGGTTGGCGCGGCCGTACGAGGAGCTGATGGGCCGGGCGAACCTGGTCACGGGAGGCCTGGCGGAACTCCCCGTCATGTGGTGACCGAGCAGCCGCACCCCGACGCCGAGCGCCCCGGACGGTTCACATCCGTCCGGGGCGCTCTCCGTAGCTCCGCGCTCGCCCCCGCCGTGGCAGGGGCGGCCCGTCACTCCGGTTTGCGGCCGAAGGCCAGGATGTACTCCCGGCTGCCCACGCGGCGTTCGGCGACCCACAGGAACAGGCGCATCTTGAAGCGCTGGCGGGCGCTCAGCCGGCGGTTCTCGGGCGCCGCGAACCGGCGGCGGGTGAACTCGACCCGCGGCGGGATCACCTCGGCGGTGATGGACTTGACGTCCACGTCGACGAAGCCCGCCTGACGCATCCGCTCGGCGTACGTCTCCATGGTGTACCAGTTGTCCGGTGGCACGACCTTGTCGCGCACCCAGTGCTCGAGCCACTGGACGGGGCCCGGCTTGCTGCTGCCCACGCGCACCGGCACCAAGTCGGCCGTGGCGATGGTGCCGCCCGGCCGCAGCACCCGGTGGGCCTCCTCGAAGAAGCGCTGGCGGGTGTTGAAGTGCAGAGCCGACTCCAGCGCCACCACCCGGTCCGTCGAGGCCGCACCGAGCGGTACGTCCGTCGCCGAGCCGATCCTCAGGTCGATCACGTCGGCGAGCCCCAGGTCGGCGACGCGCTTGCGGGCCACCTCCACCTGGGCGTTGGTGACGTTGACGCCCACGATACGCTGCGACTCGCGCGTGCGGGCCCAGCGGATGTCCTGCTCGGCGTAGCCGAATCCGCAGTCCAGAACGCGGTCTCCCGCGGACATGCCCACGGTTTCGGCCAACAGGTCCGCCAGCGCCTCGCTCGCCTCGTCCTGGTCGGTCGCGCCCGTCGCCCAGTAGCCGTAGTTGAGGTAGAGCGTCTTGATGGCCAGGAAGTCGCGATAGAGACTGCGACCGGTGATCTTGCGGTCGTTGAGTTCGTACAGTGACCGTACCCGGCCCTCCAGGTCGCCGGTGAAGTAGCGCTTGAGGCGAGTCAGGTGCGTGGCGACGTTCTGGAGACGGCCACGATCCTGCTCGATGATCACACTCTCGGACATGAGATGCCTCTCTCGGTTGTGCGATCCCCTAGGGTCTGTCGTTCGGATCATGTCGCAGGGAACTGACGGTGCCTGGTCAGCACCGTGAGCGGGGCCTGGTGCGTGCAGCTGCAAGGCGGAGGAGGGCGCCAGGGCGGAGCCCTGGCAACCGACGACAACGCGGCAGATGCGCGTGCCAGGCCCCGCGTCTGCGGCGTGATCCGGACGGCAGGCCCTAGGCGGGTTCGGGAGCGGAGACGCCGCCCCGGGCCGTGCGGAGCATCGCGGTCTCACGTGCCGTCAAGGGGGGTCTGGTCAGGGGAGGATGGGCGGCACCGCGCCGTAGCGCCGCGATGACCTCGGGTGTCTCCAGGCTGTTCACCGGTGCGGACAGAGTGGTCACCTTCACGGCTGCCCGGTGCACCTCGGGGTCGCGCAGCGAGGCGTCTCCCACCATGTCGGCGAAGGTGCGGCTCTGCGCGTGCGTGCCGCCCACCAGTCGGGGGTCCTTCATGTCGGTGCGGCAGTCGGGGTAGGACAGATCCTGAGAGGCGGCCAGCATCCACGGGTCGTCGACGGCGACAGCCACAGAGCGCTGGACGGCCGCCGCAAGCCCAGGTGTCATGCCGGTGCGATCCAACTCCCTGGCAAGGGCGTCGGCACAGTGCGCCGCGGCGCTCAGACCGTGGGCGTAGATGGGGTTGAACGCGGCCACTGCATCGCCGATGGCCACCAGTCCCTCCGGCCAAGCGGCGATCCGCTCGTAGTGGCGACGCCGGTTGGCCGTGCTGCGAGAGCCGTACACCCCGGTGAGCGGCTCCGCGTGTTCGAGGAGATCGGCTATGAGAGGTGATCTCAGGCGCCGTGCGAAGGGCAGGAACTGCGACTCCTCCGAGGGCGGTTCGCCGCCCCGGGTGCCCGACAGGGTGAGGATGAGGCGACCGCCCTCGACGGGGACCAGGGTGGCGTTCTGCCCTGGTCGGCGTGCCCGGTGGTCGGCGAGTACGTTGACCAGGGGGAAGGTGTTCTCCTCGAAGGGAGCGCGGAAGACGCGCGTGGCGTAGGCGATGCCGGTGTCGACGAGGTCCTCCTGGACAGGTTCCACCTTCAGCGCTGCCAGCCACTGTTTGAGGGGCGAGCCTCGCCCGGTGGCGTCGACCACGAGGTCCGCCGTCAGCTCGACGGGTTCGTCGGCGCCTCGGCCCCGGACGCGTACTCCGGTGACGCGGTGGGCGTCTCCACGCAGTTCCAGCACCTCGGTGCCGTCCATGACGGTGATGCGTCCGGTGCGCAGAGCGTGGTCGCGCAGGGTCCAGTCGAGCAGTGTCCGGCTGCAGGTGATGATGAATTCGGTGGCCGGGAAGCGGTGTTGCCACCCGTAGGCCGTGAGCCACAGGCATTCCGTGGGCACTTCGCGGCGATGGGCACCGGAGGCGATCAGTTCGTGGGTGACGCCTGGCATCAGTGTCTCGATGATGCGCGCGCCACCGGACAGCAACAGATGGGCGTGGCGAGCCTGTGGCAGGCCTCGACGGAAGTCCGGCTCGGTCGGGAAGACGTCTCGGTCCACGATCGTCACGGACTGTACGTGCCGGGTGAGGGCGACGGCTGCCAGGGTGCCGGCGATGCTGCCGCCCAGGACCACGGCATGGGTCGATCCGGTCATCGGGCAGGAGTCCCTTCGGCGTTGACGGCGGTGTCCGGCCCGAGACCGACGGCGGCGAGATCGGCCGTGATCGCCTCGGCCACGGCGGGCCAGTTGTCGTTGAGGTAGAAGTGGCCGCCGGTGAAGACCCGGCGCCGGAAACTCGCCGAGGTGAGTCCACGCCATGTCTCGGCCTCCTCGACCGTCAGGCCCGGATCGGCGTCGCCCATGAAGACGCTGATCGGGCATGTCAACGGTGGACCGGGCCGGTGCTGATACGTTTCGATGGCCTTGTAGTCGGCACGCAGCGCGGGAAGCACCATGCGCACGACGTCCTCATCGGCGAGGAGACTTGCGTCAGTGCCGCTGAGGCGACGTATCTCCGCGATGAGCACGTTGTCGGTCTGCCGGTGGAGGCTGGCGCGGCTCGGGATGGTGGGCGCGCGTCGTCCGGAGGCGAGAAGGGCGACGGGGAAGGGAGCCCCCGGGTCCTCGGCCAGTTGGCGGCTGACCTCGTAGGCCAGGATCGAGCCCATGCTGTGCCCGAAGAAGGCCAAGGGCCGCCCGTCGGGGGCGGCCAGGACCTGACGGATCACTGTGGCCAGCTCCGTCAGGTCGTCCACCAGGGGTTCGGCGCGTCGGTCCTGCCGGCCCGGATACTGCACGCCCACGACTTCGACAGCTGGGGACAATACTGCGGACAGACGGTAGAAGTACGTTGCTGATCCACCTGAGTGCGGAAAACAGATCAGTCTGGGTCCCTGCTCCGTGCTGGCGTGAAAACGGCGTAACCAGAGACCGTCGTCAAGCTTGGTCATCGGGTCGGCACTCCCTTTCCCTGGGGACGACGATCGCATTGCGATACGGCTTGTGTAGCCCGCGCCAATTCACCGCCACAACCCTTAATGCGGTGCGGACCTAGGGGGCGGGTCGGGGTTGCGTGGGGAATCCGGGTCGCCAACTCTGACATCAGGCAACGGCCTTGGGCGGAGGACGGATGGCGGCGACGCAGACCACTGGCGCGGCGGACGATGGCACCTCCTGGCAGGTCACGGTCGACACCCGGAGGTGCGTCGGTTCCGGAGTGTGCACTCACTTGGCCGCCCGGCGGTTCGAGCTGGCGGACGGGCGGTCGCGCGCGGTGAGCGCGATGGTGCCGGTGGACCAGAGCGTGCTGGACGCGGCCGAATCCTGCCCCATGGAGGCGATCACGGTGGTGGAGGAGCCCAGCGGGGAAGTTTTGGCACCTCAGCCCTGACACGTTCCTCAGGCTGCGCGCTTCCGGTGCGGATCGAACTCAGCTTTGCTTTTTGCCGCGTTGCTGAAGCCGACCCATGCCCGTTGCTCCCAATACACGCGTATGGTATACAGACGTATCGTGAATTGAACGCGTGTATTGCCGGAGGTGCTGTGGAGCCCGAACAGGACCCCGAGGTCGACGAGCGCACCGCCCGAGCCCGTATCAGGGACGCGGCGCTGGGCGAGTTCGCGCGCCGAAGGATGGGCGGCGCGACGATCCGCGGTATCGCTGAGGCGGCCGGCGTCTCGCCGGGGCTGGTCCAGCATCACTTCGGCTCCAAGGAGGAGCTGCGCGCGGAGTGCGACCGCTACGCGTTCGACATGCTGCGCCGCACCAAGCAGGATGCGATCAAGGGGGGGATGGAGGACCCCAACTTCCTTTCTGTGGTTCTGCGTGCCGCCGCACCGGTCCAGCGCTACGTGGCCAGTGCCCTGGTGGACGGCTCACCTGCGGCGGCCGCCTTGTTCGACGACGTCGTGAGCATGAGTGAGACCCTCCTGCGGGAGGGCGGGCCGGGGACCGTCGCACCCAACACATCCGACCTGCACGCCTACTCGGCCGTCATGACGGCGATGAACCTGGGCATCCTCGTCCTCCACGAGCACTTGACGCGCGCGCTCGGCACCAACCCGCTGAGCATCGAGGGCTATCCGAGACTCGGTTTGGCCTTGCTCGACATCTACGCCGACGACCTGATCGATCCGGATACTGCCGCACAGGCCCGGGCGGCGCTCGAGGCGATGAGGGACGCATCTGCCGGACGACGTGCGGAGCAGGAGGAGTGATGGCGGCTGCCGAGCGACTCCCAGCCAAAGACCGGGCTGCTGTGTGCCTGAGCAGGCGTGGCGGCAGCGCAGGCGCTTCGTCCGCTGCGGCCGATTCACCGGCGCGGCGAGGCGGGCACGGCCGGGCAGTGACGACGGCGTCATGACCGGCTTACCAGAGGCGTCAGCGGACTGCGGACGTGCTGTTCGCCCGGCGGGACGCACTCACCGGCCGCAGCTCTTCGAAGAGGGCGTCGGCGCCGCCGCGCCCGGTCGTGTGCGGCCCCTCATCCGAAGCCGAAGACCGTCCGCGACGTTCTGTCGTCGCCGGCCTCCTGTGCCGGGTGCCGACCGAGGGCCCCACGGTGTGTGTCCGGCCCTCGCGCGGAGCCGACTTGGCGAGCCGCACGTTCTCGACCGCTGTGCGCAGCGGTGGTTGGCGGGCCGAGGCGATCGCGGCGTGAGGCTGCCTACGGCGGAGGCGGCGGCACGCCGGACTGACTCGGACCCGCCGTCGTGGGCCGGAGGAGTTCTTGATGCCCGCCACGCGCCGCGCCAGCGGCCGCGTCCCAGAGCTGCCCCCATGTTCCCCTCGACGAGGAGACCTCCATGACTCCCCCGACGGCGCCCGCGATCTCAGTTCGCGGACTGACCAAGTCGTTCGGCCGTGCCCGTGCCCTCGACGCGCTGGACCTCACTGTCAACAGCGGTGAGGTGCACGGCTTCCTCGGTCCCAACGGGGCCGGCAAGACCACTACCATCCGTGCACTCCTGGGCCTGTACAAGGCCGACGGGGGAGAGCTGAGTCTGCTGGGCGGCGACCCTTGGGCCGACGCCGAAGAACTGCATCGGCGGCTCGCCTATGTCCCTGGCGACGTCACCCTGTGGCCCAACCTGTCCGGCGGCGAGACGATCGACCTGATCGGACGGATGCGCGGCGGGTTGGACAAGTCCCGCAAGGCCGCTCTGATCGAGCGGTTCGACCTCGACCCCAAGAAAAAGGCCCGAGCCTACTCCAAGGGCAACCGGCAGAAGGTCATGCTCATCGCCGCGCTGGCGTCGCAGGTTGAGCTGCTGGTCCTGGACGAGCCGACGTCCGGCCTGGACCCGCTGATGGAAGCGGCGTTCCAGGAGAGCATTGCGGAGGAGAAGCGCAGCGGCCGCACCGTGCTGCTCTCCAGCCACATCCTCGCGGAGGTGGAGGCGCTGTGCGACCGCGTCACCATCATCCGGGACGGTCGGACCGTGGAGACGGGAACACTGGCCGAGCTCCGACACCTGACGCGCACGTCTTTGCGAGCCGAAGTGGATTACCCGCCTGCCTCGTTGGGCGGCATGGTGGGTGTGCACGACCTCACCGTCGACGGCCATCAGATGCGGTGCGAGGTCGATACCGATCGGCTCGGAGCCGTGGTTGCGGAGCTGGCCGCCGGAGGGCTGCGCAGTCTGGTCAGCCAGCCGCCGACGTTGGAAGAACTGTTCATGCGGCACTACCGCACCGGTCGGACCGCGGAGGCGGCTCGATGACCGGATTCACCGGCACTCGTGGCCTGTCTGGGCTGGTACTGCGCCGGGACAGGTGGATCCTGCCGTTCTGGGTGGTGCTCCCCGGGCTGGCGGCGGGCAACTTCGTGGTGGCCTCCAAGGAGCTCTACCCGACGGCTGCGGAGCAGAAGGAGTACGTCGCCACCACAGCGACCAACCCGGCGTTCCTTGCTCTGTTCGGCCCGATCCACAGCGCGGACATCGGTGGCATTGTCACCCAGCGACTCGGCATGGCACCCGTGATCGTCGCCTTGGTCAGCGCCCTCACCGTCATTCGGCACACCCGGACCGAGGAGGAGCGAGGACGACGCGAGCTGCTGGCCGCCACGGCCGTGGGCCGCAAAGCCGGGTTGGCGGCCGCTTTGACGGTGACGATGGTCGCCAACGTGTTGCTCGCGGTCATCATCGCCGTGAGTGTCACCGGCAGAGGGCAGGACAGTGCGGGTGCTTGGGCGCTCGGCCTGTCGATCGGCTCTGTGGGAATCGTCTTCGCGGCTGTGGCGGGTGTGGCCGCCCAGCTGACCCAGACCGCCGGGGCCTCCCGCGGGCTCGCGTTGAGTGTTCTCGGTGCGGCATTCGCGGTGCGTCTGGCGGGCGATGTGGGAGGGCAGGGCAACAGCGGCGAGTGGCTTACCTGGCTTTCGCCCATCGGCTGGGCACATCGCCTACGGCCGTTCGCCGACGAGCGTTGGTGGGTGCTCTTGCTGCCGCTGGCCGCAGCCGTCGTGCTCACGACGATCGCGTCGCGACTGGTGGCCCGCCGGGATATCGGCGAGGGTGTGCTGCCTCCTCGACCCGGGCCGGCCGAAGCGTCTTCCCGGCTGAGTGGCCCTCTCGGCCTTGCCTGGAGGCTCCAGCGTGGTCCGCTCATGGGCTGGACGGCCGGATTCCTGGCGATGGGCGCGATTTTCGGCGGCGTTGCGGAGGGGGCGGGTGAACTTCTGCGCGACAACGAGGACTTGAGTGAGGTCTTCGCGCGCTTGGGCGGCGCGTCCGGCCTGACGGACGCGTACCTGGCTGCGATGATGGGTCTCGTCGGGCTGGTTGCGGCGGCCTATGGCATTCAGGCCGCGCTGCGGTTGCGGACGGAAGAGACGGAGCAGCGAGCCGAGCCGCTTCTGGCCACGGCGGTCAGGCGGCTGCGGTGGGCGTCCGGCCATCTGCTGTTCGCTCTGATCGGTCCGGTGGTGGGATTGTCCGCCGCCGGGCTGGCCGCTGGGCTGGTGCATGGCCTGAACACGAACGACGTCGGCGGGCAGGTTCCGCGTGTCCTCGGCGGCGCACTCGTGCAACTGCCCGCGGTCTGGCTGTTGGCCGCGGTCGCCGTCGCCGTGTTCGGGGTGTTGCCCCGGTTGACCGCGGGTGTGGCGTGGACGGTGCTCTCGCTGTGCGTGCTGTTCGGGCAGTTCGGCGCCGCTTTGAAGATGAACCAGTCGCTGTTGAATCTGTCGCCGTTCACTCACATCCCGAAACTGCCGGGCGGGGACGTGTCCGCGACGGATCTGGCCTGGTTGCTGGTCCTGGCTGTTGCCTTGGCCGCGGCGGGTCTTGCCGTGCTGCGTCGACGCGACCTTCCCGTTCCGTAGTCCGGGGAGAGCCGTCGGCGACCACCGTTGCACCGCTGACGCGCGCCCCGTTCCGCCGCCGTCACCTCGCGGCGGGACGGGGCGCGTCGGTGACAGGAGGTCGAGTGGCCTCGCCGAAGGGGGCAGGCCAAGCGCATCGTGGCGTTGGAGATCTTGACGATGGCATCATTTGCATGGAGCACGCTCCGGCCCGTTCGCGCCACACGTGTGGTTCCCGTGGGGAAAGCCAGATGATAGACACGGCGAGATCGCTGTTCCTGTACGCCTGACAGGAAGGTCTGCTCATGACGGAACCCCGCCGAGCCGCGACTCGTCGTCAAGTCCTCGCTCGCACCGGAGCCTTGAGTGTGGGTATCGCCTTCACCGGGTCCCTTTCCGAACTCTTCACGGGCACGGCTGCCGCCCAGAATCTCGGCCACTCCGGCTACGGCCCGCTCGTCCCCGACCCGAACGGCCTGCTCGACCTGCCGGAGGGGTTCCGCTACAAGGTTCTGTCCCGTGAGGGCGACCAGCTTCGCTCCGGAGAAGGCCTGGTGGCCTCGAATCACGACGGCATGTCGGCCTTCGCGGGTAAACACGGCCGGGTCCACCTGGTCCGCAACCACGAGAACCCCAGCATCGGAAGAGTGCCTGTCCCTACCGTCGAAGGTCTTACCTACGACCCCGCGGGCAAGGGCGGCTGCACGGTCCTGACGCTCGACCGGCACAACAACGTGTTGTCGGAGCGGGTCGCCATCGCCGGTACGGCCGTCAACTGCGCGGGCGGACCGACCCCTTGGGGCACCTGGCTGACCTGCGAGGAGACGGATGCTCGGGTGGGTGTCGGTGGATACACCAAGGACCACGGGTTCATCTTCGAGGTCGACGGCGCCGACCCGCGGCGCTCGGGGGCGGTGCCGCTGACCGCGATGGGCCGCTTCCAGCACGAGGCGATCGCCGTCGACCCCAAACGCGGCGTCGTCTACGAGACCGAGGACGCGTTCCTGAAGCCCTTCGGCCTCTTCTACCGCTTCCTGCCGAACAGGCCGCTGGGCGGCCTGGGTTCGCTGCGCGCCGGCGGCCGGCTCCAGGCGATGCGGGTGCCCGGGGTGCCGGACCTGTCCTCCATCCAGGAGACTGGTGCCTGCTTCGAGGGCGTGGAGTGGGTGGACGTACCGGATCCGCTGGCCGCAGAGACCCCCATCCGCCTCCAGGACTTCGGACCGAAGGGCATCACCCACGCGCAGAAGCTGGAGGGCTGCTACTGGGGCGGGCGCTGTGTGTACTTCGTGTCCTCCTTCGCCCGCAGCGCGGAGGGTTCGGCCGCGGACCACTTCGGCCAGATCTGGCGCTACGACCCGTCCTCGCGCCGTCTGACCCTGGTGATCGTCTTCGGTCCGGACACCGACGTGCAGTTGCCCGGCGAGTCCCCGGACAACATCTGCCTCGCCCCCAGCGGCGGCCTGATGGTCTGCGAGGACGGCAACGGTGCCCAGCACGTGTACGGCGTCACCCGCCGCGGCGAGGTCTACCCCATGGCCCGCAACGCCCAGAACATCGGCACCGCCGAGGAGCCGGAGTGGGGCGAGTTCGCAGGCGTCACGTTCTCGCCCGACGGGGAGACGATGTACGTCAACTGCTATGCGCCGGGGACGACGTTCGCGGTGACGGGGCCCTGGCGCAGGTAGATCTCGACCGGGCCGGGAGTCCATGAAGCAGGCCCGCAGATGTCGTTTCCTTTCGATGTTTGATTCCGGGATGGCTGATTCATCCTGGGGTGCCGGGTCGTGCCAGGAGATGGTGCCGGTGGGCGGCGAGGCGGCGGGCCATCAGGTCGGTCATGGCGAGGTGGGTCGTGTCTCCGGTGCGGGCGGGCAGCGGAGGCGCCCTCCACGTTGCAGCGCAGTTCCGCGGTGCTGAGGAGTCACGGCTCAGACACTGCCGTCGCGCTCAGTTCGTGCTTCTCTCATTCGTCCCAACCGATCACAGCTCTGTCCCGGGCATGCCTGACTGGACTGCCGAGTTGGCACGACGGGGAGACGAAGCGATGAGCGCGGACGTTGCGCGATTCGCCTCCCGTGGCTGCGCCCCAGGGTGAGCCGGAACCGTGCCGCACTGTCTGGAGGGAGCTCCCGTTCGTCCCTGCGATGACGTCCCGCCTCAACCTCGTCCAGAAGAACATCGGGTACGACGTGCTGGGGGTTGCCGACCCCGATCGCAGAGCGTGCTCATCGAGAGTGACCAGGCCATCATGTCCACTTCCACGCGGATCGTGCGCGTCATCTCACACGGCAGTGCGGCAGAGCATTTCAACCGCTCGCGGGCAGCCGCGAACGCTGAGCACATTCCTATTTTCCGGCGTGCGGGGAGGTCGGTAACGGCGTCGTGTCGTCGGGGTAGAGGGTGTCCGTGCTCTCGTTGGAGAGGTAGCGGCGGGGGAAGGTGATCCATTCGTCGTGGAGTTCGGCGAGGACCGCGGTGGCCAGTCGGAGGACTGCGGTCGGGTTCGGGAAGACCTGGACGACGTCGGTGCGGCGTTTGATTTCCCGGTTCAGCCGTTCCGGCGGGTTGGTGGACTGGATCTTCTTCCAGTGCTGGTGGGGGAAGTCCGCGAACGCGGTCAGGTCCTCCTTCGACTCCTGCAGCATTTCTCTGACCTTGGGGAACTGGCGGCCGAGCAGGTCGGCGACGGTGTCGAGCTGGGCGAAGATCGTGCGGATCGTGGCGGCGGCCATCTCGGCCGCTTCCTTGTTGATCACGCTGAACACGTTGCGCAGGAAATGAAGCCGTAAAGAATCAAGGTGCTGCTTTACAGATACTGGCTCGTTGTCAGTGTATGGCGGTTCCGGAGGAGATCTGTTCAACTTCAGGGCAGGTTCTCGGCGTTGTTGCCTCACCTGAATGAGCTGCAGCGGCGTCTGGCCCTGGCTACCGAGGCCCGGCTGATCGGGCATGGCGGTATACGGACGGTGGCACGGATCGCCCAGGTCGGCGAGACGACCGTGCGTCGTGGGGTGTCGGAGCTGGAAGCGAGGGCCGGGCCTCTGCCGGACGGCCGGGTGCGTGCACCTGGCGGAGGCCGCAAGCGGGCCGAAGCCAACGAACCTGTCCTGCTGAGAAGGTGTTTTTCAAGTTGGCAGGACGGCTCGGCAGTGCTGCCTGAGTGTGGAATCCGCTGCCGTAGGCCGCCTCGCGTGTAACTCGAACACCCTTTGTGTCGTGGACGCTTACCTCGTGCTTCGAGCGCCCCGAGCCCATGCCACCCTGCCAGGCTCAGAGGCTTGAGCGGCTCAGCACGTCGGCGGCGTGGGCATGCGTACAGCACCTGGTCTGTAGGCCCTTGAGCGGGCCGAGGCGTCAAGTGACGCCCGAGCGGATATGGGCGTTGATGTAGTGGTCGAAGGGGTGGGCCACCTTGCGGGTGAAATCGGGGTGTGGTTTCTGGAACTCACCGGCGAGGAAGCCTGGGTCGGCTGCGTACCATCGTTCGACTATCGTGGCCTGCTGCTCGATTCCGTAGGCCGACCACGGCTTGCTGGGATCGCCGCCGGGTTCGTAGGTGCTCTCGAAGACGCCCTGACAGAAGTATGTCGTAGCAGGCCAGCGCTTGGCCTGCCATACGTGCGTCAGCTCGTGGATCAGCATCTGTCCACGCTGGGTGGCCCTTCCCTTGGGTGCCATTGGGTCGTCGAAGTGTTCTCCCAGGTTGACCAGGTAGGAGCCACCGGCGCCTGGGATGACAAAGGCTCGATTGTCCAGCCCGCTGATGTTGGTCAGGACGATCTGCTCCCGGCTGGGAAGCGTGGGGCCAAAGACCTTGGCGGCGAACGCGGCCTCCTCCTCGGACAGCGGTCGGTGCTTGACGAGGGCCTCGGCGGCAGCTCCGGCGGCCAGTGCCGGGACGATCGCGGCCGTGCCGAATACCAGCAGTACACCGGAGGCTATCGTCACTCCGACGGGCAGTTGCGGGAACGGCCAGGACTCCCGCGCGGCCTCTCCAAGCTGGGAGCCGATAACCAGTGCCGCGGCCGTGCCGCCAGAGCCCGTAACGGCAGCGGCGCCGACGAACTGTGCGACCGCCGTTGCGATGTCTCCCAGTGTTCCGAGGACCCCGGACACCTCCCATTCCTTGCGGACTGTGAGCCGGGCGTCGCGGGCGAAGGTAAGCCAGTTCTGCCGGATGTCCTCGTTACGGCCATCCTCTGACCAGTTCTTCTGACGGTCCCCCGGCGTGTCGGTGCCGAAGACACGCCCCTGGTGCACGTCGAGGGCCCGCAGCCGACCGGCGCCACCGTCCACGGTGGGGTACACAACGAACGCGAACGAGGGAAAGCCGGTGGCGCGCATGTGCCCGGTCGAGGTGTATGTGCCGTCGCTTCGCAGGACCATCTCGACGCGCCCGCCGAGTGCGGTATCGGTGGTGACCGGCTCGGCCAGCCGTAGTTCGCCAGGCACCGCATCGAGGCGGCGCAGCACGTCGCGTGCGGAGACCGGGCGTCCGGCCCCTAGGCTGTCCGCCACCTCGCGGAGGCTGATGACCCGAGGGGGCGCGTAGAGGTGGAATCTGCGGACGCTCTGTGTCAGTGATGTCATGACGCGCTCTCAATCAGGCTTGCCCGACCAGAATTAGCACCGGGCCGGTTTCCCTGGACAGGGGCGTGAGGGCCTTGCTGAGAACGGCGCCGAAGGCCCGGCGACCCGTGCAGCCAGGTGGTTGCTCCTCGTCCCCTCATGGGCAGGACAGCGTGACGGTGTTGCTCCACAGGACACCCGTCGGGTTTGGATCGGCCCTGCTGTCCGTTGCCGAGATATGAAGTGGAAGGCCGGAAAGGCATGGGATGCTCTGACGCATATGTAGCTCGCCTTCGGAATCCGAGCTCTGCTGGAAGGTTCGCTGAGCTAGTGCGTCGTCGACCACCCTGACGGTGACGGTGGCGTTGTCAACGAAGCGAACACCGTCGATCAGGAAGACAGCGGAATCTCCGGCCCCTTCCGTCCGCACCGTGATCTGCGGTCTGGGGGTCGGCGGGGGCGGTGGTTCGACTGGAGGATGCTGAGGCTCACCTACGATGTGCAAACTGTCGAGGAACGCGATGAGTTGGCGCGTTGAGATCGGAGCGAGCATGTCGAGGCGTCGGACGAGCTCACGCACATTTCCGTCAACCCTATACTGAGGCAATACGCCTCTGTCACGGGCACTGTGAATTGCCTGCCGTAGTCTTGGCATGTCGGATGTCTCACTCCTTCGACGTGAATCGGTACATGTCCGGGGCTTCGAGTGCCGCGCGCCGGGGCGGCACTCGAAGCGGAGTACGGGATCTCACCCCAGGCCGACAAGAACCAGGACCGTTCCGGTCCCCGATGCCAAGGGCGTGAGGGCTTTCCCGAGTACCGCGCCAAATGCGGCCTCACGGTCGGTCGCAACCATGGTGTGGCCAGGAGTTGAGGACGTCGTGAGGAGGTCGCCGACGTGAATGGGCTTCGACGACGCGTCGGCGCGGCTCCAGACCTTTCCGATGACCGCAACTGCTCGCCGGAAATCACCTTCTAGGCCCGACCCGGGCGCCCGGCGGTCCAGGACGAGTGCCGGCACGCGGTCACCCGCACCTGACACCACACCCGCCACACACGTGTCATATGCCCGCGTGCAGGGTGTCAGTACGCCCGCGCTATCGAAGGTGACGACCGTGCCCGGACCGATCTCATCGGTGTCCTCAGCCACGTCGAACTGCTCGGCTACATCCCCCCAGTTAGCACGAGGTCACCGGTGACCTCGACGCTTCCCTCGAAGAAGCCGGCGAGGCGGCCTCCCCGGGCGTGCACGCCTACGCCTTGGGCGCTGAAGCCGATCGTCCCGGTACCGGCGCCCTTGTGCTCGCCCCAGACACCGCTGCCGCCGGTGGTGCTCTCCGACTCCCCGTGGACCCCTACCCAGCTCTTGGACTTGCCTGCCACGCCTGCACCGTTCGCAGCGTCGCCGAGTACGCCTTGCCCCTCCGTACCGCTGTGCTTGCCGTACACGGCGGGGTTGAAGCGGCCGGAGGTTTCGCCAACCACACCAGCGCCTCCGGCTGAGTTGGCTCCGAAGACTCCGGCCCCTCCGATCGTGCTGTTACTCAGGCCCTCGACACCATGCCAGCGGGCACCCTTGCCCTGGACGCCTACGGCGTCTCCACGCCCCCCGACACCAATCGTTCGCTCGCCCGGGGTGGCGGTCCCGGTGATCGCCACGCTGTCGTTGCCCGTCACTGCTTCGTTTATGGCCATTCCGGTTCTCCGTTTCCGCAGGCCCGGTCAGGCGTGATCGGACCCGGCTTCGGATGGGTCCTTGCACATGGATGTGGGTGGATGCAAAGGGAACGCGATGTACCTCTCCTTCACTCTCGTGCGTCAGCCCGGCAGGCGCAAACTGGGGTTGAAGCACCACGTAGCGGTCACTTCGGGTATCTCATCGCTCGAGACAACGTCCTAGGCGCCCTGCCCATGGCGGTGATCGACCAGTACCGCGCCGGGCACCGCCTGGCTGCCGTCGGCCGGACCGCCGGCTCGCCCGTACCCGCCACACGGCGCTGTGGCCGATGCTGCGGCAGGCCGCACGCACACAACAGAGCAGCCAGCCTCTAAACAGGAGTTGTCTTTGTCCAGTGGCTGGTGTTAGGGCTTTTGCGGGTGGGGCGCCGGGTCATCATGGTGATGAGTGCCCAGTTCAGGTGGGCTTCGGCGTGCTGCGGGAGGCGTTCGTAGTCGCGTGCGTTGCGGCGGGCGTTCATGCACCAGCCGATCGTGCGTTCCACTTTCCAGCGGCGTGGGAGCACGACGAACCCCTTGGTGCCTCTGGGCCGGGAGACAATGCGCAAGGTGAGCCAGAGGTGGTCGCGGGCCCAGTCCACGAGGTCGCCGGCGTAGCCGCGGTCGGCCCAGACCTGGGTGATCTGTGGCTGGGTGAGGCGCAGGCGCCAGAACACGTCGCGGGCGGCATCGCGGTCCTGGACGTCGGCGGACGTCACTGTGATCATCACCGGGAGGCCGAATGTGTCCACGGTGATATGTCGTTTGCGTCCGTTGATTTTCTTCGCGGCGTCGTAGCTCCGACTTTTGCGGCCGACGGTGGAGGCGCCCTTGACCGACTGAGAGTCCACGATCAGAGTCACGGGATGGGGGCAGCAGCCCTTTCCGGTACGGATCCTCCGGCGGAATTGGTCGCGAATGTAGGTGACGACTCCGGCCGGGTTCCACCTCCTGAAGAACCTGTAAACCGTCTCCCACGGGGGGAAATCCGCAGGCAAGGCTCGCCACTTCGCGCCGTTGTCGACGATGTGGCGGATGCCGTCGACGATCTCCCTTCGCGGCCACTTCTCGGGGTGCCCCCCGGTCTTGGTCTGGCACGCCGGAACCGGCAGGAGGGACTCCAGCAAGGCCCATTCTGCAGCGGTCGTGTCCGAGGGATAGCGGCGTCTGCGCATGCCGTTCTCGTCAGAGGTGGGCGCGAACGGGACCGCCGCGCCGGAACTTCACCAGCATGTCCAGCGCGGCTTTGATGCCGTTGAGCTGGGCCGGGACGAGCTGCACCCACTCGTCCTCAGGATCCAGCTCGGCATGTGGGCCGATGGTGCCGGTGATCAGCCGGGCGAACTCGTTGAGCTTCCTGCGGAAAATCGCCTGCTCGTAAGCTTCCAACTCCACCGGGTCCCCGGAGAAGCGATAGCCGTCGGCGAGCGTCCAGATCAGCGGCGGAAGATGCTCCTGGGCAGCGATATCCCGCAGGATGCCCAGTCCCCGCCGGGTCTGCGAAGGCGACAGTTCAGTCGCCGCGACCAGTCGCTTGAAGCCGAGCCCAGCCGGGCGGGCCTCCATCAATCCTCAAGAACCCTGGGCGGACCGGATAGCCCAGGACGGAACACAGCTGCGTGTCCCGACAAACACGCGCAGGCACATTGGCGATACCCGACTCTATTCCGAGTCTCGTTCTGCCTCCGCTATGAAAGCCTCCAGAAGTTTGACCGCGGCCTCGGAGATTTCAGGATCTATGGAGTCGGCCAGCTTCTCAATCACATGACGGCCGGTCAGCACAGCATCGCGGGCGTCCTTTTCCCATTGAACCTTTTGAGCGTAGTTGCTGGCATATTTGGGGAGAGAGTCAGCTGCGGAGCGACTCCATTCGTGTGAGGTGTAGATGTTCAGTAGGAGTTTCAACACCTTGGTCTTGCAAACTACTTGGGGTGCCCCGGCCAGTTCCAGGAGGAAGGGTACTGTTGGGGCGGTGGCCTCGGAAATGACGAACCCGAGTTCGCATACAAGGTCCGCAAGGTAGTCCAGTGCCAGGTCTCCGGTCGCACGGTCCCCCCAGGCTGCCCTGGCGAGCAGAGTGGGGATGCCTCTCGCCGATCCCCTGGGAACTTCGAGGTCGCTCCACGGGACGCGAGGGAGTCCCTTCAAAATGGTGCCCATTTGAACTCGCCGCCCTACACAGCACGAGGCTGCCGTCGTCTTAGCCGCCACTGCACGACAATCTTCGGCTGGACCGCGCGCTTGCGGCTAGTGGACGCACCGCAGGACGGACGACACGACACACCCCCCCCACCGAAATCAGTACCATGCCTGAACGGCTAATACACCACCCACCCCAGGTCCGGAGGGTTCTAAAACTGCCGATCACCGTTGACACCTGGGTCTCCGATCACTACGGAGATCCACATGCCGAAGTCCATTCCCACCACCCCGCCGCTTGACCGTGAGGCCAAGCGGCGCCTGGCCGTCATACGCCACGTCGAAGAGGTCACCGGGAACGTCGCCATGTCCTGCCGGTACTTCGGGATAAGCCGACAAGCCTACTACACGTGACACCGCCGCTACCAGGCCGAAGGCGCCGAGGGCCTGCGCCCCCACTCCAAGGCACCCAAGACGTCTCCGAACGCGACGCACGTCGAGGTGGTCGGGAAGATTAGCTATCTCCGGCAGAACTACCACTTCGGCCCCGAGAAGATCGCCATGTACCTCAAGCGCTACCACGACGTCACCATCAGCAAATCCGGCGTCTGGCGCATCCTCAACCGCCTGGACATGGGCCGCCTGCCGGCCTCCCAGCGCTACAAGCGCCACGACCGCCGATGGAAGCGCTACGAGAAGCAGCTGCCCGGCCACCGCGTCCAGATCGACGTGAAGTTCATCGAGCCGCTCGCCTCAATGCCCCAGGGGCGCCGCGGCGGCCGCAACAAGTACTTCCAGTTCACCGCGATCGACGACTGCACCCGCCTGCGCGTCCTGCGGATCTCCCCGACGCTCAACCAGAACACCGCCATCCAGTTCCTCGACTACTGCTGCAGCGCCTGCCGTTCCAGATCGAGGTCATCCAGACCGACAACGGGGCCGAGTTCCAGTCCGCCTTCCACTGGCACGTCCTCGACAAGGGCATCGCCCACACCTACATCAAGCCCCGCACCCCGCGGCTGAACGGCCAGGTCGAACGCTCCCACCGGATCGACGCCGAGGAGTTCTACCGGCTCCTCGACGGGGTCGTCATCGACGACACAGAGGTCTTCAACGACAAACTGCGAGAGTGGGAGGACTACTACAACTACCATCGCCCACACGGCGGCCTCGGCGGCCAGACTCCCTACGAACGCCTCAAGCAGAAGACCACGATCCAGGCGTAATCGAAGATCGTCAGTCGCACACCCGCGCCCCAGAGTCCGCCTACGACACCACCACTTACCAGCATACTCCCGCAGGGGATCTGCGGAAGGTCACCGACCCGTCCGGCACCAGCTGGAGTTACACATACGACCAGCTCGACCACCAGACGTCCTTCACCGACCCGGACCGGGGCCGCACCGACACCAAGTACGACGACCACGGTCAGGTGATCTCGAGCACCGACCAGCGCGGCACCACCCTGTTCAACACCTATGACGGACTCGGCCGCAAGACCGAGCTGCGCGAGGGTTCCGCCGCCGGCAAGCTCCGCGTCAAGTGGACGTACGACACCGTCCCGGGTGCCAAGGGCCAGCTTGCCGAGTCGATCCGCTACGTGAGCGGCCAGGCGTACACCACTGCGGTGACCGCCTACGACAAGTTGTACCGGCCCGTCAAGACGACGACCGTGATTCCCGTCTCCGAGGGAGCGCTGGCCGGCACGTACCAGTCCGGCACCGCCTACAAGCCCTCCGGCAAGGTCGCCGCGCTCAGCTACTCCGCAGCCGGATCGCTGCCGGGCGGTTCGATCAACTACACCTACGAGGACCAGACGCTGCGTCCGACCTCCGTCTTCGGTCAGGGCATGAGCTCGACCGCCACCTACAGCCACACCGGCAAGCCACAGGGGTACACCTTCGGACTGACCGGTGGCGGAAAGAAGACACAGGTCACCAACACCTACGAGCACGGTACCCAGCGCCTGGCGACCACCCGCGTCGACCGTGAGGACCAGCCGGGCGTCGACCAGCATGTCACCTTCCGCTACGACGAGGCCGGCAACATCCTCTCCCTCGCGGACGTCTCCCGCACCGGCACCGACAACCAGTGCTTCGCCTATGACCACCTGCGTCGGCTGACCGAGGCATGGACGCAGGGCGACCCGACCTGTGCCCCCGCTCCGTCCGCCGCCCGAACTCGGCGGCCCGGCCCCGTACTGGCAGTCGTTCACCTACGACAAGGCCGGCAACCGGCTGACCGACGTCCGGCACGACCCGGGAGGGGACACCGCCAAGGACGTCAAGCGCACCTACGCCTACCCGGACCCGGGCACACCCAAGGCCCACCAACTGACCTCGCTCACCACCCAGGGGCCGGACGGCACCCGTCGCACCGCCTACGCCTACGACCCGACGGGCAACACCACCGAGCGCGGCGCACAACGGTTGGACTGGGATGCCGAAGGGCAACTGGCCAAGGTCACCGAACCCGTCGACGCCAAGGCGGACAAGGTCACTGAGTACCTGTACGACGCCAACGGCAACCGGCTGATCGACCGTACCGGCGACCGGACCACCCTCCACCTCGGTCACACCGACGTCACTCTCGACAAGGGCGCGACCAAACCGAAGGCAACCCGCTACATCGACCTCGGCAACGGTCACCAGGCCGTCCGCGCCGACGGCGGCAGCTTCTCGAGACGCGCGGCAAGTCCCCGGCCACATGGCCGGGAACCAAGGGATTCATCGGCGGCATCGACGAAACCAAGGACACCGGTTTCACCCACCTGGGCGCCCGCGAGTACGACCCACGGACCGGCCGTTTCCTCTCCGTCGACCCGGTGATGGACCCGTCCGACCCGCAGCAGATACACGGCTACACCTACGGCAACAACAATCCGCTGGTGTACGCAGACCCGGACGGGAAGTTCTTCGGCTTCCTGGAATTGTTCAAACTGGTGAAGAAGGCGATCAATTACGTCTTCAACAAGGCTCCGAACAAGAACCCGGGCTTCATGCAGCGGCGCGCGAAGGCGCCGGCCGTGCACAACGGTGGCCTGCGGGGAGCGCTCGCCCAGATCTACCCCAAGAAGGAACGCGGGGCCGTCTTCGGTAACGGCAAATTGTCGACGGCCATCATTCACGAGTTCAACACGGGGGAGCAGCTACCGGGTAAGAGGCAGCTACACATTGAGAAGGGCTGGTCCACGATGAAGGCCCTATCGAGCGTGCTGGACAAGGATCGCAAGGCCAGAGAGGAAGGCAAGGGTCTCGAGAACCGTCTGTCCGACAGCGATCTGAAGGTCGCCAAGGCTGAGGCGAAGGAACTCTGGGACGCACTCAACTCGCGTGATGTCACCGGTAACATCAAGAAGATCACGGACAGCAACGCCGGGATGAAGAAGTCCATCACGAAGAACTTCGCGGCCGTGGCAAAGACGCCCGCGGTGAAGGACCTCACCGGTACGGAGTTCAAACCGACCCAGCACAAGGGGCCCCAGCCGGTCGGCCAGCCTACCCGGCTACGCGGTTTCTCCAGATCCCTCGGTGTCGTCGGCGGTGTCGCGATGGCCGCTCAGGCACCTTCCTACGTGCGCGAATACGGTTTGAAGGAAGGCGCGTGGGAAATGACCAAGGACATCGTGGACCCGTTCGGGTTCCACGAGGCCTTGGAACCGCCGCAGACGAGCGGAGGCGCGTGCCCTCCTGAGAGCTGCGCCTGACAGCGAGACAGACGCTGTCCCGGATGATGAGGGCAGGGACCGTCGTGCACATCGCACGACGGTCCTCGCCCTGACTTCGCCCCACGCATACCTACTGAGGAAGAGATGAGCGACATCCCCACCGGGCAGAACCCGGAAGAGGAGATCCCGCAGGAGCAAGTCCCCCCGCTGCTGCTGCGCATAATCCCAGAATCAGCCGGCTCCATCGCCGAGAAGTTCCACGAGCCCGCGGAGACGGCCGTCCTGACCGAGGACGCGGCCGTGTTCCTGTACGAGTTGCTGGCCGAATGCTTCACGACGCCGGTGCTGATGCCGCAGCTGAGAAGCGACACCCCGGACACAGAGCTGCTCACCCGGTGCTGGGACTTCGTCGAGCGCATCGTGGACCATCCAACGGAGCACGTCGGCGGCGCCGTCTACTTCGAGGTGCTGGATCAACTCTTCCTCGACAGCGGCCTGGTGGAGGCCGCCTGGCCGTACATGAAGGAGCGGACACGGGCTCGTACCCTGCAGATGCTCGACGACGCCGATGTCCGCCTGCGCGGAATCAACTGGTAGCAGCCAGTAGCGGGCAAGTCAACCGGCGTCTGCCCTCCGTGGAGCAGCGCCTGACCCTGGGTGAGGGGTCCGATGTGCACCGCGCGCGGCGGGCCCCCGGGTCCAGTGACCATGATTACCGCACAGGCAACAAGAGAGCCATGAACGACGTCCCCGCCTCAGTGCCGCTGGGCTGACAGTCCGGGCTGTGGAAGACGTTGTACTCAGGCTGATGGAGCTGTTGTTCCCGTCGATCGCGGACATCGCGATGCTGGCGGTGGACGTGGATATCGAGAAGGTGCGCCTTGATGCACAGTGCAGCACGGCCGGCGCGGCCTGCCCAGGATGCTCGACCGGGGTCCACAGCTTTTACCTGCGGTTTCTCGCCGATGTACCGAGCGCCGGACGAAGCGTCGTACTCCAGCTGCGCGTCCGGCGGTTCCGGTGCAGGAACGCCAAGTGCCCACGTCAGACGTTCGTGGAACAGATATCCGGCCTGACCCGCAGGTATGGCCAGCGCACCGAGCGACTGCGTTCCATCCTGACCGCAGTCGGCCTGGCCTGGCTGGTCGAGCCTGCGCCCGCTTGACTGCCGTGCTCGGCATATCCATCAGCCGGAGCACGCTCTTGCGCCTGGTCGATGCGCTGCCCGAGCCGGAGGTGCCGACGCCGCGGGTGGTCAGTGTCGACGAGTACGCCACCCGCAAGGCCGCCGCTACGGCACTGTCCTGGTGGACGTCGACACCCTAGACGAACGCTGGGACGAGGGCTGTACCAAACGCCTGGAAGCTCTGGGAGGAGATCGTCCCCTTGGGCCATCGCGGCAGCTACGGCCGGGTCAGCGCCTACTCCGAGAGCAGCGCACCTCGCCACGGCCGGTCGCCGCGCAGCCGCCGGCACCCCGCGTGGTGACGAGATGGATCCTCAGCCGACCCGAGACGCTGACCGAGAGTGAACACTCCGGCTCAAGGTCGTCCTGGCCAACTTCCCCGAACTCGGTGACCTGACCGGTCACGTCCGGTCCTTCGCCCGTATGCCCACCGAGCGCCAGGGTGAACGACTCCCGCGCCGCGCGGCTGTCGGCTGCCGCCTCCTGGACTTCCTGCTGCGCCTGGTGCCCGGGGCTGCTCCTGGAACTGACTGCACCGTGCGGAAGCTGCGCCCGGGTTCAGGGCCGTTGGGCCGCTCACGGTCCGCAGACCTCCGATCCATGCGGAAAAGGCATTGATTATGAGGTTGCCAGGGTGGAGTGTCTGATATGAGTTTGGGTCTGGAGGAGCGGGTGCGGTCTGCAGTGGCCGCGCTGCTGCACGCGACCGGCGAGTCGCAGACCGATCTTGCCGCCGCTCTGGGAGTGAGCCAGGCCCAGGTGAGTCGCCGTCAGGCTGGCACCGCCGCCTGGAGTCTGGCCGACTGCGAGACGGTGGCCGCGCACTACGGCATCGACGTCCTGGACCTCCTGGCCGGGCCGACCCGCGCCGTGGAATCGCTGCCTGGCGGACGCCGCCGCGCCTCCCGCGCCGCACGCCCCGCGGCCGCACGGGAGGGGGCGAAGCGATGACCGGCTTCGAGGCGATCGACGCTCTGCTCGCCGGAGCCAGGAGGGAGGTCCCGCTGCCGCCTGCCGAGCAGCGGCGGGCCCTGCGCGAAGGGCTGAATCTGTCGCGTGCCCAGCTCGCGCGTGCTTTGGCGGTCAGCCCGTCCACGGTCGCCGGCTGGGAGTCCGGACGCGACCCCAGCGGTGAGGTACGGGAGAAGTACGCCTACTTCCTTGAAGGAGCACGGACCCAGTTGGCTGCCACGGCCGAGGAAGCGCCGGCCGGCCGGGGCGTAGACCACGACAAGCCGCAGCTTGAACGCCCCGCCGCGGAGGATATCGGGCAGGACGACGTCGAAGCACTCCTGACGCCCCAGCCGTGTGTGCTGTGCGGGCAGCCCGCCTCCCACCAGGTTGCGGGTTTCCCGCAGCATCTCGACCCCGCCGAGTGCGGCACAGCCGAACCCGCGCAGGCCCGGACGCCCGAGCCGCCCCGGCAGCAGCCGGCGGCGTCCGCCGCCCGGAAGGGCACGCCGCCGCGCGGGGTGCCAGTGGTGCCCGCGGGCCGCCGACTGCGGACGGCCGACACACCGGACCTGATCACCTCGGCCGTTGCCGCCGCGCTCGCGGAGCACTCCGGCGACGTCGAGGCGGCGACCGCGGCGCTGGTCAAGCGCGCCATCCCGCATGCGATGGCGCTCCTGGACACCACCCGCAAGGGCGGCCGCTACGACATCATCGCCCACCCGTGGCTCCCCGACATCCTCCGTAAGCAGACCTCCCGCGGGGCCGACCAGATCTGGGAGGCCCGCCCCAAGTGGACCCGCCCCGAACTCCCGCCCGGCCTTCACGACGTCACCGCGCTCGACATCAACGGCGCCTACCTCTCCGCCCTCAAGACGCACCTGCCGATCGGCCAGCTCGAGCACGGCACCACCGGCATTCACGATCGCCGCCGCGCCGGCGTCCACCTCATCACCCCGCCCACCTGGGACCACGACGCAGTCCTGCCCAACCCGATCGGCAACCGCGACGAACCCGGCCCCCTCTGGGTCACCGAACCCACCCTGCGCCTGCTCTTGCGCCTGTCGGGCCCGAAGTACGGGCTGTGCGACCCGCCTCGGATTCACGAGTCGTGGACGTCGGGGGCCACCGAGGGGCTGCTGGAGAAGTTCCGCATCGTGCTGAGGGACGCCCGGGAGCGGGCGATCGCCGACGGTGACGAGGTGACGCTGGAGTACGTGAAGGCGATGTATGCGAAGTTCATCTCCACGATGGGGGAGTCGAACTACAACCGGGAGCTGTACCGCACCGACTGGATGCACCTCATCCGCTCCCAGGCCTTCGCGGATCTGTGGTGGAAGGCCTACCGCGCCTACGATGAGGGCCTGATGGTCGTGCGCGCGATGGGCACCGATGAACTCCACGTCGTCGGAGACTGGCGGGCCGTCTTCGACGAGGGCCGGGGTGTCACCGAGGTGAAGGTCAAGGACGTATACACCGTCGAGACCACTGACCCGGCCGTCACCGGTGACCCGACCGACTGAAAGGGAAGGCTCCTATGCCCGAGCGCACCATCGAGTTCGGCCTGTACGGCGCCCGCGGGATCAAGGGCCACCAGGCCGTCGCCCGCCAACTGGACGCCCTGGTCGACTACATCACGAGCCCCGCCACCACCCGCCGTGGCCTGGCCGCCCGCCTGCGCTATCTCACCCGCACCCCCCACGCTCTTGCCGCCGCCCGCGCGGCCGGCCTCACCGTTACCGACCGCACCCTCAAAGCGTGGCTCGACGGCAAACGCCGCCCCAACGCCGCCAACCTGGCCCGGATCGAGGCCGCCTACCGCACGGTGCGCCGTCGCAATGTCTCCCGCCATCTTCTGGCCCGCCTCAACCGTGCAGGGCGCGGCACCCGTGTGGAGATCCACCCGGTCAACCAGTCCGGCGTCGACCGTCCCCGCCAGCGCGTCGTCGAGTACCGCACCCTCAACGTCCGTCGCTGGGAGGGCATCATCGAGGCGTGGGCGGCGGGCGACGACCGGGCGATGGACGACGCTTGGGTCGAGCAGATCGTCGACCTCGGCTCTCAGTGGGGCCAGTACGAGTACGTCACCAACGTCGGCTTCGCCGCCTGAACAACCATCAGGCTGTCACCAGCGGCCACCAGACGACGACCGCGGCCACAGCGCCGCCAAGGGCGCACGTCACGGGCGTGCCGCCATGCCGTTCGTCAAGCGAGTCGACACCTTTTGGGTCCGTGGAAGGTCCCGTCGCGGGGCATTTCGAACAGGATGCTGATGCGACCCGCGGCCACCGCACGATCTTCAAGAGTCCACACAACCCTTGATCATCTCGCAGTGGCCGCGCTCAACTGCCGAAGTACTCATCGTCATTGCGGACCGCCGAACCGCTTCCGCCGCCGCTGCGGCTGCCGCGGTTCGGCCGGTGACATGGCCATCGCGCCGGTGGAGCGGGGGCGAGCACGGTCAGGCCCCCGATCAGCACGATGACGAAGAAGGTACCGAACACGGTGGGCCCGGTCTGCAGCCCGGGCATCAGGCCGTGCGCGGTCACGACGGCGCCGGGGGCGGGTGCCCCGACGCCCTGCGCGAGGTAGCCGATGAGGTAGCCCTGCCGGCTGACGAACGACTTCCTACCGGTCCGAGAACGACCGAGGGAGAAACATTGTGAAGAAGCAGGCCGAGGGCGCCGACGGGCGCCCGGCTCGAAGAGCACCGCGAGCCGCGTGGTGGCGAAGCCCTTCCACACCTCCAGCCGTTCCCGGCTTCCCGGCGCGCCCTCAGCCCACGCCGGTCTGGGAGGGCTGGGGCAAAGCCTCGACACCGCCCCAGCCGTCAAAACGGTCAGGCGCTCGTATGGAACGGGCCCGTCACTTCATAGGTGATGCCGCCCGAGGAACTGCCGGTGGTGCCGCGCTGGCTGGAGAAGTACAGGCGTGTGCCGTTGGGGGAGAACGCCGGTCCGCAGATTTCCGAGCCGGGCTGGCCGGTGATGCGGAGGAAGGGGGCGACGATGTCGTCGGGGGTGATGATGCAGATGTCCATGGTGCCGCCGTCCTCGGCGGCGAACAGGTCACCGGAGGAACTGCCGGTGACGTTGTCGACGTCGGTCAGCGGTGCGGCGCCGTTGGTGACTAGGCTGGGGACGTTGGCCCAGGTGAATGAGCCGGAGGTGCCGCTGCCGGCGACGAGCACCTGAAGGGTGCCGGAGGACAGGTCGCCCCAGGTGGTGGGGATGAAGCGTGGAAGCGGCCGTTCGTCTCGTCCTCGGTCAGGTAGATCACCTTGCGCACCGGGTCGGCGGCTGCCGCCTCGTGGTTGAAGCGGCCCATGGCATCCCGGCGGACCGCCGCCTTCGTGCCCCACGGTCGGTTTCGTAGACGTAGCCGAGGGATGCCTCCTCGCAGGACAGCCAGGTGTTCCAGGGGGTCTTGCCACCGGCGCAGTTCTGGCGGTGCCCGACAGGATCCGGTAGGCGCCGGTGATCGCGCCGGTCGAGGCGAACTTCACTGCGCTTGCGCCGCCGGAGGGGTTGATCTCCGAGTTGGACACGTAGATCCAGCCGGTGCCGTTGGCGTAACAGGCGCCGCCGTCCGGGGCGTTGTGCCAGGTGTACGAGGTGCCGGAGACCGTCCGGCCGGAGCGGGCGATGACGCGACTGGTGAAGCCGGAGGGCAGCATGATCCCGTTGGCGTCCGCCGCCAGCAGACTGCCGTAGGGGCTGGGTCCGTTCTGGGCGGGGGCCGCGTAGGCGGGCCGTGCATGAGGGTGCCGCCGAAGACGCCGGCAGAGGTGCCGATCACCGCACCGCGCAGAAGGCTGCGACGTTCCACAAAGAACTCCTTCTCCAAGGAAGGGCGAAATTGACTGGTTGAGCGCCGCCGACTGGTCACAGAGAAACACGGGGCCGGAGAGAAGCGGACAGTGATACTCCGTTCCCCCAACTCTTCGCGCCCAACCGGTGAGTAGATATCGCGTGGACGGTGTCTGCGCGCCACCAAATGAACCACGAGCGACTGGGACACAAGGATGTGGTTCTGCCGCGCCGGCGCCTCTCTCGCTCGGTGCAGCACCACCTCGAGGCGGTGCACCACTGACCAAGTTCCCTGCACGGATGGCCAATTCCGAAACCCGCGACGCCCTTAAGGTCGCGGAGCCGGTGAAGGGGGCGTCACTCACCCGCATCACGAGTGCGGACCGTTTGTGACACCCCTCCCTTGCGAAGAGGAAGGCAACCAAGTGCGCTCTACGGTTTACTGGCGGTCCCTGGGGACGGCCACTGGCATGCTGCTCACCGCAGTGGCGGCGGTCGGACTGCAAGCGACCCTAGCCCAGGCCGCTTACAGTGTGTGCAACACCACGATCACCTACGGCGGAGAGGTGGTCCTGAGGGTTCCCGCGCGAACCGACAACGGGACTTCCTGCTACATCGCCTACCGGACGGGTTCGGCGGGCGCGGTCAGATCAGTCCAGGACGCCATCTACTACTGCTACCGGGGGACCACCGCCTACGACAGGGGCCGTGGTCGCCAGACCGCGGCCGGCCGGGTGCTGCGCGACCCGAGAGCCGAGGTCCGCGGTGTGGTCCTCGATGTCGACCAGATCGAACCTGCCCAGTACCGAGCCGTCCTCGTCGACGAGCACGTGGAAAGCGCAGATGCCGGCTTCCCGTTCGGCCGGCAAGGCGTTGAACCGCTCGCTGAACCGGCCGAAGAAGTCGTCGCCGCGGTCGGGGACCGAGGCGGCGAAGTAGGCGCGGCTCGCCGGCTCGAAGTCCAGGACCGCCGGTGCATGATGAGCGTGCAGCCGCTTCAGCTCGGGCGTGGCCCAACTCCATCCGGACGGCGCACCGGGGCCACCTGAGTTCCCGCCGACGGGCAGACAGCCCGAGGACCGCGGGCCACCTGCAGTTCCCTGAGAGGGTACGAGTGGCCACGGCACCCGGAAGTGCCGATGAGGAGCGGCAGGGTTGAACTCGGCGAGACCTGCAACCGGTGGCACCGAGGGGCGTCGAGGATGGCTGCCGGCACGGCCGACACCGGCTGTGCCCGCCAGGAGACGGTTCACCGGGCGGTGCCGGGTACAGGAGCGAGACGGCAACGCCCGCATCCGCTGATGGCGAGGTGTTGCCGCAACACCGCTCACGGACCAGTGACGACCTGCGGCTTGGCAGTGTTGCGAACGGTCGGGCGGGGACAGCAACGGGCATGGGACGTTGCCGGTTCGTCAGTTGTCCGGCGCAACGGATTCACCTGCCGCCATTGTGTGGCTCATCGCAAGGTGGGCCCATCCGGGGCGCGCCGATCCGCCGGTCTCCGGCGAGCCGAGGAAGGGGCAGGTTCGATGGATCGTTCGCTTGTATCGGTGAGGGCGGCGCTGGTGCTGTTACTCGCGGCGCTGGCCGGTGCAGGGGCCGGCCTGTTGTCGGTGCTGGCCGGTAACGGGACGGCCGGCGGCGTGCTCGCCGGGCTCATCGCCGCAGGCGGAGCAGTGCCGGTGTTCAACCAGGCGATCGCCCCGGACGCCGCCGGCAGCGGGGCAGTTGTGCGCGAGGCGGGGGCGAAGGGCGGGAACGCCCGTGGGTGAGTTGCGCCCTCTTGCTCAGGACCTGACACCGGAATCGAGGGCGCTGGCCATGGCGCTGCGGGAGCTCTTCGAGGGCCTGGACGTCTCGGTGCGCCGCT
Source organism: Streptomyces malachitofuscus (assembly GCF_055571035.1). NCBI lineage: Bacteria > Bacillati > Actinomycetota > Actinomycetes > Kitasatosporales > Streptomycetaceae > Streptomyces > Streptomyces malachitofuscus. The sequence goes on along the minus strand of NZ_JBVIGA010000035.1, from coordinate 24,575 downwards.
ATGCGGCCCGCCGGGTGCGCGATGCCGGTACCTTCTCCCGGTACCTCAGCGGCAGCCGCATCCCGCCATGGGAAGTGGTGATGGACCTGTTCACCGACGTTGCCGAACACCGCGGCATGGCCGCCACTCCGGAGGCCATCGAATTGGTGCGCCGCCTGCACCGGGTCGCTGTTGAAAGCAGTGCCTCTCCCCGCCACGCGGTCGAAGTCCTCGAGCAGCAGCTCGCCGAGGCCGACCGCGTATCCCGCCGCTCCACCGCCCGCGGCGACGCGCTCGGCGACGCGCTGCTGGACCGCAAACACCGCATCGCCGACCTGGAAGTGCGCCTGAACCAGCTGGAAGCAGAGTGGAGCGCGGAGCGTGAACGCGCCGAACGCCTGGCCGCCGCCCACCCCGACGTCAGCGACCTGCTGCACGAACGCGACCAGCTGCAGGACGAAGTCACGCGTCTGTCCGCCCAGCTCCACGAGGCGCGGAAACAGTGCGACGAAGCCGAACAGCGCTGCACTCTGCTGGAACGGCAGCTGGAAGCGGTGGAGCAGGTCCAGACCGTTGCCGCCGTCGTGCCGGTGGCCCCGCAGGCCATGCCCAAGGTCCTCGTCGTCGATGACCAGCCGGACAACCTGCTGGCCATGACCGCCGTGCTGTCCACCCTCGACCAAGAACTGGTCGCCGTATCCTCCGGGCGGGAAGCCCTCAAAGCGCTCCTCGACCACGACGATTTCGCCGTGATCATCATGGACGTTCAGATGCCCGACATGGACGGCTACGAGACCGCCGCCCACATCAAACGACGTCCCCGCACCCACGACGTCCCCATCATCTTCCTCACCGCCATGGGCACCGACCCCGAACACTCTGCCCGTGGCTATGCTGCCGGCGCGGTCGATTACATCAGCAAGCCCTTCGACCCTTGGGTCCTGCGCGCCAAGGTCGCGGTCTTCACCGGCATCTACCTCGAGCAGCGGCGCCTCACCAGAGATCAGTGACAACGAGGGCCGTCCTGCTCGAGTTGCTCCTCGCTCCGGACCGTCGCCCCACCCCGGCAACCATGACCTGGGGTGGGAGCTCGCCCGGAGCGGTGGAGCGAGTGGGCTCGGGTCTCGCCGCGGCCAGGGGCCTGGCGGCATTCCGTTTTGTCCTCTGGCGGACGCGCGTAGACCGCGGGCATCATCTGTCTGCACCGCCTGCACAGCCGTCCCTCCGGAAGCATGGCCCACCGCAGGAAGGTCCCCACATGAAGGCCATCAAGGCGCTGAAACTCCGCTCCGCCCTGACAGCTCTCGCCCTCGTCATCGCCCCCGGCGCTGCCGTCGTCGGCACCGCCGGCGAGGCGTTCGCCGTGACCAAGATCAGTCACGCCACCGCGACCTCGACGTTCCGTGACGTCGGCATCACCTGGTCGTCGTCCGGCAACTGTTCCCACCGCAACAACTCCACCTGTACGTCCTTCGAGCAGCTCAACCTGGCCACGGCCCAGGGCGCGCAGACCCTCAAGCGGGCGAGCGGCTGCGCCCTGAACATCACCGGCGGCACCGAGACCGGGCACGCCTCCGGCACGTACTCGCATTGGAACGGCTACAAGCTCGACTACAGCAAGTACACCTGCGTCGGGAACTACATCAAGAACAACTTCACCTACATCGGCGTGCGCGGCGACGGTGCCCCGCAGTGGCGTTCCGGATCCGGCAACATCTACGCCGACGAAGGCAACCACTGGGACGTCCTGTACTACAACTGCGGCGGCTGCTGAGCCCGTTGGGCGTCCGGCTCCGAGGCTCTTCCCGGCGGCAGGCACCGTCCCGCCGGAAGAGTCGTCCATGTCTGCTTCGTGCCATGCGGCGGGCGTTCAGCGCTGTTCGTACGGTGTCCGCCCGGGGCGATGATGCCGGGGCGCTGTGCATCCGGGCGTCGGGTGCGAGAACGGCCGGCGTCGCGGGCGATCTGTTGGCCTTCCGTCATTGGGAACGCGCGTCTTAGCGTTTCGCCCGCCAGTAGCGGCGCAGAGGACTCGTGTGGTGGTCGGCGTGCCGCTGCAGTTGGTACAGGACAATGTCGCTGGTGGTGTTGTCGCTGTTCCAACTGTGGCGCGGAGCGACCCGCTCGTGGCGCCCGTCCGGGCGGCGCTCGCGCAACAGACCATAGTGCTCGGCGTAGTTGACCCGTCTCCAACATCAGGATGTGAGACGCAGCGGGAGCCGCCCCTGCCCCTGGGCCAGCGGCTCTGGGACCTCGTCCCCATGGCCGTGGTGTGGATCCTGGGTCCCCTCGGCGCAAGGACAGCTGACCGGGCTTCGGCGCTTCGCATCCTGTTCGGCCAGACCCAGCCACGATTCGCCCGCACAGGTTGAAGGCCGGGCACGAACTCGCTCCGGGTGCCGATCGATTGCCCCTCCTGGCTGATACGTGTCGTCGTGCCCGAGGAAGCCGGCGGATGCCGACGGCGCGCGACGCACGCCGACGGCACCATTCACGTCCTGCCTCTTCGCCCGTTCCGTTGCGTACCCAGCCGGTCTCGCAAGGAGGGGGCGGGCTGCGATCTCTCGGGTTGGTGTCGGTGGTGGTGAGAGTCGGTCGCGCTGGTCCATGGGTTGGTGTTACGGGGCTGGTCAGTGGGTGTTTTTGGGTGGGTGGGTTGCTGTCATGAGGTGAGAGATTGAGGGGTGGGATCGCTGTCGTGGGGCTTTATCGCATGGCAGCTGATGCTGTCTCAGGTTTGAGAGTTCTTATGCGGTGAGGTGGGCCGGGCCGGTGTGATCGTGGGGTGGATCAAGAGGTAAGGGCCGGTCGTGGTCCTGTGCTGCCCCGGGGGTTGGTGGTGCGTCGTTTGCTGGAGCGGCAGCAGGCGGGGGAGCTGGCCACGCGGCATGTGCGTGCGGTCGCTGAGACGGTGGGTGTCTCGGAGCGTACGGTGTGGCGCTGGCTGGAGCAGGCCAAGACGACCGGGCAGCTGGAGGCGCCGGTCCGGCAGGGCTATGCGGTGTCGGACGAGGTGTGGGCGTTGCTGGGCGAGGTCGGAGGGAATGTTGCTGAGCTGAGGCGCCGGCTGGCCGCGGCTGGCGGGGCGTCGGTGCCGTCGGCGTCGACACTGCACCGGGTGATCCGCCGGGACCGCCGGGCGGGCCGGGCGTTGATGGTCGAGCGGGAGCCTGAGGTGGCCGGGCCGCGTAGGCCCGATCCGCTCAGCGAGCTGGGCTTGAACGTCGTGGCCGGCCAGGGCACAGGCGGGCAGGTTTTTCTGCGCGAGCAGAAGCATCTGGCGCAGGTCCCGGTCCTGGTGCCGGGCGCGCAGGTGGTGCACACGCCTGCTGTGCGGTCGGTGCTGCGGACGGTCGCGCACGCGGCCGCGGTGGGGGCGGTGGTGTGTCTGTACGGCGACGCCGGCCATGGGAAGACGGTCGCGTTGCAGTACGCCCTGTCCCAGCTGCCGCACCCCGCCCGGGTCCGTCGGGTCCACGTCGGTGTGCACCCGACGGTTCCCGAACTGCGCCGGGTGCTCGCGGACGCCCTCGAGCTGGGCAGGCGTCTGCCGCGCGGGGCGGGGGAGGCCGACCTGACGCTGGTGAACGCGCTACGGCAGCCCCGTGTGCTGGTACTGGACGAGGCACAGCGCCTTCCGGGGCCGGCGCTGGAGTTTCTGCGCGGGCTGTGGGACCACCCGGACACGGACACGGCCCTCGTGCTGGCGGGCGCGGGCAGCGAACGGGCGCTGCGCCGCGTGCCTGCGCTGGCCTCTCGGGTGCTGACCTGGGAGTTGGTGCCGCGCCTCATCCCGCGCGAGGTGGCCACCGTGATGGCTGCCTTCCACCCGCTGTGGGAGGACGTCAGCGAGGACGATGTCGCGTGGGTGGACGAGCACGTGGGACACGGCAATTTCCGGACCTGGGCGAAGCTCACCTCGCACCTGACCGCCGAGACCTACGGCAAGAGCCGGCCGGTGGTGGACCGCCGGATGCTGGAGCGGGCCTGCGCACGGCTCATGGGGCCGCTGTGACCGGCGCGGCCGGGCCGACAGAGGGCGCTTCCCGCTCCGGCGTGCACGGGGACGGCCCGGGCGCGCGGGGAGGTCTGCCTTCTTCCTCCCTGTCGGCGCTGCGCGGCCCTGCCGTGCGCAGGCTGCTGGCCCTGCGGCAGGAACAGAAGCTGACGACCCGGCATGTACGGCTGATGGCTCAGTCGTTGGAGGTGACCGAGCGCACGGTGTGGCGGTGGCTGGCCGCTGCCGAGCGTGACGAGTCCGCGGCCGCGGAGCCCGGGGCGCGGGCCCAGACCCGGGACCGCTTCACTGTCACCCCGGAAGTACGCCGCCTGCTCGCGTTGTGGAAGGGCAACGTCGCGGCGGTGCATCGCGAGCTGACGGCCCGCGCTGCCCGCCAGTCCCCTCCGGCGGCTCCGCCGCCGTCGCTGCCCACCTTGCACCGCGCGATCCAGCGGGATCTGACGCCGGGGGAGCGGGCCGGGCTCGCGGGAGGAGAGCGCGCGGCGCGCAAGCATGATGTGTTCCTGGCCCGGCCGCGCCCCTGGCGGAACAAGGTGTGGGAGACCGACCACGTACAGGCCCCGGTGCTGGTCGATGTCGACGGCAAGCCCCGCAGGCCGTGGATCACCTGGTTCACCGACTGCGCCACCAACGCGATCACCGGCGTCGCGGTCACGCCCGGGCATCCGTCGCGGGAGTCGGTGCTGGCCGCGCTGCGCTCCGCGGTCGTGCGCGAGGACCCCTACGGCCCGTTCGGCGGGCTGCCCGAGAAAGTGCGGGTGGACCGCGGCAAAGACTTCCTGTCGAGGACGGTGACCGCCGCGTTCGATCTCCTCGACGTCACCGTGGAGGACCTGCCCGCCTACACCCCTCACCTCAAGGGCACGGTGGAGGGCCTGAACCGGGCGGTGGAGAGCATGTTCCTGGTCGCGCTGCCCGGCTATGCCCGCCAGCCACGCCCGGGCAAACGGGCTTCCCGCCCGAAGGACGAAGTGCTGCTCGGCTTCGAGGACTTCACCGCCCGGCTGCTGGATTGGACACGGTGGTGGAACACCGAACATCGCCCCTCGCCGTTGCGGGGCAAGACCCCGCTTGAGGCGTGGCAGGACGATCCCACCCCGCTGCGGGACGTGCCGGCTGCGGATCTGTGGACGTTCACCCTGGAGGACGCCGGCACCCGCACGCTGACCACCCGCGGCATCCGCTTCCGCAGACGCGACTACATGGGGCCGTGGATGACCGGCCAGGCCGGGATCCAGGTCCGCATCCGCTTCATGCCCCACCACGACCACCGCATCGAGGTCTACGACGCCGCCACCGGCCGCTACCTCGGCCCTGCGGACCTGACTGACCAGGCAACCGAAGAACAGCTCCGCGCCGTACGGCGGGCACGGTCTGCCCGTGCTCGCCGTCTGAAGAAGGATCTCGAAGCTTCCCAGCGGGAGCGCTACGCCGCCGCCACCCAGGCCGAGGCACCTCAGCGGATCGGCGCGCTGACCACCGCGCAGGCCGAGGCCGAACTCGCCCAGAATGCCGACACCGACCTCGCGCAGCTCGCAATGCCGGACCTCATCCCGCCCGCCGCGCCCCCGGCCGACTGGCGCACCCCTGCTTCCCTGGCCGCGCTGACCACGCCAGGCCCGCGCGTCCCGCACCCGCCCGGCCGTGATGGCGCTTCCGCCCCGTACGGCCGCGACAGGCGGGCCGCACGTCCCACCACCGACGAAGACGGAGACGCCTCGTGACCGCGGCCACCTACCAGTACGTCGACCTGCCCGATGCGTCCGTGGTCACCACCCGCGCCCTGCTCACCGCCCGGGAGAACATCTCCGACACGGTCGCCGCCCGCGCCATGATGTGCATCCACGGCGGCGCCGGCTTCGGCAAGACCCTCGCTGTCAACACGTGCCTGCGCGCACTCGAGCCCGGCGAGGACGTCCGCAAGATCACCTTCCGGGCCGGGCCCACCGCTCGCGCGGTGCGCTACGAACTGTTCACCGCGCTCGACTTGGCCGGCGAACCGCCGCGCCACCCCAGCGAGTTCGACCGCCTGCTGAAAACCGCCCTGGCCGAACGCCCCCGCACCTTCCTGGTGGACGAGGCCCAGTGGCTCAACGGGGAGGCGTTCGAATACTTCCGCTACCTCTGGGACGAACCCTCAACCCAGCTCGCGATCGTCTTCGTCGGTGGGGAGGGCTGCCACACCGTGCTGCGCCGCGAACCGATGCTGTCCTCCCGCATCTTCATCTGGCAGCACTTCACCCGTCTCACCCCCGGCGAGGTCCTGGAGGCCATCCCCTTGTTCCATTCGGTGTGGGCCGACGCCGATCCCGACGACATCGCCTTCGCCGACCAGCACGCCGCACACGGCAACTTTCGCGCCTGGGCCCAGTTGACCGCCCACACCCGCACCGCCCTAACCCGCACCGGCCGCTCCCGTGTCGATCAGGAGCTGCTGCGCTGGGCCTTCAGCCGCCTCGCCTGACCACCACGCCGCCTGCCGTGTCGCCGACACCCGTTGCCGTGGTCATCGACCCGGGCGACGACGCGATCCACACGCACACCGCCCTGGCCGCCCACCACCCGCCCTCCGGGCGGATCACCCTGCACCCCGGTCCGGGCACCACCAGCGAGACCGGCCTCGCCCACGACCTTCTCGCCGCTCTGGGCAAACCGCCCCTGCTCCCGGGCGGCTTTCCCGCTGGCCGTCAGCCCGCCTGGGAAGCCGCCACCGCCTGGATCACGGCCCTGCCCGTCACCCGGCTGACTGTCCTGCGCGCCCACCGCCTCACCGCCCGCCGCACAATGCGCCTCCTGCAGCTGCGCGCTCTTACCGGCATCCACTTGACCTTGGTCTGCCACCGCCCCCATCTGCCCGCCGCCCTGCACCAGGCGCTGCAGACGGCCGACTACTCCGTCACCGCCGACTTCCAGGCAGCCCGCCGCCACTACTACGGCACGACCGCCCCCGTACCCTCGCCTGCCGACGAGTCCGCCCGGTCGGCAGACCGGTGGTTCACCCTGTCCGTGCTGGACCGCCTCGTCTCCTACGACAGCCCCGCCCCCTGTACCGCCCCGTGCACACCGCCGCCGATTACCTTCCGGCACCGCCCGCCACCGGCACCCCTCACCGAGCAGACAACCCGGGAAGTCGCCCGGCGCCTCTCCACCGTGACCGCCCACCCCCGCCTGGCCGCCGCCCTCGCCGCGGCGCTCTTCACCGGCGCCTCCTTCCAGCAGCTCGCCACCGCCCGCCCCGGCGACTACGACGACGCCGCGGCCACCCTGGCCCTGCACGACCGCGCCCGCTACACCGACGGGTGCGCCTCGCACCGGGTGCTGCCGTGGGCACGCGTCTTCCTGAAAGCCGCCGTGTCCTTTGCCCGGCTCGCGCCCGGCCAGGACCAGCATCTGCTGGCCGGCCCCCACGACCGCGCCCACCTGCTGCGCATGGCGGAGGCGGCCAGGCTCCGCCCGACGCAGCCGCCTGTCGGTCAGCGCACCAGCCCTGTCGGCCGCATCCAGTGGGACTGGCGCGAACGAAAGGAAGCACAGCGCTACGACACGATGCTGACACGGCACCAGATCCCGCCCTCGCGCTGAGCTCGAACCCGCGTGCACGTCAGTCGATGGAGAAATCAGCGAACTCCACGTCGGTGAAGGCGATCCCGAGCCCATGGGCACGCAGGCCTCCATCACGGAAGTAGGCATGCCCCAAAGCACGGGCGAGGATCACCATCTGCTGCTGCTCACCCCCGCCGGCGTCCCGGGCGGCGAACAGATCGCGGGCCACTTCTCCCGACAGGTACTGGGTGATCAGCCGTACTCGTGGATCGTCCGACGAGCCTGCCGGAGCAGCGAAGCCGAACCGCGCCCTGGTGTGGAAGACAAACCCGTCGGCCTCGGCCCGGGCCCGTCGGCGGGCGCGCACCAGGGGCTGCCACCGTGCCCGGACGGCCTCATCGATCAATCCCGCATGCACAGCACTGGGACGGCGGCGCATTCCCGGCCGGGTGGTGACCCACCGCTGTACCGTGCGCTGGGAGATCCCCAGGAGGATGGCCACGTTCTTCGTGGAGCCCTTCTGCGTCTTGAGCAGGAAGCGCACAGCGGTGTCACCGGTGGGAATGGGGCGGGTCAGCAACGCTCGTTCGAGTCCATTGACGATCTCACCCATGCCCGCCCCCGAGCGTTCTGCCACCGCGATGGCTGGTGCACGGCGGCTGTCTGCTTTCCCAGATCTCTCACACCAAGCCGCTTTCCCTGGCCAGTTCAGGCATAGCTGAGACACCACCGCGGGCCCTCGGCTAGAGACCTGTAGCAGCCCAAGCACGAGGGCGCCCGGTCCGGGGTAACCGTGCCGCCAATCGCCGTTTACGGTATCCGTACGCGTTTGGTACGCGAAACATGCGCTTCCCGCTAGGGTTGGGACAGGAGGTGCTGCATGTCCGAGCTGTTCGACGCGGTCGACGCGCTCATCGCGTCCCGCTCCCCGCTGCCGCCCCCGGCGGAACGCAAGCGGCTGCGCCAGGCGCACGGCCTGACGCTGGACGAGGTGGCCTCTGCCTTGCAGGTGCGGCGGGCGACGGTCAGCGGCTGGGAGGCCGGCAAGACCGAGCCGCGGCCGCCGGAGCGCGACGCATACGCCCGCATGCTCAAGCAGCTCGCCCAGCTCTACCCCGCCAACGCTCCGGTGCCCCCTGAGGGTGCGGCGATCCCCGAGACGCCTGCCGTTCCGGCCGCTCCTGCGCCATCGGCAGCTGAACCGGCCCAAGCCCCCGCACCCACAGGCCCGACCGCGGAGCCCGCGAACACCGCACTCCGCCCCGCTGCCCCTGCCGCTGTAGCGCGCCCGGCGGCCACGACCCGGCCGACGTCGCGCCGTTCAGCCGCTCGGAAGGCTGCCACCGCAGGCACCCCGGCGGGCGGCGCCGATCCGCGTTTCGAGAACGGTCCGCTCGCGGTCGTCGACGTCGACGCAGATGGTCAGGTGCTGGCGTACTGCGTCGGCGGCCTGGTCCTAGACGTACCGGCGAAGTCGATCCCGGCCCTGGTGGAGTGGACGCTGCGCGAAGGGCGGCTCGGCCAGCCGAAGTTGTCCGGGCCGGGCAAGGACGCCGACCCACTGATCGTGCTGACCGAGGCCGCGTGCGAGCACTACGGCCTGCCCATCACGCTCACCAAGGAGGAGCGCCTGGCCGGACGGATCCCGGGAGGCCACAAGGTCATCAAGCAGCTGACGCGCGCCAACTGGCAGCTGACCAAACGCGGCTTCGGGCCGTGGGCGAGGATCTACCGTCCCGCGCAGGGCTCGGAGCGATCCTGCGTGCAGTTGTGTATTCCGTCGTGGGACGCGCTCGATGCCCGGCACTGGGCCGGTGCGGGGCAGCTGCCGCCGGCGGACCTGGCCCGGCTGCTGGGCACGTATGCGGTCCGTGTGATGACGCCGCGCGGATCGACCGCCGTGACCGGCCTGGAGCTGATGACCGCCCTGCACCCGCCCACCCGTGCCTCCGAACCGGACGCGACGGGTAAGCGGCACTCCGAGCACAACCCCGGCTCGCTGGGCAAAGATCCGGTGGACTGCGCGCCGTGCGAGGCTCCCGACGGGCACCCGCTGCTCGCCGATCTGCCGCGTTTCCATCAGCGCACCCCGGCTGAGGTCCTGGTGGAGGAGGCGTACGACTGGGCGCGCCCGCTCACCGACGCCGAATGCCTTCGCCCCCACCTGGTGGGCATCGACGTGAACATGGCCTTCGCCGCCGGCGCGAACGGCCTCACGGTCGGCCTGGGCGCGCCGACGCGCGTCAAGAACCCCGTCTTCGACGCGAAACTGCCCGGCTCCTGGCTGGTTGACCTCTCTCACGTCGACCTGTCCCGTGTGAAGCTCGCAAAGCAGTGGACAAACCTGGACGGCGAGCTGCTGCCCAGCCCGTTCACACCGAAGGGCGAGCGCCCGACGGGGCCGGCCTGGTACGCGACGCCGACGGTGGCGTACGCGGTGGAGCTCGGCTACGACGTGCGCCCGATCGAGGCCTACGTCCGCTACGACAGCGGCCGGTACCTGGACGGGTGGTACAACCGGCTGCGTGACGCCTACCTCGCCACGATGGCCGACCTCGGCGTGCACGCGGACATGTCGCCGGCCGACTTTCTCGCGGCGATGGACGGCTACCGGCAGCGTGACCCCGAGCTGGCGATCGTGGTGTCCGCGATCAAGGCGACCGTGAAGGGTGGCATCGGCAAGCTGCGCGAGCGCCCGCGTGGGGAGGGCTGGAAGCCCGGGCAGCCGTGGCGGGCCCTTGCCCGGCCCACCTGGCGTCCGGACATCCGCGCCGCAGTCATCTCCCGGACCCGGATCAACATGCATCGCAAGATCGTCAAGCACGCCGCCTTCACCGGTCAGTATCCGGTGGCCGTCCTCTCGGACTGTGCCGTCTACGCGTCCGACGGGCCGTCGCCGCTGGACTTCCTGCCCTACCGTGACGGCAAGCCGCTGCCGGGCGGCTTCAAGCTCGGCGTGAACCCCGGGCTGGTCAAGCACGAGGGCACCCAGAGCGTGCTGTGGGGCGAGGGGGTGCGCGAGCAGTTCAACGCCCCGGAGCTCAACCTCGCCCGGTACATCAAGGACGGCACCGTCACCGACCAGGACACGGGGGAGTAGGTAGACCGCGATGAGCCTGTTCGGCAACGGCCTGGACGCCGCGGTGCAGAAGGCGTTCACCCGCCCGGCACCCAAGAGTGCGGGCGCGCAGATGCGCTACCTGGTCAAGCAGCTCAAGGGCACCAAGGCGGTCGCCCAGATGCTGCGCATCTCCCAGCGCACCGTCGAACGGTACGTGAAGGACCAGATCAAAAAGCCCCGGCCGGACCTCGCCGCGCGCTTGGAGCGCGAGGTGAAGAAGCGGTGGCAGCCGCAGATCCGTGCCAAGGCGCGGCAGAAGGCGGCGACCACGGGCGGCATCGTCATCGACACCCGCGCACGGATCGGCTACACCGCGCCGATCGGGACGACGGACGAGGACCGGCTGCGGCACCTGACGGTCGCGCTGCCGCCGCAGTACGCCGCCCGCCTCTTCGATGCCCAGGATCAGGGCGCCGGCGACCGGCAGCTCCAACAGATCGCCGCTGAAGCGCTCAAGGAGGTGTACTTCCAGGACGGAGGCCGCCGCGCCGGCCAGCTGGAGGAGGTCCGCTTCACGGACATCGAGCACCTTGAGTTTGATCTCTGACCTGGCCCGGCGATGAACGCCCCGACACACCGATCTGCCTCGCGTGTACACGCTCAGGGCGAACACAGATCGCCTTGCCGGGGCGGTGGAGACGATGGAGTGCACAGTCGACTTGGAGGCCCGGCCCACGAAGCAGTTGGGGGTGAAGCTCGCGGGAATCGAGCGGGCGGTGCGCGGCGTCATTATAGGTGGCGCTGCGCAGTCACCGACCGGAGTGCTCTCCCCACGGATGGGGCGGCATCTGCCGAGTCCCGCTGGCGAAGAGTGAGATGGGGCCTGCTGGCCTATAGGTGAGAGATGTGCAGCCCGAGTTTGAGAGGCGGCAGCGTTTCCCAGGTCGGCGCAGGGACCGCAAGGTGCTTCGCCGCTTCGGCTGCCGTGAGCCGAACGACGGAGCTGAAGAAGCCGAGGCAGTCGATCGCGTCGGTGAGCCTCAGAGCGGGCGCGGCCTTGGCCCGGGCCGAGGACTTGGGGTCACGTACGGCTGTCAGGACCGGCAGCGAATGGATCGTCGTGTGGCCGTGAGCGATGTCATGCCGAACTCGGAGCCACTGCTTGATCACCTCATCCACATGCTTGGGCTGCACGGTCACTGACTGGTTTCCTCGACCTCCGGCCTGGACCCAGGTCCAACTGGGGCGCGGGTCGAAGCCGACACGCTTGAGCAAGGCCCGCGACTTTTCCGCGTCAGGCGTGGAGAACTTCTCCAGTGCTGAATTGAAGTCTCGATGCCACTGGTCCATGGCATCCGTCAGGAGCCGCGCCCCCGCTACTTTGCCCAGTTCAACCAGGGCCTCGTCGCGCAGGGCCTGAGCAACGTCCTGTACGAAGGCCTGCCAGGCCGCGACGGTAAGGACGATCGTCCCGCGGTTGATTGAGGTCTCGGTCGTCCTGCGCCCGACACCACCGTTACCCGCCGATCGGTGGACCAGTATCAAGTTCTCACAGTGCTCGATGGCACGTACGTAGTTGTCGACCGCATCCTGAATGTCCAACCGGCACCTCAGCGTTGGCGAGAGTGGAAGTGACAGGATTGTCGCCCAGGCTCAGCGAGGTCGACTCGATCTACTGGAGGCGCACTGCTCCGTCGGAGCTGCAGGCCTCGGGCAAGCTACCTCGCCGACGCCCTGACTCTGCGGCGCGCGATTGATCGCTCTTTCCTCGGCGACGCCGGACGAGAGACACCAGGGAAGGTAGGCATTGGGGACCAGGTGCTGGAGGCTGCTGCTACTACGCCTGCAGCCTCGCCGTGACCACACGGTCCGCATCGACGAAGGGGTTGCCGCCGACATCGAGGCCGAAGAGCGGGTAGATACGGCTCAGTGCCTCGTATGCGTCGCGTTCCGGGTCACCCAGGGCCTGCCAGCTGTGGTTCCAGCTGCCGCTCGTGGCGGGCTGCGGATCGCCCCGGAGGGGGAAGGACGGGTCGTCGCCGGGAGCCAGCGTTCGGGCCGGTGGGCGAGTGAAGTCCGAGGCGACGATCCGGTGCGTCCACGTGCTGTCGATCAGGGGAAGGATGTGCTGGTCGACCAGGCGGAAGTACTCCAGCGTGATCTCGGTAAGTACGAACACGCTGATCCTGCGGGGTTCGATGACGGATGAGGACTCCATTGCCCAGCCCAGCATGTCCGCGTTCGCGGCCGCGGCCCCGGTGACCGCGCCGTCCGACTCGATCAGCAGCCCACGGCGGGAAGCATCGGCCAGCAGGAGACCGCCCTCGTGTGGTTCCGGTCGGTTGTGCACCGAAGCCCAGTTGAAGGCATAGGCGTCGCGGAGCGTGTCCTGGTTGCCCAGGATGTCTCGGAGGCCGCCGTCGGCGTACATGTTGGGGACGAGTCCGCGTGGATGGTCGGGGATGGTCTGGAAGAAGAGCACCGGCGTCTCCTCCACGCCCACGGCGGCACGCAGGGCTTCCCGGCTTCTCACCCGGTCCGCGACGGGCGTGGGCGCGACGGCGGGCCCGCGCCGCGTGCGCAGGCCATCGTTCACGAGGCGGTACGCCTCATCCGGCGGGAGGAAGGCGGTGGTGTCGCCGTTGCGGATCGGGATCGTCCAGCTGTTCTTGATGAACTGACCGTTGTCGGTGATGCCCCGGGTGACCATTGCCCACCGGTCGGCCTCGGGTAGCGCCGGTACCTCGATCACGAAGTAGTGCCCGGACACGTCCGGATCGCCCTCCGGGTGGTCGTACCAGAAGAACTTCACCCTGAGCAGCGGGCGTACGTACTCCGCGATCACGCTCTTGTAGCTCGCGTCGTCGACCAGTTCCTTGCCGAAGGGCGTCAGCCTCTCCGCGACCTCGTGGAGCTCGTTCTGCTTTTTCTTCGCCTTGAAGCCGCACACGATCAGACCGCCCGTGCCGTTCGTGAACGCGGCGACGTCCTTGCAGAGCTCGAACTTGCCCTTGTCGGTACTCAGGTCGTATGGCCCCTTGGGCGAGACGCTCTTGAAGTCGACCCACTCGCTCTCCGGCGTGCCTAGTACCTCGTACGGCTGCTGCCCGGCGAGAAAGGACACGAGCTGGACCATGCTGTCGGCGGCCATGCCGCCGGAGCCTACGCGTACCAGCGCATCGCCCGCACCGGTAACACGGCACGTCAATCGACGACATCTCTTGCACCGTCAGAGGCGTGGGGCATCATCGGCGGATGGCATCGACGCAAGCCCCGCCGACATACCTGGACCGCCTGTCCGAGGACCTGGACCTGATCGAGGCGGACTTCCTGGCGATCCTCGCGGAGTCACAGATCCGGAACATTGATCCGAACCGTCGGTCCGACGGCATCGTGCACTTCGGTGCCGCCAAGTGGGGCTGGGTGCCCAGCAACCCTGAACTCGAGGCGAGAAGGATGCAACTGCTGGGGCGCGTACGGGACTGGGAACCGCTGTTCCGGTTGCTGTTCCCGAACCCGACCCCGGAGGTCACCAAGCGCCTCGACGGGAGCCTTGGCCTGCTGCAGCGTTGGCTCGAGCGCCCCCGGGACAAGACCGTGCCGGCCACCATCGACAAGGCCGTCGACAAGGTCAAGGCGGCCGTGGCCATGCTCCGGAAGCTGGGCGAGCTCCTGCCCTCCGACGACTGGCCGGTGCGCGTCACGGTCGACACGAACATGCTGCTCGATGACCCCGATGTGGCGATCTAAACGTCCGTGCTCGGCAATCGGTACATGGTCCATCTGCTCCCAGTGGTCCTGCGGGAGCTGGATGACAAGAAGCTCGCTGGCCGCACCCCGGACCTCCGGGAAGCCGCGAAGAAGGCGGACCGCCGTCTGAAGGGGCTGCGGACCAACGGCAATGTGCTGCGCGGCGTACGGGTGGCCGGCGACGTGCACGCAGTCTTCGAGCACATCGAGCCCAAGGGCGACAGTCTGCCGAACTGGCTCGACCTGGAGGTGCCGGACGACCGCTTCGTGGCGTCCACGCTGTTGCTGCAGTCCCGGCACCCAGGATCCGCGGTCTACGTGGCCACGAGAGACATCAATCTCCAGACGAAACTCGCCGCCGTCGGATTGCCGTTCTTCGAGGCACCATGATCGAAATGGGTGGCCCGGTCACGGGGACCGGGGCCACCACGTTGGTGGACTCGCGATCAACGGCGCCGGGTCAGCGCTGCTGGATCCACCAGATGATCCATCCGGTCCCGCTCGCGCCCAGGGCGCCGGCGGAGCCGCGGACCACGCCGTAGCCCGCCGAACGGGCGAGGGCGCGCAGGCGACGGCGGAGGCCGCCGTCCAGCAGCCGACGCAGCCGGGTCCGGATCTCGGACCAGATGTGGCGCAGCTTGCCGTTGCCCTGGTGATGCCGGGTCGACGCCCGGCGGTCGGTGCCCTTAGGCTCGTTGGACATGCTGGTGGTGCCTCCTTGGGGAGTGACTGTCGGTTTGTTCACTGGGCGGCTCCCTGCTGGAACAGGGGGCCGTCGCCCGTTTCGGGGCGGCGGCCTGCGCCGCGCCCGGCCCATGTGTGCAGGGCCGGGAGTCTGGGGCCGGGGCCGTAGTGCCCCGGTGGTGCTCATCGCGGAATCGCGGCCCCCGAGAGCGCGGGGATACGGGCGCCGATCCGCACCGCGGTGCGGGCGATGCCCTCAGGAGTCCAGGCGGCCTCTGCCGCCTCGCGCTCCGTCTTGTTGACGTTCAGGTCGAACGGCGCGGCGAGAGCCCAGCGGACCTGCGTGCTCTGCCCGAGGACGGAGAAGCCGTCCAACTGCTGCTCGCAGAGGAACTCGTACAGCAGGCGCTTGTTCTTCAGTTCCTCGATGCCACGCCCGACCGTCGACGGGGAGATCCCGTACCAGAGTGCGTACTCCCTGGCCTTGTGCAGGGCGAAGGACGGCTTTCGCTGGCTCATGAGGATGAGCAGCATCGTCTTCGCCGGCATCGACAGCTTCCGGTAGTAGTGCTGTTCCCAGTACGCGAAGGGCACCTTGAAGTAGGTGCTCTTGCGGGAGCCCTCCTTGTCGCCCGACGGCAGCGTGTACGGGTCGCCAGAGCCGTCCTCGAGCAACTTGGTGATCTTCGTCATCCGGCCGTGCGGCTCGGTGCTGATCAGCTTCAGTTCCTTGAGCTTGTGCAGGTGCCGGGAGACCGCGGCGCTCGCGGTGCCGTTGGTGGCGAAGGAGATACCCGCGGCGCGGCCCCAGGTCTCGGACCGGTGAGTGACGCTCCAGTCGGCGCGCGCGGTGACGCAGTGGATCAGGAGGAAGAGGTCCAGCCGCTCGTTACTGCGCAGCATCTTGGAGAACGGGCCGGGCCGCGTGATCAGGCGGAGGCCGGGATCGGCGTCCTGGACGAAGGCACGCCGGATGAGGACGGCACGGCCGGTGCGCTTGGACTGCTCCAGCAGCATCCGTATCGTGTCGTCCTGGCTCACGGGCATGTCCCGCTTGAGCACGGTCAGTTCGGTGTTCACGGAGTCCATGTTCACCGATCGGCCGCACGAAGCGGGTGCCGAATTCCGGTGCGGGCCGCTTGGCCGCTTCCCGTTCAGACCGGGCTATCGGAAAACATTGGATAACTGATGACCCCAGTAGGAAACCATTGGTGGTCGAAGCCGCAGGCAGTCACGTAAACGACACCTAGAACCTTTAACGCTTCAGACGGCGATCTTTGATGTTCTGGAGTTCGACTCATGGATAGTTCACGCCGTGACTCCGTACCTGGTAGAACACGGCGGCAAATCCGGTTCGAGTCGCGCTGGTGACGTCTCTTCCCGTGGCTGCCAGCGGCCTACGCGGTCCGTACGACTGCGCCCGTCCCGTCCCGAACCCGACAAGCACGAGACCCCGGGCCTGACGAGGCCCGGGGTCCGGCGTGGTGGGGAGGGTGCAGTCAGGGAAGGGCTCAGTAGTCGTCCCGTTCGGAGGGCCGACCGTACTGTTCGATGAGGTCGCAGGTGCAGGTGCCGCCGCCGTACGCCGTCTTGTCACACTCGTCATGGTGGTGCCGTACCGGCGGCCGCCTCGGCGGGGCGACAGTCGCGGTCGGGGCGGGAGGCCGGTCAGCTCCGGCCCGGGCGGCGGCGCGGAGCTCGTTGTCGACGACGGCGGAGGCGATCTCGTCCTTGCGCCACTGCTCGGGGGAGCGCATGTCCGGCATCGGTGAGCTGCCGAGCAGCATCACCCGCCGTGTCATCAAGGGCGAGATCCTGCCCGTCGACCCCCGTCAGACCATCGCCTTCCTCAAGGCCTGCGCAGGTCGAGAAGAACCGGCACGAACAGAAGGGGACGCCTGACGTAGGCCCTCTCCGCCTCATGCCGGACCGCGAGAGCCACGAGCAAGGCATGGCCGCGTAGGCGCCCGCCCAGCACAGGAGAGACAGGAAGGCCGCGAGGGGGATCACGATCGGTACCAACCCTCGCGCAGACCGCAGTTCATCGGATCATGCCCAAGAAGCCGCCTCCCACCTCGTCGACCAGCTGCTGTCCGACTGACGGACATCGAGACCGCCTACGCCTCGATCCCGGACAACTCCCAGGTGCGGGAGCGGCAGCTGGACTTCGGGGACGTTGAGGTACTTGCCCATCCTCGTGGCGGTGCCCCGGGCTGCGACCGGGAGCCCGGGGCACTGACCGTTACCTGCCTCGGATTGAGGTGATGAGGTTGATGAGGGCGGCCATCAAGGACGTGGTGCCGCTGATGATCGCGGCGATCTCGCTGGTGCTCATGGGGGCCTTTCGGGTGCCGGGGCCCGGCCCGGAGCCGGGCGGGCGGTCGGCTCGGCCCATAACCAGCAGTCGCTGCCCGGCTCCATGATGCACGTCCCTTGATGAAGCCGCCTATCGCCCAGGAGGGTTATCGGTGCAGGGCCCAGGTCATGACGCGGGCGAGGCCCCAGGCGGCGCCGGCGGCGGGGAACAGCGGAAGGGCCGCGGCGAGGTTGCCGAGCAGGATCAACACGACGGCGATGCCGAAGACGATCGTGCCGATCACGGTGAAGACGTAGAAGGCGATGCGCGGCGCGACCCGGGCGGCCTTCTCCCGCAGCTGGCGGCGGCGGTGGGCGCGGCGCAGGTGGGCGACTTGGCGTACACGTCCCCGTGCGGCCCGCACGTCGTTCTTCTTGACGTCGAGGTCGGCCTCCATCGAGGAGAGCAGCGCGGAGAACGCCTCCGTCATGTCGCGGGCGTCGAGGCCGGTGTCCATCGTGGCGAGGAGCGCGGCAATGGCGTCGGTGACCTCGTCGTCCTCCTTGGTGTCGACGGCCGTCTTCAGCGCGGCGAGCCGCGTGTCGAAGCCGGTCTCGATGACCTCGATCCGGTGGGCGGGGGAGGCGCTCATGATGGTGCTCCTGTGCTCGGTTTCGTCCTACGCCCGATACGACGAAGGGCCGGGACCCGACTGTGAAGTCGCAGGTCCCGGCCCGTACGGCGATCGTCTAACGGAAGCGTCCTACCATGCGCGCCTCTCTCGACGTGGCGTCAGGTTGCATGCCGCTACGCCCTCTTGGGCTCCGACGCGACGGGTGTACGGGCGGGCCGTGACCGGCGCGAGGTAAGCCCCGCCGACTGCGGAGCCTTGAGGGTCGGGTCGTCCCACACCGCTACGGGAGTGCGGGCGGTCCGGATGCGCCTGACGATGCTGGCGATGAACGACGTCACGGCAGTGACGACGATCGAGACGATGAACAGGATGCGGTTGAGCACGGGGTTGGTCTCCTTCTCGATGGGCTTGTAATCCGTGGTCATGTTCTTGGTCGTGCTTATGTCCTTCTTGCTTGGTCGTGGGGTTCAGGGCGATCGGCGATAGCCCCACTCGGGCCAGCCGATGAACGCGGAGGGGATCGGACCGATCCGCGCCATCTGTTGGCCCGCGAAGGGATACCCCCAGGCCTTAGTCCTGCAGGTGCTCACGCAGGCGCTGACGCACCTTTTCGTCCTTGAGGGTGGCCTGCGCCAGGGACAGGTCCTTGCGTACCGAGGTGACCTTGATGCCCAGCATCTCGGCGATCTCGGCGTTCTCGAACTTGCCGACGTGACGCAGCACGTAGACCTCGTGCTGCCGCTCGGGCAGCACCTCACTCAGGACGGCCCGGACGCGGAGGTACCCCTCCGTCGCCTCGACGACATCCGGGTCCGTCCACTTCTCCGGCACGGCGCCGTGCTTCTCCAGCGCACGCGCCTCCGCCTGAATACGGCGCAGTTCGTCCACGGCCCGCCTGGAGAGAATGGTGGCGATGAACCCGCTGGGGTTCGTGATGACCTTCGGGTACGTGGGGAGGGTTTTGACAATCTGCTCGATGCCGATCTGCAGGACGTCCTCGCCGTGGTGGTACGACACGATGCGCCTGGTGATCGCGAGCCAGTGCGACCTGTGCGTGACGAGGAGCTCCATGACCGCCTCCTTCGCCTCCTCTGCGGTCATGGCGCGTTTCTTGGCACAGTTCTGGAACAGCTCGGGGATCACTCGCGCCCGCTTACGCGGTCGCCCTGACCCTGCGACTGACTCGGTCACGTTGTTCTTCTCCATCGATCTTCTGGTGACGCCGCCACACCGACCGAGCGCCACCGGGCCGCTACTGCCCCTACCAACCACGACGTCGTGGCTGCGGCACGAAGTGTGAACTGGCAGGTCACAGCGGGAGCTTCCGGGCACGCTGCGCACCAACTCTTGCGCCTGGACGGCCGGATACGCGTCGGCGAGCCAGGACGAAAGTCACCGGCCCGCCGCACCCGTGTCTCACGTCAGGGCCGGGACCAGGACGGCCAGCAGCGCGATGAAGAGCGTCATGACACTGAAGAACACGAAGCTGCCGCGGCCGATGGCCGTGGAGACCGGTGCTCCTCCCTCGCGGGCGACGTTGTATCCGATCAGGCCTGCGATGGCGGAGACCGCGGCGAGGGTGACCAGTGCCAGAAGCAGGGTCAGGAGGTTCTGCGTGCTCACGCCGCACCCCGCTGGTTCTGCCGACGGGTGACGGCCTTGGTGTGCAGCTGTTCCGGGATCCAGATCCGCTTCTCCCGGGCCGCCTGGTACAGGACCGTCCGGAAGCGCGACCTGCGCTGGCGGACGGCGGCGGGGGAGAGCTTCAGCCGCTCGGCGATCTCAGCGTCGGGAAAGCCCATGACCGTCAGACGCACGACCGCCTGCGTGTGCGGCGCCTGCTCATCGAGGATGTCCTCGAAGTCCGTACTGAACACCTCCGAGTCGATCTCGTAGCTGGCGGCCTCGAGCAGTCCGCCGATGCCGGCTTCGTACGCGGCGTCCTCGGTGAAGTCGTACACGGCATGCAGACGGGCCCAGTGGACCCGCTGCCTGGCCCATCTCACGTACGCGCGCCGGAACACCCACACGCACTGGCCGATGAAGTACGACATCAGGCTGCAGGCGCCGCGAGGTCCGTGGTGGTCGGCCTTCCAGCCCTGTCCGCGCTGCAGGTCGCGATGGAACTTACGTGTCGCTTCGGTGAGGACGTCGACCATGATGATGTCCCGCTCGAGGGGGCTGCTGCGCAGCAGGCTCATGTCGTCCTCGTGGACGAAGAACTTCCAGCCCCGCTTCTTGCACTGCTTCACGGCAAGCCGGGCAAGCGTGCCCTCGCGGAGCATGCCGAGCAGGCGCGGCTCGGCCTCCCGGATCAGCTCGATCTCGAACACCTCGTAGGCCAGCCCTGCGAAGCCGTAGCTGGCCAGCTCCTCGATCCGCGCGGCGTCCTGCCCGATCCGGGCCGTGTGCTCCCCGCCCAGCACCGCGTCGATGGTCTCAAAGATCTCTACATCTACACTCATGGCATAAACCCCCTCGTCCTGGCCTGCTTCAGACCTCCACCGCATTGCTCTGAATGCGCGCGATGAAGCTGCGAAGCAGATCGCTTGTTGTACGGGGTTGTGTGCAGGCGAAGTTGGTGAACGTGACACACCAGCTGAGAATCTTTTTTCGCGATGCTCAAATACGAGCTTGCGGGCCCGTTATTGCTGCACGGACCCGCAACCGAAACCCACTACCCGGCCATGGGCCGGGCGCCCCTGTGTCCCCATCCTGAGGGGCCAGAACCGCGCCTCACCTGCAGGCGGGCTCGCTCACGCCCACTGGATGCCCAGCTTGCGCAGCGCGTCCAGCTGCTCCTCCGTGAGCTTGTCCCGCCTGGCTCGGGTGTTGGAGACCCATACGCCCAGTTTCACGGCCACCGGGTCCGTCTTGCCGTCGACCGCGATCTCCTCAGCGTGGCCGCGCGGTACAGGTCGGGCGCCTTCCCGCTCTACCCACTGCGCGAGGGCCATCAAGCCTCGCTGGAACGCCTGCTGCGCCTTGCCCGAGCTCTTCGTCGACCGCACCGTCGCAGGGGCGGGAGACGGCGCCTCAGCGGGCGTGACGCCCAGCCGGGACAGCCGCTCCTGCTGCTCGGTGGACAGCTGCGCCCAGTTGCCCGGACTCCTCTGCTGTTCTAGCCACCTACCGAGATCATCGCCGTCCATGAGTACGCCGGGCTTGATCTCGGGCAGGGCGCCGTCGGCGTCGACCAGGTCGGCGAGCACGCGGTAGTGGCGCTGCCAGTCCAGCGGCCACGGGCAGTCCCAGTCCGGGTCGATCTCCGTCAGCTGCGCCGCGCGCACGGCGGCCCGCTCCGGGTTCTTGCCCAGGCCGTTCTTCGCGCCCTTCCGCCGGAGGTTGGCCATGTGCTGCCCGACGGGCACCATCGCCTCGCCCTCGCCCCACGCCGCGTCCTGACGCGGAGCGAGGTGCCCCATGGCCCGCCGGTAGGACCCGAGCGCGGCGAGCTTGTTCTCCCACGCCTCCTCGCCCGGCTCCCACACCATTCCGGCCTCTGGCGCGTCCAGGAGGACCTTGCGCCGCTCCTCCAGCTCCCCGGCCCGCAGCGCCTTCCTCTGCTGGTGCACCCACCGCCCAAGCGGAAACGCCTTCGTCGCCCCGACCTCGACCTCGGCGTCGTAGGGCACGGCGTAGAGGCCGGTGATCTCGTTCTCCTTTCGCCAACGAAGCAGGGCCTGGTAGCCCTCCAGCCACACCAGGGACTCGGGCCGGTACACCCGGGTCCGCAGGAACGCCGCGATCGTCGCCGCGTCGCGCGGGCTGGAGAAGTGCAGCAGCGCGGACTCGGCAGCGGCGTCGGTGTCGTCCTGCTCCTGGTCGTCGCCCTTGCCCTCGCCGTCGGCCCCGACGATCCGCCCTTCCTCATCGCGATGGACGTGGACCTTGCGCTTGCCGCTGGTGAGCGCGCGGGAGGCGAGCTGTTCGACTAGGCGCTCATCGTGGCTGCGCAGGCCCTGGAGCACGGCCACGAGCGGCTTGAAGCTGGCGGAGGCGACCATCTCGGTCGGGTCCTCGCCGGGCTCCAGGAACACCGGCACGATGATCCTGGCCACCTTCGTGCTGCCGTCCTTGTTGAGCCTCAGCGCGCGGCCGATGTTCTGCACGATCTCCACCTGGGAGCCGCGGGTGTCCGCGAAGCAGACGGCCTCGACTCCCCGTTCGCCGGTGATGTCCACGCCTTCCCCGAGCACGCGAACGCTGGCGAGGAAGGCGCGGTGCACCCGGCGATCGGTGGCGTCGATGCCGTTGGCGAACTGGCGGATGACCTCGCGCCGCTCGGTCACGAGGTGGTCGCCGCACAGCCACGCCGACCACACCCGATCCGGCGGGACATGGCGGCCGGCCTCCAACTCGTAGAACTCGGCGTCGATGGAGGACTTCGGCAGCTTGTCCGCGGCGGCCAGGTCGTCGTCGGTGGCGTCGTTGAGGTACAGCTCGGCAGCGGTCTCCGGCAGCTTCTCCGCGAACGCGGCGGCTTCCTCAACCTTCTGGTGGAACGTCATGACGGTCTTGAGGTTCCACTTCGCGGCGTGTTCCAGGAGCGCGGTCTGCAGGAGCGCCAGGCGCCGGCCGCGCCGCGCCTCCTCCGACTCCCCCAGGACGGGGGAGGGGTCGCGGATCTCCAGCACGTCGATCTCGAACCCGGCGAGGATCTCGCGCTCGATCGCCTCCGACAGCCCGAGCTCCGCGAGCCACGCGCCGTAGGTGCCCTCCGGGTCGTCGGCCATGGACGCGATCTCCGCCTCCTGGCCCTCCGCGCCCTTCTGTGGGCGGGCCGCGGCGAGGATGCGCGGCGTCGCGGTCAGGTAGAGCCGGAAGTCCGCCGGGATGCGGGCGTTGTCGTGGATCGCCGCCCACGGACGACCAAGATCACCAGCGGTTCCGTGAGCCTCATCGACGATCGCGAGGTCGAAGCCTGCCATGCGCTGGCCGTAGAGCCGGTCTCCGCCCGCCAGAGCGGCCTCCAGCGGCCCGCGAACCTTCCGCTGGCCCTCGGGTGCGTCGATGTCCTCGCGGTCCACCAGGGAGGCGTACGTGGCGAACACGACCACTGGCCCGGACCCCGCCCACAGGGCGAGCTGGATCGGGTTGGTGGTGGTCCGCACCCCCAGCTCCTTCAGCACCGGGTCGTTCTCCAGCGAGCACACCGCGACCATCGGGGCCCGGTGGCCCACCAGCCGCCACGCCTGAGCGGTCTGCGCGAGCAGGTCCAGGGTGGGCACGGTCACGAGGATCCGGCCGTCCGCGAACGACTCCAGCGCGCACGCAGCGGCCGTGATCGTCTTGCCCGAGCCGGTCGCTGACACGATCGTGGCACGGGCACCCTGCGGGGGCACAGATGACCTTGCGGGGAATCCCACCCACCTGCGAAACGCGGAGCGCTGATCTACCTGGTGTTCCTTGAGCTGAATCGCTGACATTTCCTTGCCTCCCCGAGCGGTCAGTTCCTGTGGTTTTTCAGAGGGCCATGTGCGGAATGCAGGCCGCGCCCAAGTCGTTCCAGATCGACGCATCCGCCTTGTGCCAGCCACCCGGCTTTCCGTCCTTGAAGGGCGGCTTGTCGTCCGGGTCGTAGTGACCGGCATCGAGCGTGCAGACCACGACGTCCCCGTCCGCGTTCCGCGTCCGAGCCGTGCACAGACCGCCGGCCTCACCCAGCACCTCCAGCACCCGCCGCCGCGCCGTGGTGTGCGGATGGGTGCCCGGCAGCACGCTCTCCCGGACGAACCTCTCCAGCCGCACCAGGTTCGCCCGCTCACGCTGCCTCACGTTCGTCATGTGTACGGCCAGTTCAGCGGCCCGGCCGACCGGCCGCCACGCCGGGACCACTCCCGGTCCGCGATGCCCACCAGGGCCTCGCTCACGGCCCTCACGCCCTCATCCCAACCGTCCGCGAACAGCGAGCCACGAGAGGCCGGCGCCATGCCGCCCAGCTCCACCACCTGGCACTGCGCCCCGGCGACCGCCCCGGCCTCCAGCGCGGCCACCAGGTCGTCCGCCTCGCCCGCGGGCACGCCCTGCGCCTCCAGGAGCGCGAACACCTTCAACCGGGCGTTCACGCCCGCAGTCTGGTACTGCGTCACCCGGCGCAGAGAATCTCTGCTCAGCGCGGGATCGGGTCCGGTAGATTCGTGGTGACCGGTCATCTGCAGTCGTTCCTTTCGGAATTCCTGGGAGTGCCCGGGTGGTTGGGGGGTGTCCCGTGTTTCCGCCAACGGTACATGCTGCATCAACCTGATGCATGCGCTACACTGGAACCCACACGAACGAGCGACCCCCACCTCGTAGCCAGCCCGGCCCGCGCTAGCGGGCCCCAAGGTTCTGGAGGCGCAGCCGGAAGGACCGTCGGCGGGGGAGCGCAGCGGACCCGCCCGGGAGGGCGGAGCATTCCCTAACTCCCTTACCGAAGGCCCCACTAGCCGCACCTGACACCCCGCCAGCCCCGGCCGCGCGATGCGCGGCCCGCCGGGCGCGCAGTGGCCGGCCCCACCGGCCCCTGGAGCGCAGCGGAGGGGGCCGCCCTCGCATCGCGAGGGCTAGCGGGAGCGCAGCGACCGCGCTTGCACATCGCGCAGCGATGTGGTACCCGCTCCGCGGG
>NZ_JBVIGA010000034.1:0-74732 GCF_055571035.1 Streptomyces malachitofuscus | reverse complement strand
AGACAGCCATGCCCAGGACCAGTGCCGCAGCGGCATGACGCCCTCACGGGACGTCACCGCCCCCGCTTGACAATGTCATTGGGATTCTCCCAGCAGTTGCTCGATGAAGGCCACAGACTCCCTCGGGCAGAGAGCCTGAGCCCGAATAGTGCTGTACCGCAGCTCAAGGATGCGGAGTTGCTTCAGTTCAGAGGTCGGGCGACCGTTCAACGCCCCATCGGAGCGACCTACCGCCGTACCGTCCCCGAACTTCAGCACCTCGATCTTGCCGCTCAGCCCAGGGTGCTCCCCCGCGCTCGTCGGCATCACCTGGAGGGTGACGTTGCGTCGCTGTGCCAACTCCAGCAGGTGTTCGAGTTGCTGACGCCACACCATTGTGCCTCCAACCCGTCGGCGCAGCGCCACCTCTTCCTGGACGAAGCTGAGCATCGGTGCGGGGCTCCGCTCGAAAATCGATTTGCGTGCCATACGCGCGGCCACCAACTCATCCAACTCCTCTTCCGAGTAGGCGGACTGGGACACCTCGAACAAGGCTCGCGCATGCTCCGGTGTCTGCAACAACCCATGGATGCTGAGCCCGACGTACACACCCAGCTCGACCGCCTTGGCCTCCAGCTCCGCCAGCGCCCGCACGCTCTTCGGATACCGGACCTTCTTCACGTCCTCCCACGCCGCCGAGAGCAGTCCACCCGCCCCCAACACCTCGTCGGCCCGGTCCAGATACTCCCGCTGAGGGATCCGCTTCCCGCCCTCGACCTTGTAGACAAGGTCCTCCCCGTACCCGATCGCCGCCCCGAACTGGCCGGCCCGCATCCCCGCCGCCTCGCGCCGCAGCTTCAACTGCCGTCCCACCGTGGTGATGACGGCGACGCCCCACTCGTCGTCCGGGTCCACCTCCCACCCGGGCTCGTCCGCCTCGCCCTTGAGCCGTACCGCCTCACCGTCCACCGCCGTCATGCCGCACCCCTCCGTCGTCCCGCGCCGTACCGCGGCGCCCTACCCGTACCAACCACCCCGACAGCCCGGACAGCACCGGACAACCAACGGACAGTCACCACACGCAGGGAGATCCGCCACCACTCACGCTAGATCGCGACAGACCCACCAGTGAGAGAAGCTAATAATTCATACTTTTACGCACTCCATCCCAGCGGGAGAGCACCCCTCAAGCTACTTCACTATTGAATTGAATTACCCTCCCATGGCAAGGAAAGCAGGATCATCAATGCGCCTCTCGCGAAAGCTCAAAAGAAACCCAAGCGATAACGAATGAATAACGTGACGAGCAGATACCCCCCGATGCCAATCAAAGCATGATGTGATCACGACCGATAGGCCGGGCGGATTGACCAACCTCCGGGCTCACGAGTCCTACTTGGGGGAAAGGATGAAGCGCACCGCATTCGCAGTCGTTGCCACGACCGTCGGGTTCAAGTTCTGGGAAACGAGTTCTTGATGCGATCCAGTCGTGCGGCCTTCGCCACAGCGGCCGTCCTGTGCGGGTTGCTGACCTCCTGCACGGGCGAGGACGGCTCGGACAAGCCCACCGTTCCGGACCCGACTCCGTCGAGCGTCGCGCCGCCTCCCCAGGAACCGCTGACCGCCCCCGAGGTGGACGCCGACTACAAGGAAATCCTCTCCGAGGGCCCTCATCGCGGTGTCCAGCAATTCGGCACGATCGAACTGCCGAAGGGAGAATCCTGGATCAAGGTGAACTGCATGTCACGCTCGAAGCCGGTTGATCTAAAACTCTCCCTCGAAGGCATCGGAGGATTCTCCCTGGGGTGTTCCGGCTTGGAAGTGGAGAAGACCGCGAACCAGATGAACCTGACTTCGGCGCGAAAGCTCCACTTCACCGTGGTGACGGAGGAGTCCGTTCGCTGGTACGTCAGCATCCAGGTTCCCAAACACTGACGTCAGGACTCCCTCCCTGAGCAGGGAGGGAGTCCCGGCGCAGTACGAGCCGACAATGCCGACAACCTCGGACACATCACCGACCGTGACGGTACGCGCCTCTGTAATCACGCATGGCGACGAATGCGAGCCATCACTCTGAATGCCGTGCATCAGGAAACCGCCGGCATCACGGCCCAACCGACCAGCCCCTTCCCCCACTTCAGCGTGCTGCTGTCCGCCACCCCGCGCAGTGCCCGCCTCGCCCGCCTCCTCGCGGACGCCCAACTCCGCAGCTGGGGATACGACTCGGACGCCGCACGCCACGTCGTGGCCGAACTGGCGGCCAACGCCGTCACCCACGGTCGCGTCCCGGGCCGGGACTTCCGTCTTGATTTCTACGTGGTGGACCACACACTCCGTATCGAGGTCACCGACACGCGGGGCGAACGCCTGCCCGAGCTCCAACCGCCCTCCCCCGACACCGAGTCGGGCCGCGGTCTGCTCCTCGTGGACGCGCTCGCGGACCGCTGGGGCGTGTCCGAGGACCGCTTTCCGCGCAAGACCGTCTGGGCCGAACTACGCCTTACGGCACCGGAACCCGGGATCTGAAGCTCCGGTGCCGTCGGCGCCCTACCAAGCAAGAACTTGAGGGGAAAGCACCCCACCAAGCCCCACCCCTCCCGCCCGAGGCACGCGATCACTCGGGCGGGTGAACATCACCGGCTCAGCTGGATTTTCGGACCCCCGACGCCTCTACGCTCGGCGCACACAACCGAAAAAAACTTCGGCCCCCGCCGGGACGGCAATCCCAGTGCGAGGGCCTGACCACCAAGGAAGTCGAGCCTTCCCGATGGATACCCAAAAGCCTAGCGCGCCCCCGCGCGCCCAGTCAGCCGCCGACGCCAATCCGACCCGATCGCGTCACCACACCGGCGGCGTCATCCACGACAACACCCGCCACACCACCCGCTTCGTGGTGATCGGCAACCACCTCACCCAGCACAAGGAGCTCTCGCTCCTCGCCATCGGCCTCGGCTGCCACATCCAGTCGCTCCCCACCGGCACCCCCGCCGACATCAAGAGCCTCGCCGCCCGCTTCAAGGAAGGCAGCACCCGCATCGCCGCCGCCCTGCGGGAACTCGAAGCCCACGGCTACCTCCGCCGCGAACGCGTCCGCACCCCCACCGGGCGCATCGTCACCCGCACGATCTCCTGCAACCAACCGGGCCACCGGCGCGAGCCGGCCGACACCAGCTGCCCCGCACCCGAGCCACGGCCGCCCAGGGAACGCACGCCCCAGCCGCGCCCCCGCAAGGCCCTCCCCGCCGTCCCTCAGCCCACCCGCGCCGCAACCACCGCACTCCACCAGCAGGCCACCGACCTCCTCACCACCCTCCGCCGCCACGACCCCCGCCTCCTGCTCTCCGCCACCGACACCGAGCACCTCGCCCCCGGAGTCATCGCCTGGCTCGAACGCGACGCCACCCCCACCGCCGTACGCCACGCCCTCACCACCGACCTCCCCGACCAGCCCCTGCGCCGTCCCGCCGCCCTTCTCGCCCACCGCCTCACCGCACAACTCCCCCCACAAGCCCCGTACCGCGCACCAACCCCGGCCCCGCCCGTGGTCCACCCCCTGCGCAACTGCGACGGCTGCGACCACGCCTTCCGCGCCCCTGCATCCGAAGCGCTCTGCCGCGACTGCCGTACAACGAACCCCCACCCGCTCTAACCTCGACCGCAACGGTTCCGCGCCTCCCTCAGGACTCACGTGCTGCCTTCCTTCACCGCTTCCGGTTATCCCCCACCGGGCCGCTTCTCGGTCTCCTTCGACGACGCGGAGTCCCTGCTGGTCAGTGCACCGGAGTTCGCGGACTCCAGCACGCGTGCCACCCTGTGGGACGGCCTGCACGGCTACCTCGATCGCTTCCTCACCCTCGAGGACACGTACGCGGACGCTCTCGATGGACTCACCCTCGTCCACAGCCTGTGGCTCGGCGGCAGCTTCGTCAGCACGAAGCTCGATCCAGGAAACATCGACGCCACCCTCCTGATCGACGTCCGGGCCGAGCGGGCCGTACGCGGCAGACCGGGCTCCAAGTGGTTGACCGATGCCTTCAAGAGCTGGGACAGCATCAGACGGAAGTACGGGGTCTCGCCGGTCAGGGTGGGATACCAACCGGTCGGCCACGTCTTCCGGCCTGAGCACATGACCGCCGAGGAACGGACATACTTCATGCAAAGAGGGGTGTGGGACGACTGGTGGCAGCGCTGTCGGCTACCCGACCAGGCGGATCGCTCGCCCTCTGAGGCCAGTGCCGTCCCGGCACGTGGATACCTGGAGGTGCGACTGTGACGACCGGCGACAGCTGGCGCGAGCGCAGGCGCACCCTGCTCGGAGACGATCCCAACGCCGCAGCGCACGCGCGACGGCTGTTGGAGGAGATGGGTACGGAGGGCCGGGACGACGACGAGGTGGAGGCCGATCACCGGGCGAGCCGGCTGGCCGCCGCACGGGCTTACGAGCCGAACGCCCGCCTCGACGAGGAACTCCGCCTCCGGCTCACCGGGCCGGACGCTGAGGGTGGAGCCCTGCGCTTCCAGTGGGGTGACGCTCTTCTCGATCCTGTGGAGAAGGCTGTCTCAGCTGCCGCCGGGACCCCGGTCCAACTGGAGCTCACCGGCATCTCGGCGGGCAGCACCGTGATCCACGCCCGCCCCGTCGCCGCAGCGTACGGGCCGGTCGATCCGGTCCTGGAGGCTCCCACCACCTCCGCCACCAGCACCGGCATGCAGACCTTCACCAGGCTCCTGGACGCTCTGGAGTCCGAGGAAGACGTCCGCGAGTGGTCCCGGCTCTTCGACTCCGTGGACACCGTGGCCCGCGCGCTGGACAAGTACGCCCTGGAACTGGACGTGACCTGGTACGACGCGGACGGCGGCGTGCGCAGCGCCCGGCTCGGCGAACGCGGTCGGCGGTATGTCGACCGTCTCCGCGAGACCCGGTCCCGCGATCAGGAGATGACCATTTCCGGCCGCATCACGGAACTGCGGGAGAGCGGCTGGGTCAAGGTGAAAACGGGCACGGCCAAGAACGCTCCCGCCTACGACGTCCACTTCGAAGAACCCGAAATCCTGTTCCGCATGCGTCCCGGCCTCGGAGACAACGTGCACTTCCGGGTCCGGTTCAGGCAGCGCCTGGACGCCGTCGGCATCGCGCGGGCCACGGAGTACACGTACCTGGGACAGGCTGCGGAGCAGGTGCCGTTGCCACTCGACCCCTGACCGGGCCTCTGCGCACACGGTTCTTCACCGCCTGTGGCTTCTGCGCGGGCTGCACCGCCTGCGGGGTCAGCGCCGACGACGCGGCCGCGGTGTGCAGTTCCCTCAGCCCACCCAGCGCCGAGACCAGATCCAGCAACGGAGCCGTGCCGGAGGGGCCGGGCGGCCTCGGGGTCAGGAGCTGCCAGTCCGACGGAGGCAGCCGCATCTCCCGCAGGATCTCCCCCGGGCGACGCGACTCGATCACGGCGAGGGTCTCCAAAATGTCGGCGATCCGACCCGGAAAGTCCCGAACGCCGCTCGGCTGGCACGAGGACCTCGTACGGCGCGTCAGGATCCGTCTCGACGTACCGCTCCCACAATTCGGCGCCCGGCAGGTCACGTTCCGCCCGCCAGCCCTTGCCGCTCAGATAGCGGCGCCTGGTCGACCACTTCCGCTGGCCCATCGCACCTGCGGAACCGCACATGCGTCGGGTGCGGTAGAAGCCCCGGCATGGCGTGAGGCTTCCCGTGCGTCGTCCCGGACGGGTGCCGTGGATATCGTGGGCCCCGGGTACGACTCGGAGTAACTCGCTTACGGAGCAAGGAGGATCAGGGTGGAGCAGCGGGATTCCCGGATGGAGGCCGCTGGAGGGATCGACACCAGCAGGCCGCATCCCGCGCGGACGTACGACTGGTTCCTCGGCGGCAAGGACAACTATCCGGTGGACGAGGAGCTGGGGCGGAACCTCGTGGCGTTCGCACCGGGCATCCCCGTCATGGCGCGGATGAACCGGGCCTTCATGCACCGTGCCACCCGCTGGCTGT
Organism: Streptomyces malachitofuscus; assembly: GCF_055571035.1. NCBI lineage: Bacteria > Bacillati > Actinomycetota > Actinomycetes > Kitasatosporales > Streptomycetaceae > Streptomyces > Streptomyces malachitofuscus. The sequence continues at coordinate 68,747 of NZ_JBVIGA010000034.1, read as the reverse complement.
CCGGGCAGGGCGTGCGCCAGTTCCTCGACATCGGCACCGGTATCCCGACGGAGCCGAACCTGCACCAGGTGGCTCAGGAGATCGCCCCCGACGCGCGGGTCGTGTACTGCGACAACGACCCGATCGTGCTCGTCCACGCCGAGGCGCTGCTGCGGGGCACCCCGGAGGGGGCCGTCGACTACGTGCAGGCGGACGCGCGGGACACCGACGTCATCGTCGAGCGCGCCCGCAAGACGCTGGACCTGGAGCGGCCGGTCGCGCTGTCCCTGATCGCGCTGCTGCACTTCATCGGCGACGAGGACGGGGCGTACGAGCTGGTGGACCGGCTCAAGGAGTCGCTGGCGCCGGGCAGTTATCTGGTCATGTCCCATCTGACCCCGGACTTCCACCCGGAGGAGGCCTCGCGGAAGGTGATCGACCTCTACCGGGCGGGCGGGCTCACCATGGACATGCGCGGCAGGGAGCGGTTCGCCCGGTTCTTCGAGGGGCTGGAGATCGTCGCTCCCGGCATCGTGGCGGCCGAGGAGTGGCACCCGGGGCTGGGAGAACCCGTTCCCGGGCAGGAGGGCGTCCACAGCGGGGCCTATGTGGCGGTGGCCCGCAAGGTGTGAGACCCGCGGGCCAGGAGGACGGGGCCGCCCCCGGACGGTGACGTGCTGCCGGGCCGGGGGCGGATGCCGGTTCTACCGGTGCTTCTCGCAGTCCTCCTCCCGGGCCGCCTGCTTCAGCGTGTCCCGCAGGGCGTGGAAGGCGGGCTTGCGCTTGAAGTCGTCGGTCATGACGGTGGCGAAGCCCTCGCCCTCGAAGAACACCGGCACGGGGCCGGTGAGGTGCGCTCGGCGTCGTTGCCGACCGCGAGAGGCCGTCCGGTCGTACGACCCGGACGGACGGGGGGAAAGCATCCTCGTCGGCTACAGCGAGAAGAGCATGCACTTCGAACGTTCCATCGGCTATCCGCTGCTGCACAACGGGAATCAGTCGGGCCTCAAGGAAATCTTCACGGAGCGGGAACCCTGCCAGCTCAAACCCAGCTGTGACCGCTGGCTGGACCGGCACTTCCCCGAGGCGAGGACGGTCCACCACACGAACGACTACGACCAGACGGTCCCGCGGCACCGCCGGGACATGGAGCACCAGCGCTACATGAAGGAGCTCCAGGAGTCACACGGCCGACAGCATCGGCCCCGTCCGCGACGAAGCACGAAGGTACCCCATGCGTTTCGCAGTCTCCCCAGACGAACTGGTCAGCGCGTTCGGCCTGACCGGTGTCGTGTACTTCCCCCGCCACGACGGCCCGGGCAACCGTCTCGACTCCCGCACGGCGGACTTCCTCAGCGGGGTGGGCCTTCCGGACGCTACGTACTTCATGTCGAAGGCCGCCGTCGGTCAGGAGGAGTCGGTCGACCTGGCGGAGTGGTTCGGACCCGAGGACGGCAGCCTGCCGGAGGAGTGCCGCACCTGGCTGGTGCTGGCCCACTTCGCCGCCTCGCTCCTCGCCCTCGACCCGGAGAACGGAGAGGTGTACGCGTTCGGGGAGGGCGAGCCCCTGGACGCCTACACGCAGCTGCACCGCGACGTCGAGTCCCTCGTCCACGCCCTGCTGCTCTTCCAGCGGTTCGAGCAGGATGCGGACGACGACGCGGACGGCGTCGACGAGCGGCTGGACCGGTTGCGTACGCGGATCGAGGCCTTCGATCCCCTTCCCTTCGAGGACGAACAGTCACAGTGGGCCCTCGTCCTCGACGAGGTCGCCGAAGGCATCTGGTGAGCCGCAAGGTGTGAGACCCGCGGGCCCGGAGCACGGGGCCGCCCCCGGACGGTGACGTGCTGCCGGGCCGGGGGCGGATGCCGGTTCTACCGGTGCTTCTTGCAGTCCTCCTCCCGGGCCGCCTGCTTCAGCGTGTCCCGCAGGGCGTGGAAGGCGGGCTTGCGCTTGAAGTCGTCGGTCATGACGGTGGCGAAGCCCTCGCCCTCGAAGAACACCGGCACCCAGGAGTACTTGTCGGTGAAGCCCCAGATGGTGAACGAGTTGCAGCCGTCGACGGCCAGGCAGGCATCCAGCATCCGCTGGTAGTAGTCGGCCTGCTGCCGCTCCTGCGCCTTGGTGGGCACCCCGCTCTCCGGCAGGTCCATGCGGACGTCCAGCTCGGTGATGGCGGTCTCCAGGCCGAGCGCGTCGAACCGGCGCAGGTTGTCCTCCAGGTCGCCCGGGAAGCCGTAGCGCGTGCTCAGGTGTCCCTGCACCGAGAAGCCGTCCACGGGCACGCCCTGTTCCAGCAGGTCCTGGACGAGGGCGTAGTAGGCGTCGCTCTTGGCGTTGACGCTCTCGACGTTGTAGTCGTTGAAGAACAGCTTGGCCTTCGGGTCGGCCTCGTGGGCCCAGCGGAAGGCGTCGGCGACGATGTCCGGACCGAGTTCGCGGATCCAGATGTTGTCCTGGGTCCGCAGATTGCCCTGGTCGTCGAAGATCTCGTTGGCGACGTCCCACTGCTGGATCTTGCCGGCGTAGCGGCCGACGACGGTGGTGATGTGCTCGCGCAGGATGGTACGCAGCTCCTCCTTGGAGAAGTCGCCCTCCTCCAGCCACGCCGGGTTCTGGCTGTGCCACAGCAGCGTGTGGCCGCGCACGACCTGCTTGTTCCGCTTGGCGAACTCGACGATGGCGTCGGCCTGGCCGAAGTCGTAGCGGTCCTGCTCGGGGTGGATGTACTCCCACTTCATCTGGTTCTCGGGGGAGACCGAGCTGAACTGGCGTCCCAGGATCTTCCGGTACTCCCTGTCGTGCGTGAAGGGGTCGGGGTAGTCCTGTTCCAGGTGGTGGCCACCGCCGGCCACGGCGGTGCCCACGACGAAGCCCTCGGGAGCGGCCGCACGCAGCCGGTCGAACGTGGCGTGGGAGTGCGGTGCGGCCTTCCGGCCGTCCGCCGGGTCGGCGGTGGCGCTGCCCGCCGTCAACGGCAGGGTCAGGGCGGCGGTGGCGACGGCCACGGTGGCGAAACGAATGGATCTCATGCGGGGAGTCTCATTCCCATCGTCGTTCTCGAATGTTTCGAAATCAATTCCGAAACATTAGGGATGGGCGGACCGTACGGTTCGGTCGAGCGGTGCGTCAATACCCGTGCACGCGATCGTTCTTCTTCTGAGAGGTGCGGATGAGTTCGTCGGCGACCCACCGCGCCACGCCCACGGGATACGGCGCCCCCAGCCCGAGGACTATGTGCCCGAAACCCGCGTCGATCGCCTCGCGGATCGCCACGATCGTTTCTGCAGGCCGGTCGTAGTCGACGGGCAGGTGGATCGAGCGGACGATGGAGGCCGGGTCGCGGCCGATGTCCGCGCAGTAACGGTCCAGCAGGGCGCTGCGGCGGACCACGTCGTCGATGTCGCCGCCCGGGATGTTCCACAGGTCCGCGTGCTCGGCGACCACGCGCAGCGTCGCCGCGGAGCGGCCGCCGACGAGGAGCGGCGGGTGGGGCCGCTGCACGGGCTTCGGGCTGCCGAAGGCCCCGGTGAGGTGGTGGTGGGTGCCGTGGAAGTCGAAGGGTTCCTCCTCGGTCCACAGCCGCTTGATCACCGTGCAGGCCTCGGCGAGGCTCTCCACCGCCTGCGCCGGGGGCTGGAAGGGCAGGCCGTGCGCCGGGTACTCGCGCCAGGCCTGGGGCGGGTTCGGCCGGGAGCCGACGCCGATGCCGAGGTCGAGGCGCCCGTCGGAGACGATGTCGACGGTCGTCGCGATCTTGGCGAGCAGCGCCGGCGGCCGGAACCGGTTGCTGGTCACCATCACGCCCAGCCGCAGCCGCCGGGTCTGTGCCGCGAGGGCCGAGAGCAGTGTCCACCCCTCGTACGTCGGACCCTGCGGGTCGCCGAAGATGGGCATCAGGTGGTCGAACAGCCAGGCGTGCTCGATCTCCGGGACGGTGTCCGCCTCGCGCCAGACGCGCAGGATGTCGCGGTAGGCGACCTGCGTGGGGGCGGTCATGATCCCGAAACGCGGTCGGGGTGTGGTCGTCATGGGCTGGAGAACCTCCGGACGGTCAGCGCCGGCGCAGTGACGCGTCGAGCAGCGCGGGCGGCGTGTCGAACTTCTCGTGCGCGGCCAGGTCGACGCCGGGCGCCACGATCCCGTCGATCGCGTCGAGCACGTCGGCGGGGAGCACGGTGTCCGCGGCGGCGAGCTGCGCCCGCAGGTGGTCCGGCGTGCGCGGACCGATGAGCGCGCTGGTCACGCCCGGGTGCGCGGTCACGAAGCCGAGCGCCAGCTGGATCATCGTCAGACCGGCCTCGTCGGCGACCGCGGCCAGCGCCTCGACGGCGTCGAGCCGGGCCTGGTTGGCGGGGACCGAGGGGTCGAAGCGCTCCGGCAGGACGGTCGAGCGGTGGGTGGTGACGTCCCGGCCCCTGCGGACCGCGCCCGACAGCCAGCCGGAGGCCAGCGGACTCCACGCGAGCACGCCGAGACCGTACTCCTGGGTGACGGGCAGGACGTGCGCCTCGATGCCGCGCTGCAGGATCGAGTAGCTGGGCTGCTCGGTGACGTAGCGGCTCAGCCGCAGCTCACGGGCGGCCCACTGCGCCTGCACGATGCGGTACGCGGGGAAGGTGGAGGAGCCGAAGTAGCGGATCTTCCCGGCGCGCTGGAGGTCGGTCAGGGCCGACAGGGTCTCCTCGTCGCTGGTGGCCGGGTCCCAGCGGTGCATCTGGTAGAGGTCGACGTGGTCGACGCCGAGCCGGCGCAGGCTGTCCTCCAGCGCGGTGAACAGCCAGCGGCGCGAACCGCCCTGCCGGTTGCGCTCCCCCATCGGCATGGTGGCCTTCGTGGCCAGCACGATGTCATCACGGCGGCCGGCGATGGCCTTGCCGACCATCTCCTCCGACTGTCCCTCGCTGTACCAGTCGGCGGTGTCGATGACGTTGACACCGGCCTCCAGGGCCAGGTCGACGAGGGCCGTGGCCTCGTCCTGGGTGGTGTTGCCGATCGCGCCGAAGTTCATCGCGCCGAGCGCGAGGGAGCTGACCTGTACGCCGGTCCGGCCAAGGGTGCGGTACTGCATGACGTGTCTCCTCGAAAAGAAACGGAACATTGTTCCGGTACGCCGTCGACAATACGGAACAGTGTTCCGCTTCGCAAGCTGGGGTGGGCGCGGGCATGCGTGAGACCATGCGGGAGCGCGCGAGAGCTGGAGGAACAACGCGGTGAACCAGAGCGACGAGGGCAACGGGCCCGCGGCCCCGACCCGGCGGAAGGACGCCCGGCGCAACAAGGAGACGCTGCTGGAGGCGGCCGCCGCGGTCTTCGTCACGTCGGGCGTGGACGCACCGGTGCGCGACATCGCCTCCCGGGCCGGCGTCGGCCTGGGCACCCTCTACCGCCACTTCCCGACCCGGGCGGACCTGATCATCGCCGTCTACCGGCACCAGGTCGAAGCCTGCGCCGAGGCCGGTCCGGCCCTCCTCGCCACCGCCGTGACCCCGCACGCCGCCCTGCGGCAGTGGATCGACCTCTTCGTCGACTTCCTGGTCACCAAGCACGGCCTCGCCGCCGTCCTGCGCTCCGACCACTCCGGCTTCGAGGCGCTGCACGCCTACTTCCTCGATCGCCTCCTGCCCGTCTGCGCCCGGCTGCTCGAGGCCTCGGCCGCCGCCGGCGAGATCCGCGACGACATCGACGCCCTCACCCTCATGCGGGGCGTGGGGAACCTGTGCATCGGCGCGGAGAGCGACCCCGACTACGACGCGCGCCGGCTGGCCGGTGTCCTCGTCGACGGCTTGCGCCGCCCGCGCTGACGACCGGGTGGGAGGCAGGTCCGTAGAGAGCAGGTCCGTAGGGAGCAGGTCCGTACCAAACCCTTGCCCCTGCCCCTCCCACGCCGCAAGCTCCCCTCATGGAGCTGGAGTTGCGGCATCTCAAGACGATCCGGGCGATCGCGGACGCGGGCAGCCTCACCCGGGCGGCGACCGACCTGGGGCTCGCGCAGCCCGCGCTGAGCGCACAGCTCAAGCGCATCGAACGCGCCCTGGGCGGCGAGCTGTTCGAGCGCGGCCGACGCGGGGTACGGGCCACCGCGCTGGGTGAACTGGTGCTGGAGCGCAGCCGGGTCGTGCTGCCCGCGGTGACCGAGCTGCAGCAGGAGGCGGCCCGGTTCGCCCGCACCTCCCGCGCGACAGCGTGCTTCCGGCTGGGCGGCACGCACGGCCCGCTGCTCGGCGCCGTGGTCGACCGGCTGGCGGACGTGACGCCCGACGCCCGGGTGACCACCTGCACCTCCTGGTCCGAGCGAGAGCTGGCCGGGCTACTGACCGAGGGACGGCTGGACTTCGCCCTGGCGGGGACGTGCGGTTCGGCCTCGCCGCCCGGCGCGGAGGGCCTGGTCTGGCAGGAGGTCGCGGTCGACCCGGTGTTCGTCATGGTCCCGCAAGGGCACGCGCTCGCCCGTCCCGGCGAGGTCGGTCTGGCCGAGCTGGCCGCTGCGGAATGGGCCTGCGTACCGGGCGACGGCTGCTTCGGGGACTGCTTCACGGCGGCCTGCGCCCGGTCCGGCTTCACCCCGCGCCGGATGTACGAGACGGACACCGCGTCGCTGGTCCATCTGGTGCAGGTCGGCCGGGCCGTCGGGCTGTGCCGGGCGACCTTCCCGGACACGCCCGGGATCATCACCCGGCCGCTCACGGGTACGCCGCTGACCTGGCGGCATCTGCTGGGCTGGCACCGGGTGACGCAGCGGGCGGAGACCGCGGCCACGGTGCTCGCCCAGGCCCGGCTGGCCCACGCGGGCGTGGCGGCCCGCAGCGCCAGCTACCGGGAGTGGCTCGCCGCCCAGCCCGTTCCATAACACCGGGGAGGGGGCCGGCCGACGGCTTATGGCGTCCGGCCGGCCCTCCCTACGGTTTCGGCACCTCCCCACCGAACCGAGGAGATGCCCCATGCTCCACCGACACCTCCCCCGACGCACCAGAGCCGTGGGCGCCGCCGTCGCGGCGACGGCCGCCCTGCTCGTGGCCGGGCTCAGCGGCTCCGCGAGCGCGGGACCGGCCGGTCCGACCCCCGCCGAGACCCTGCGCACGGACGCCACCCCGCCCGCCCTCCTCACAGCCATGGAACGCGACCTCGGCCTGGACCGCGCGCAGGCGGAGCGGCGCCTGGTCAACGAGGCGGAGGCGGGCGCCACCGCCGGCCGCCTCCGCGCGGCGCTGGGCGCCGACTTCGCGGGCGCCTGGGTGCGCGGCGCCGAGTCGGGCACGCTGACCGTGGCGACGACGGACGCCGGTGACGTACCGGCCATCGAGGCGCAGGGCGCGCGGGCCACGGTCGTACGCCACTCCTTGGCCGGCCTGGACGCGGTCAAGTCCCGCCTTGACCGGGCGGCTCAGCGGCACGACACCACCGACGCCCCCGTCTGGTACGTCGACGTCCGCACCAACACGGTCACCGTGCGGGCCGTACGCCCCGCCGCCGCCCGCGCGTTCCTGGCGGCGGCCGGTGTCGACCGCTCCCTCACCCGGATCGAGACGTCGGGCGACCGGCCCCGCCCGCTGTACGACCTGCGGGGCGGCGAGGCGTACTACATCAACAACAGCGGCCGCTGCTCGATCGGCTTCCCCATCACCAAGGGCACCCAGCAGGGCTACGCCACGGCCGGCCACTGCGGCCGGGCCGGCAACAGCACCAGCGGCCACAACCGGGTGGCCCAGGGCACCTTCCAGGGCTCGGTCTTCCCGGGCCGCGACATGGCGTGGGTGGCCACCAACTCCCAGTGGCGGGCGACTCCCTACGTGAACCGGAACGGCCAGAACGTCGAGGTCACCGGCTCCACCCAGGCCCCGGTCGGTGCCTCGGTCTGCCGCTCCGGCTCCACCACCGGCTGGCACTGCGGCACGATCCAGGTTCTGAACACCAGCGTGACCTACCCCGAGGGCACCATCAGCGGCGTGACCCAGACGACGGTGTGTGCCGAGCCGGGTGACTCAGGCGGGTCGTACATCTCCGGCAGCCAGGCGCAGGGCGTCACCTCGGGCGGCTCGGGCAACTGCAGCAGCGGCGGCACGACCTTCTTCCAGCCGATCAACCCGCTGCTCCAGAACTACGGCCTCACCCTGAGGACGACCGGCGACGACGAGGAGCCGCCCGGGGAGGAGGAGCCCGGCGGCACGTGGTCCGCGGGCACCGTCTACCAGGCGGGCGACACGGTCACCTACGGCGGCGCCACCTACCGCTGCCTCCAGGGCCACCAGGCCCAGCCCGGCTGGGAACCCCCGAACGTCCCGGCACTGTGGCAGCGCGCGTGACTTCTGACTGACCCTCCCGACGGGGGACCGGAACCGGCCCCGGGCGCGCTGCGACGGCGCGCCCGGGGCCGGTTGTCGTCATGAGCCAGAAGCGTCAGTCGGCCACACCGGCATCGCGCTGTCCGCTGGCCGACTCGAAGACCTCCGCCGTCGATGTGGCCGTGAGGGCCCTCCTGAACCACAGGCCCAGCACATCGGGATCACCACAACCGACAATGCGCTCCCGGTCCTGATCCGACACCTCGACACCCCGATGCCCCAGCAGGAGCAGAAGGTCCTTCGCCCGGCCCTCCGCCCGGCCCTCCGCCCGGCCCTCCTCCCGGAGTTGCTGAGCGGTCTGCGACTGGAAGAACGACAGGTCGACGGCCATGAGATGCCTCCACAATTCCGCGGCCTGCGTCGTACCGAGGCCCTGTTCCGTGAGTTCGATGAAGGTGGTTGCGGTGTTCTCGTCGTCGGCCGACACGCCCTTGAGTGCCTTGGCCAGCGCGTTCAGTATGGCATCGGCGCCCGGGTCACGGCGGTGCAGCGCCGCGGACAGGACCGTGAGCGGGATGTCGCGAGCGGCTTCGTCGGGGCTGTCGATCACCGGCACGTCGTCGGGTCCCAGGACGAGAGGGCGCAGAGTGAGCGAGGACCACTGCCGTGGGCCGATGTCGACCTGCCGGGCCGCCCACTCGGCCGTCCCCCGGTCCGGGCAGACGACGAGGAGTACCGGCGGAATGCGGTACTTGGCGTAGGCGTAGGCGAGGTAGTAGGCCCAGCTGGCAGGCTTGCCCGCGGCGGGCTGGCTCTGCGACTCGACGGCCAAGAGGAAACTGCCGTCCTCGGTGTCCATCTGCAGGAGCGTGTCCACCCTGCGTTCCAGCGGCTGCGTCTCCGTGAGGTCCGTGGAGAGTTCGACGGTGGAGACGGGTGGGGGGAAGGCGACGCCGAGGTGTCTGGCGGCGCGGGCGAAGAGGCCCGGATCCTGCTGGAAGATCCGGTGCAGGGCCTCATGGGATGAGCTGACCATGGGGCGAACCTACGGGCGCATGGGCATACGCCACATGGATATGCGGCCCCGTTCACGCGACCGAGGGACCCGCCCTGGCGTCACATTGACGCCCTCGGGGCATCGTGCAAGCGAAAGGACCCGCACGACCGAAGTCGTGCGGGCCCTCTCAGGTGCTCGCAGCAGGAGCTACCAGGTCAGATCAGCAAGCTCACTTGTTGATCTTGGTGACCTGGCCGGCGCCCACGGTCCGGCCACCCTCACGGATGGCGAACTTGAGGCCCTCCTCCATGGCGACGGGCTGGATGAGCTCCACCTTCATCTCGGTGTTGTCACCCGGCATGACCATCTCGGTGCCCTCGGGGAGGGTCACGACGCCGGTCACGTCCGTCGTACGGAAGTAGAACTGCGGGCGGTAGTTGTTGAAGAACGGGGTGTGGCGGCCACCCTCGTCCTTCGACAGGATGTAGGCCTGGGCCTCGAACTCGGTGTGCGGGGTGACCGAGCCCGGCTTGATGATGACCTGGCCGCGCTCGACGTCCTCGCGCTTGATGCCGCGGAGCAGCAGACCGACGTTCTCACCGGCCTGGCCCTCGTCGAGCAGCTTGCGGAACATCTCGATACCGGTGACCGTGGTGGTGGTCTTCTCGGTCTTGATGCCGATGATGTCGACGGTCTCGTTGACCTTGAGGATACCGCGCTCGATACGACCGGTGACGACGGTGCCACGACCGGTGATCGTGAAGACGTCCTCGATCGGCATCAGGAACGGCTTGTCGACGTCACGCTCGGGCTCCGGGATGGACTCGTCCACGGCCTTCATCAGCTCGAGGACCGAGTTGCCCCACTCCTTGTCGCCCTCGAGGGCCTTCAGAGCGGAGACCTTGACGACCGGAACGTCGTCGCCCGGGAACTCGTACTCGGAGAGGAGCTCACGCACCTCGAGCTCGACGAGCTCCAGGATCTCCTCGTCGTCCACCATGTCGGCCTTGTTCAGGGCGACGACGATGTACGGAACGCCGACCTGGCGGGCCAGGAGCACGTGCTCCTTGGTCTGCGGCATCGGGCCGTCGGTCGCGGCGACCACGAGGATGGCGCCGTCCATCTGCGCCGCACCCGTGATCATGTTCTTGATGTAGTCCGCGTGACCGGGGCAGTCGACGTGGGCGTAGTGACGCGTCTCCGTCTGGTACTCGACGTGCGCGATGGAGATGGTGATACCGCGCTGGCGCTCCTCGGGAGCCTTGTCGATCTGGTCGAAGGCCGAGGCCTCGTTCAGGTCCGGGTACGCGTCGTGCAGCACCTTGGTAATGGCGGCCGTGAGGGTCGTCTTACCGTGGTCGATGTGACCGATGGTGCCGATGTTGACGTGCGGCTTAGTCCGCTCGAACTTCGCCTTCGCCACTGGGGTCCTCCTGTGGAGTGGTTCTGTACGCCTTACTTCATCGGCGCCAGGTGATCTTTGCTGGGAAACCCGGGCCCGGGGCATTCCGCCGGGTTGGCGGCGGAATGCCCACTTGCAGGCTCCGGGGTCAAGCCTAAAGCGTGGACATGGGGTCCGTTAAACGGAGTCCCTTACTCGCCCTTGGCCTTCGCGATGATCTCCTCGGCGACGTTCCGCGGAACCTCGGCGTAGGAGTCGAACTGCATGGAGTAGCTGGCACGGCCGGACGTCTTGCTGCGCAGGTCGCCGACGTAGCCGAACATCTCCGAGAGGGGCACGAGACCCTTCACGACGCGGGCACCCGCCCGCTCCTCCATGGCCTGGATCTGGCCACGGCGGGAGTTGATGTCGCCGATGACCTCACCCATGTAGTCCTCGGGCGTGGTGACCTCGACGGCCATCATCGGCTCCAGGAGCACGGGCGAAGCCTTGCGCGCGGCCTCCTTGAAGGCCTGCGAACCGGCGATCTTGAACGCGAGCTCGGAGGAGTCGACCTCGTGGTAGCCGCCGTCGATGAGCGTGACGCGGACGCCCGTCATCTCGTAGCCGGCCAGGATGCCGAACTGCATGGCCTCCTGGGCACCGGCGTCCACCGAAGGGATGTACTCCTTCGGGATACGGCCACCGGTCACCTTGTTCACGAACTCGTACGAGGCGTCGCCGCCCTCGATCGGCTCGATCGCGATCTGCACCTTGGCGAACTGACCGGTACCACCGGTCTGCTTCTTGTGGGTGTAGTCCACGCGCTCGACGGTCTTGCGAATCGTCTCACGGTAGGCGACCTGGGGCTTGCCGACGTTGGCCTCGACCTTGAACTCACGGCGCATACGGTCGACCAGCACCTCGAGGTGCAGCTCGCCCATACCGCCGATGATGGTCTGGCCGGTCTCCTCGTCCGAGTGGACCTGGAACGACGGGTCCTCCTCGGCCAGGCGCTGGATCGCGACGCCGAGCTTCTCCTGGTCGCCCTTCGACTTGGGCTCGATCGCGACCTGGATGACCGGCGCCGGGAAGTCCATGGACTCCAGGATGACCGGGCTCTTGTCGTCGGACAGCGTCTCACCGGTGGTGGTCTGCTTCAGACCCATGACGGCGACGATGTCACCGGCGCCCACCGACTCGATCTCCTCACGCTTGTTGGCGTGCATGCGGTAGATCTTGCCGATGCGCTCCTTCTTGCCCTTCACGGAGTTCAGCACCTGGGTGCCGGACTCCAGACGGCCGGAGTACACGCGGACGAAGGTGAGCTTGCCGAGGTGCGGGTCGCTCATGATCTTGAACGCCAGCGCCGCGAGGGGCTCCTCGTCCGACGGCTTGCGCGCGACGACCTTCTCCGCGTCCTTCGGGTCGTGGCCCTCGATGGCCTCGACGTCGAGCGGGGAGGGAAGGTAGCGCACGACCGCGTCGAGCAGGGGCTGCACGCCCTTGTTCTTGAACGCGGTGCCGCAGAAGACGGGGGTGACGGTGGTGCTGTCGCTCTTGCCCGACGCGATGGTGATACGACGGATCGCCGCGTAGAGCTGCTCCACGGAGGGCTCGGTGCCCTCCAGGTACAGCTCCATCAGCTCCTCGTCGTTCTCGGCGACGGCCTCGAGCAGCTTGCCGCGGTACTCCTCGGCAGCCTCGGTGTGCGTGGCCGGGATGTCGACGACGTCGTACATCTCGCCCTTGGCCGCCTCGGCGGACCACACGAAGGCCTTCATCGTCACCAGGTCGACGACGCCCTTGAAGTCGGCCTCGGCACCGATCGGGAGCTGCATGACCAGCGGCTGCGCACCGAGGCGGTCGCTGATCATGTCGACACAGCGGTGGAACTCGGCACCGGTACGGTCGAGCTTGTTGACGAAGCAGATACGCGGAACGCCGTAGCGGTCCGCCTGACGCCACACCGTCTCGGACTGGGGCTCGACGCCGGCGACGCCGTCGAACACCGTCACGGCACCGTCGAGTACGCGCAGGGAACGCTCCACCTCGACGGTGAAGTCGACGTGGCCCGGCGTGTCGATGATGTTGATGGTGTGGTCGACGTCTTCCAGCGGCCAGTGGCAGGTGGTGGCAGCAGAGGTGATCGTGATGCCACGCTCCTGCTCCTGCTCCATCCAGTCCATGGTGGCAGCGCCGTCGTGGACCTCACCGATCTTGTACGAGACGCCGGTGTAGAACAGGATCCGCTCGGTGGTGGTCGTCTTGCCCGCGTCGATGTGGGCCATGATCCCGATGTTGCGGACCCTGGCCAGGTCAAGCGAAGTGGTAGCCATAAGGCTTCAGTCTTCTCTCGGTCTCGATGTGGACTGCGACTACCAGCGGTAGTGCGCGAAGGCCTTGTTGGACTCGGCCATCTTGTGCGTGTCCTCGCGCTTCTTCACAGCGGCACCGAGGCCGTTGCTGGCGTCGAGGAGCTCGTTGAGCAGACGCTCGGTCATGGTCTTCTCGCGACGGGCGCGGGAGTAACCGACCAGCCAGCGCAGCGCCAGGGTGTTGGCGCGGCCGGGCTTGACCTCGACCGGCACCTGGTAGGTGGCGCCACCGACACGGCGGGACTTGACCTCGAGGGTCGGCTTGATGTTCTCGAGAGCGCGCTTCAGCGTGATGACCGGGTCGTTGCCGGTCTTCTCGCGCAGGCCCTCCATGGCGCCGTAGACGATGCGCTCGGCGGTGGAGCGCTTGCCGTTCAGCAGCACCTTGTTGATCAGGGAGGTCACCAGAGGAGAACCGTAGACCGGGTCGATGATGACCGGGCGCTTCGGGGCGGGGCCCTTACGAGGCATTCTTACTTCTCCTTCTTGGCGCCGTAACGGCTGCGAGCCTGCTTGCGGTTCTTGACACCCTGGGTGTCGAGCGAGCCACGGATGATCTTGTAACGAACACCCGGCAGGTCCTTCACACGGCCGCCGCGCACGAGCACGATGGAGTGCTCCTGCAGGTTGTGTCCCTCACCCGGAATGTAGGCGGTGACCTCGATCCCGCTGGTCAGACGCACACGCGCGACCTTACGCAGGGCCGAGTTCGGCTTCTTCGGGGTGGTCGTGAACACACGCGTGCAGACGCCACGGCGCTGAGGGGAACCCTCGAGTGCGGGCGTCTTGTTCTTCTCGACCTTGTCCTGCCGGCCCTTGCGGACCAGCTGCTGGATCGTAGGCACTACTTCTCCGGTTTCTGTGTGCCGATGGGTACAGCTAACCTGGAACATCTCCGACCCACGCGGTCGGGTGTGTCGCATCCGGCGGACTCCCACCGCGAGGCAGAAGAGGGCGCTGAATGGCGGTGGCCGTTTCTCAGCCCCCGGTGCGGTGTGATGGCACGCACGAAGGCCAGGGCACACCCCAGGCACAAGGTCTGAGCGTACCTAGCTCACGGACTCCGGTCAAAACAAATGGAGCGCGGCCCGACACGCCGGACTTCTCCCGCTTCGCCCCACCACCCTCACGATCCCCTCCGTACGGGCCCCCTCGCCGTGCGTAGCCGCTCCCCGGCCGGTCCGTGGCCGATCCGTGGCCGATATCCCATGTTGGCCGGATCGCGCCCTTTACACGGTCGGCGGTCAGTACTTTGATCCGTCCGCCGCAGACGAACGGGGGGTTCAGCCTGATGACATCGGCGTCGCACGGACCGGAGGACGTCGGTCTGGAGGACCGGGTGCCGTTCCTGGCCCGCCTGGAGAGCCAGGAACGGACCGCGCTGCTCGCGCTCGGCCGCGAATTGCGCTTCGCTCCCCGGGTCGTCCTGCTGCACCAGCGCGAGCCCTCCTCGCACGTCCTGTTCCTGGTGCAGGGCTGGACGAAGGTCACGGCCGCGGCGGCCAACGGCTACGAGGCGCTGCTCGCCCTACGCGGTGCCGGGGACGTCGTCGGCGAGTCGGCGGCGCTGACCGGGCGTCCCCGGTCGGCGACGGTGACCGCGCTGGAGCCGGTGCGGGCGGTGGCCGTGGAGCACGGGCGCTTCAAGGACTTCCTGGGCCACTCCCCCGCGGTGTCCTTCGCCCTCCTCGGCCTCACGGCCGACCGCACCCGGGCGGCCGACCGGCGGCGCCTGGAGTTCGCGTCGATGAGCGTCCGCCAGCGCTTCGCGGTGCTCCTGCTGGATCTGGCCCGCAGCCACGGCCGCCGTACCGCCGAGGGCATCGAGCTCGCCGTTCCGCTCAGCAAGCAGGAACTCGCGGGCTCGGTCGGCGCGTCGCGGGAGATGGTCCAGCGTCTGCTGCGCGAACTGCGCGAGAAGGAGGCCGTCTCGACCGGCCGCCGCACCCTGCTGATCCTCCGCCCCGGCATCCTCCGCCGCATCGCCGCCGACCAGCCGACCCCCGGCATCCCGTCCCCACGCACGCGATAACCACGGGCAGTCGCGCCTCCCCCAGTGCCCTAAAGGCCTGGGAGGCACCCCCAGGGCGGCGCGGGTGGGCGATGGGGGTCCCCCCGCTCATGGGGGCACCTCCCGCTCGAGCGGAGCCGAGAGTGGGGGAGAAGCCGAGAGTGGGGGAGGCACCCCGCAATCGCCGGGCTGCGCGCCCACCCCCGCCCAGCACCGGCACCCGCACCAGCACCCCCGTTCTGTGCACACGTTCACACTTCCAATGGGTCATACGCCCTCACGCCCCACGCCCCGCTCCCGCCACTCTGCTGCCCTGCACGGCCACCCCACCGTCTCGAAGGGCGACCATGACCGACCCCGTGAGCCGCACGATCCTGTTGCTGGACATCGAGAGGTTCAGCGACCGGGACGACGTCGAACAGGCGTACCTGCGGCGCATGCTCTACGACGTCACCGACCGCGCACTGGAGACCGCCGGCATCGACGAGACCCTGCGCATGCGGGCCGACCGCGGGGACTCCGTGATGGAGCTGATCGACGCCAACGCCCCGGTCACGGCGCTGCTGCGGGCCCTGCTCACCGGCGTGCCCGAGCAGTTGCGGGCCGTCAACCGCATGGCGTCCCGCTCCGCGCAGATCCGGCTCCGCGGTGTCGTCGCCGGCGGATACGTGGCCGTCGACCGCCACGACGGCTGGGTCGGCACCGACCTGAACCACGCCTGCCGGCTGCTGGACGCCGCCCTGCTGCGCGCGGCCCTGCGCGAGCGCGCCGACGACTTCGCCCTGTGCGTCTCGGACTCCGTCTACACCGGTGTCGTACGGCACGACCACCCGGGCGTCCCGGCCGCCGAGTTCCACCGCGTGACGGTGGACAGCAAGAACGGCCCGCTGACGGCGTGGCTGCACGGCCCCGTACCGGCGGGCTCCGCCGACCGGAGCGGGGATTCCCAGGACCGCGGTGACCGGGGGGCGGGGGAGGCGCCGGGCGGGTCGGGGGACCGCCCGGCGCCGGCCGCGTCCGCCCCGGAGGACGGTCCTCACCCAAGCCGCCCGGCGCCGGCCGGACATCGGGGAGCCCCGGCGCCGGGCCCAGTTCTCGACATCAGTGGCGGCACGGTGAGCTTCGGCGGCGGTTACGTCGCCGGCGACCAGCACGGCGTCTCCGGAGGCCAGGTCACCGGCGACGTCGTCATGGGCACCAAGACGGAGCGGGGCGAGCGGCCGTGAGCGGACAGGAACCCCCGGCCGCCGGCGGCGGCGACGCCGCTCCCCCACCGGGCGGGACCGCCCCCGACGAGGCTTCCGGAGACGGCTCCGCCGAGGAGTCGCAGGAACGCGACCAGCCGCAGACCGCGTGGTCGGCCCGGCGCGACCTGGTGGACCACAGCCCGCGCACCATGAAGGTCGGCACGCACTCCCGGTTCGGGGGCGGCTACACCGAAGGCGACCAGCACGGCGTCTCCGGCGGCCGGGTCACCGGCGACGTCGTCATGGGCACCAAGACGGTCCACCACTGGTCGTTCCCCGGGCTGTCCACGGCCGCCTCCGCCTCGGGCGAGATACCACGCGGCACCCTGGAACGGCTCGCCGCCTCCTTCGTCACCGCCGGCGACACCTTCGACGACCTCGTGGACCGGCTGCGGCGCGACCGCGTCCTGGTGCTGTCCGGCGCCCGCTTCACCGGCCGCCGCACGGCCGCCCTGATGCTGCTGCACCGGCTCGGCGCCGACCCCGTGGTCGCCCTCGACCGCGAGACCGGCCCCGGCTCCCTCGCCGACCGCTTCACCGCACGCGACGACACGGCCGGCGGCACGGACACCGTCACCGCCCGCGGCTATGTGCTGTGCGACCTGGAGACCCGCCGCGGCAACGCCCTGCGCGAGACCCATCTGCTCGGCGCCGCGGACCGGCTCGCCGAGAAGAACGCGTACGCGGTGATCACCGTCGGACCCACCGCCGTCCTGGAGGACGACGTGTCCGCGGCCGACTGGCGGCCGCCCGCCAACGGGGACGTGCTCGCCGCTCACCTGCGCGTCCGCGCCGGTGAGGACGTCGTGGCACGCCTGCTGGACATGCCGGCGGTCAAGGAGTTCCTCGGCCACGGCCACCAGCTGCGCGAGGTCGCCGCGTTCGCCCAGCTCCTCGGCCGGTACGCCGCGGGCGAGGCCACCGAGCGGGAGATCGCCGACTTCTCGCTCGTATCGCTGGAGAACCAGGTCCAGGAGTGGTTCGAGGAGGACGAGAACACCGTCCACCTGCGCGACAAGGCGTTCCTCATCGCGCTCGCCGCCTTCGACGACGGCCCGTACGCGCTCACCGCCGAACTCGGCGACCTGCTCTACGGCTTCCTCCAGCAGACCCAGAACCGGTCACTGGCCGCCGAGATCCCCGTCTTCGGCACCCACATCGGCAAGCGCCTCCAGCTCGCCCGCGCCCGCCGCTACGAGGACGAGGAGCACACCGAGTGGGGCCCGGTGACCCAGACGAAGGCAGCGTTCCACGACGAGCGGGCCTCGCTGGTGCTGCTGCGGGAGGTGTGGACGGGCCACCCGTCGGCCCGGCCGGCTCTGATCGCCTGGCTGCGCCACCTCGCCGACGACGGCCGGCCCCTCGTACGCACCCGCGCCGCGTCCACCGTCGCCGTCCTCGCCCGTACCGACCTGCCGTCCGCGATGGCGCTGGTCATCGAGCCGTGGGCGATGTCCAACCGGTTCCGCCACCGGCTCGTCGCGGTCAACTCGCTCACCCTGGCCCACCACATCGGCACCCCCAACGTCCCGCGCATCCTCGACGCCTGGTCCTCGGCCGAGGACCGCCGGCTGCGCTGGGTGGCGGTCCGGGCATACGCGCTGATCGGGCCGGAACGGCCGGCGCAGGCGCTCGCCGCGCTGCGCGACGCCACCCGCGAGCTGTACAAGCGATTCGGCGACCCGGACGACTTCGACGTGGAGATGGCGCGGGAACTCGCCGAGGCCGTGGAACTGCTGCTGCTCTCCCCCGCCTCCTCGGAGGTCCTCGCCGACCTGCTCTCCCGCCTCGACGACGAACGGGCCGTGCGCGACCTCTCCCTCGGCGGCTTCGTCAACGCCTGCCGCCGGACCGAGGGCGACGAGCGGTACGGCACCCCGCTGGTCCTGCAGTGGTACGCCGGCTCCGCCACCGACGACGACCGGACCGTGGCCGAGGGCATCGCGCGCCTGTGGCGGGAAGCCCTCGGGGACCCCGGGTACACCCGCCTCGCCCTCGACTCACTGCGTGACTGGGTGCTCGCGGCGAGCCGCTCCACGACCACCGAGTGGGCCCTCGCCTCGCTGCTGCCGAGGCTCGTCACCACCCAAACCGAGTACCAGCGGCTGAGCCATCTGCTGCGCACCATGCCCGGCGAGGACGGCAACCCTCCACCGGAGGTGGCAGCCCGTCTGCTGAGCACGCTCCCACCCCGCTGACGAAAGACGTCCCATGCCTTCCTTCCACCGCCCGCCCGAGTGGCAGCAGCCCGCCGACCGGCACACGCGGCTGATCGACCCGGTGCTCACCGTGCGGCAGCTCTCCCGCTTCGAGCTGTCCCTGAAGCACGTGGTCCGCATCGACCACGCGCTGGTCTTCTCCACCCCGAAGGGCGGGTACGAGGCCTATCCCCCGCCGACCCGGCCGAGCCGCAGCGAGATCGCGGCCCGCCGGTACACCGCGGTGTACGAGGTGGACATGGGTGTCCATCCCTTCACCGACACCCTCGCCCTGCCGAGTGACAACGACGCGTTCGAGTTCACGGCGGAGGTGGACGTCTCCTGGCAGGTGCTGGACGCGGCGCGGTTCGTGGCGAGCGGCATCAGGGACGTGCCGGCGCTGCTGATCGGCGAGCTGCAGCAGGCGGCCCGGCCGGTCACCCGCGGCTTCGCCGTCGCCGACAGCGGGGCGGCCGAGCGGGAGCTGCTGCGCGCGGTCATGCTCGTCGGACCGCTCGGCGCCACGGCGGGGCTCCAGGTCACCTGGACGCTGCGACTGCGCCGTGACCAGGCGAACATCGACCACCAGCAACGGCTCCAGGCCATCGACCACTCGGCGGCCGAGCAGATCCGCACGGCACAGCAGGGCATGCAGGTCGACGTCGAGATGGACCAGCGCCACCGGCAGCAGGACGAACTGCAGCTCGAACGGGCCATGGAGTACGGGCGACGGCAGCAGGAACTGGCGCTGCAGCAGCAGCGCTGGCAGCACGAGCAGGCGATGCTGCAGGGGCAGCAGATGCTGGAGCTGCAGCAGATCGAGGCCCAGAAGATCGAGTTCTACCAGTGGCACCTGTCGCAGGGCGGTGTGCAGTCCTGGGCGCTCCACCTGGCACAGCACCCGGAGGACTCGCACCTGGTGATGAGCAGCATGCGCGAGGACCAACTCCGCATGATCCAGGCGCAGATGGATCTGGTGAAGGAACTGCTGAGCGGGGAGGGCGCGGAGAAGTTCGAGCTGGAGGGCCCCAAACAGCTGGCGTTGCGCACCGTCAGCGACATCCTCAACCAGCGCCTCCCGGGCGTTCCCCAGAACCCGCCCCTGCTCCCTCCGGCCGGCCACCCCGGCCCCGCCCCGGCACCCGGCGCGGGCCCGAGCGCCCCGCCTCCACCGGAAACACCGCCGACGGCCCCGCCGTACACGCCCCCGGTCCCCACGACGCCGTACCCGCCGGAAGCGTCACCCGCCACGCCCGCGGGCCGTCCACCGGCACCGCCCCACGCCCCTCCGGCCCCACCGCCCGCCATGCCGTACGCCCCTCCTGCGGCGCCCCCGCCCCCCGCGCCCGCCTGGCAGCCGCCGCCCGGGTACGGCACGACACCCACCGCGCCCGTGGATGCCGCACCGCCCGCCCCGCCCACCGGCCGCCCCGGAACCGCCGACGGCCCCGCAGGGCCGGCGGAGGACGACACCGGCCAGGGGGAGGGCCGATGACGGCCGACCCGGTGCCCGCCCCGGCGACGGCGGCCGCGGACACCCCCGACCCCGCTCCGGCTCCCCCGCGCCTCCCCTCACCGCCCGCCGCGTCCCGTACGCAGCTGTGCGAACGGCTGTTGGCGGACCTGCGTACCGAGATCGCCCGCGCCGACAGCAAGGCGGCCGTCCTGGTCGCCGCCCTCGGCATCACCGCGGGCGTGTTCAGCGGCCTGCTCGCCGGACGGGACTGGTCGCCGGACGCCCTGTCGGGGGCCGGGGCGGCGGTGTGGTGGACCGGGGCCTCCTCCCTCGCCCTCTCCCTGTTCGCGCTGCTCCTGGCCGTACTGCCCCGCTATCGCAGCGGGGCGTGGGTCCTCGGGCAGCCGCTGTCGTACTTCGGGGACATCCAGCGGGCCGTGCAGGCGGGCCGGCTGGATGCCGCGCTCGCCGACACGGAGGCCGACCCGGTGGCCGGGCTGACGGCGGCACTCACGGAGACGAGCCGGATCGCCTGGCGCAAGCACCAGTGGATCCGCACCGGCCTGATCGCCTTCTGCACCGGGACGCTTCTGCTGCCCGCCTCCCTGCTGATCGGCTGACCCACGGGCCGGCCACCGCTCACGTCACGCGAAGGAACCACCATGACCCAGCCCCCGCCGACCCCACCGGAGTACCCCGAGCCGACCGGCCGGCCCCACCAGCCGGGGGCCGCGCAGGTCCCGCCGCAGTATCCGCCGCCGTATCCCCAGCAGCCCGCGCCGCAGACCCCGCCCGGGCCCCTGTCCGCCGTCCCCCCGCAGTATGCGCAGCCACCCCAGTACCCGCAGGCGCCGCAGTACCCGGAGACTCCCCAGTACCCCCAGGCACCCCAGCACCCGGAGACTCCCCAGTACCCGCAGGCACCCCAGCACCCGACCCCGGGATTCCAGCAGTACCCGTCACAGCCCCCGCCCGCGCCGGCGCCCCCGCCCCACATCCCTCCGCAGGCCGCTCCCCCTCCGGCGCCCGACTCCCCGCTGCACCCGCACCACATCAGCACCGACCGGGGCCGGGTCCACATCTCCGGCCAGCAGCGCCACACCGATGCCACCGCCTTCGGCAACCTGCTCCTCCACCTGCCGAACTTCCTGTGCAGCCTGGTCGTCGTCGGCCTGGTCTCGCTCCTCTTCGGAGGTCTCGGCATCCTGGTCGTCCTCGCCTGGCTCGCCAGCGGCGCACTCGTGTTCCACCGCCCGACCGAAAGCGCCCTCGCGCGCCATCTGCTCCGTCTGCGCTACCCCACGCCGCAGGAAAGAGCCAAAATCGAGCCGGTCTGGCGCGAGGTGACCGCCCGTGCGGGCGTGGAGGGCCGGAACTACGAGCTGTGGGTCGAGGACAGCGACAGCCTGAACGCGGTCGCCGCGGCCGGACACATCGTCGGCGTCACCCGGTTCGCCATGAACCAGCTGCCCAACGGGGAGCTGGCCGCCGTCATGGCCCACGAGCTGGGCCACCACGTCGGCGGCCACGCCTGGTCCGGGCTGCTCGGCTACTGGTACGCGCTGCCCGGCCGGATCGCCTGGCGGGTACTGCGCGCCGTCACCGGATTCATGTTCCGGGTGTCGCGGGTGTTCTCCTGCTTCGGCGTCCTGTTCTTCGGGCTGTTCGTCGGCGCCGTCGCGCTCGCCACGATCAGCACCCTGTACGGCCTGCCGCTGCTGATCCTCGCCATGCCGTACGCGCTCGCCGCCGTCGGGCGCCGCTCCGAGCTGCGCGCGGACCAGCATGCCGCCGCGCTCGGCTTCGCCCCGATGCTGGCCGCCGTCCTGGAGAAGCTGCACCACCAGGAGCAGCAGCAGGTCGCGGCCCTGACCGCCGCCAACGGCGGTGCGCCGGTCGCCGAGACCCCGGTGAGCAAGCTGCTGTCCTCGCACCCGGACTACTACACCCGGCTGCACCACCTGCAGCCGTACCTCCAGCCGAGCCGCTGAGCCCCGGCCCGTCGGTCAGGAGGAACCCGCCAGCACGGCCAGCAGGGCGAACAGGCTCAGGAACACCGCCCAGCCGGCGACCGACAGCCAGCCGAGCACCAGCCCCGTCAGGGCGAAGCCGTCACCGCCCTCGCCGGTGCGGCGTATCTCCGACTGCGCCATGTGGCCGAGGATCACGGCCGGTAGGCCGGTGAGCCCACCGGTGGCCACGCACAGGACGCCGCAGATCATCGAGGCGATCGCCTTGCCGTTGGTCCTCGGCTGCGGCCGGGGCAGGAAGGTCGCCGGGACCGGCCCGGCGGCCGCCACCGGCTGCGGCAGCGGGCCCTGCGGCAGATCGGCGACCAGCAGCGACAGCTCCGCCACGGTGCGGGCCGCGTAGGCCCGGGAGACGCGCTTCTCGAACTCGGGGTGGTCCAGCCTGCCCTCGCCGTATCCGGCCCGCAGGACGTCCACCGCGCGCTCACGGTCGGCGTGCGAAGCCAGCATCGGTGGAGCGCCGGGTCCCTGCAACGGGTTGCCCTGCCACGGAGTCGGGTACGACACGGCTGCCTCCCGGGGGCGGGACAGATGTCCCTGCTTTTCTGTTTCACCCACTTGAACGCACCGTACCGGGAGATTGGTTCCACCGACCCTCCCGTGCCGGGCGGCCACCCCGCCCCGGCATGCCGAAGGGCGGCCACCCCGTACGGGGTGGCCGCCCTTCGTATCAAGCGACCCGCTTACTGGTTGTACGGACCGTAGTCGTAGTCCTCCAGCGGAACGGCCTGGCCGGAGCCGGTACCGAACGGCGAGTAGTCGATGTCGTCGTAGCCGACGGCCGAGTACATCGCGGCCTTGGCCTCCTCGGTCGGCTCGACCCGGATGTTGCGGTAGCGGGAGAGACCCGTACCGGCCGGGATGAGCTTACCGATGATGACGTTCTCCTTGAGGCCGATGAGGCTGTCGGACTTGGCGTTGATCGCCGCGTCCGTCAGGACTCGGGTCGTCTCCTGGAAGGAGGCGGCCGACAGCCAGGACTCCGTCGCCAGCGAGGCCTTGGTGATACCCATCAGCTGCGGACGGCCGGAGGCCGGGTGACCGCCCTCCTGGACCACACGACGGTTCTCGGTCTCGAACTTCGAGCGCTCGACCAGCTCGCCGGGCAGCAGCTCGGCGTCGCCCGACTCGATGATCGTCACACGGCGCAGCATCTGCCGGATGATGATCTCGATGTGCTTGTCGTGGATCGACACACCCTGCGAGTTGTAGACCTTCTGGACCTCGCCGACCAGGTGGACCTGGACGGCACGCTGCCCCAGGATGCGCAGCACGTCGTGCGGGTTGGTGGCACCCATGGTGAGCTGCTGGCCCACCTCGACGTGGTCGCCCTCGCCGACCAGGACCTTGGCACGCTTCGAGATCGGGTACGCCGTCTCGTCGCTGCCGTCGTCCGGGGTGACGACGAGCTTCTTGGTCTTCTCGGTCTCCTCGATCCGCACGCGGCCGGAGGCCTCGGAGATCGGGGCGACACCCTTCGGGGTACGGGCCTCGAAGAGCTCGACGACACGGGGCAGACCCTGGGTGATGTCGTCACCGGCCACACCACCGGTGTGGAAGGTACGCATCGTCAGCTGGGTGCCGGGCTCACCGATGGACTGGGCGGCGATGATGCCGACCGCCTCACCGATGTCGACCAGCTTGCCCGTGGCCAGCGAACGGCCGTAGCACATCGCGCAGGTGCCGACGGCGGACTCGCAGGTCAGGACCGAGCGGGTCTTGACCTCCTCGACGCCGCGCGAGACGAGCTCCTCGATGAGGACGTCGCCCAGGTCGGTGCCGGCCGGGGCCAGCACCTGCCCGTCGACGACGATGTCCTCGGCGAGGCAGCGCGCGTACACGGACGTCTCGACGTCGCCCTCCTTGCGGAGCACGCCCTCCGCGTCCCGGCTCGCGATCTTGAGACGCAGACCGCGGTCGGTGCCGCAGTCCTCCTCGCGGATGATGACGTCCTGGGAGACGTCGACCAGGCGACGGGTGAGGTAACCCGAGTCGGCGGTACGCAGAGCGGTGTCCGCCAGACCCTTACGGGCACCGTGCGTGGAGATGAAGTACTCCAGCACGGACAGACCCTCACGGAACGACGCCTTGATCGGACGCGGGATCGTCTCGTTCTTCGCGTTCGACACCAGACCACGCATACCGGCGATCTGACGCATCTGCATCATGTTGCCTCGTGCGCCCGAGTTCACCATCATGAAGATCGGGTTGGTCTTCGGGAAGTTGTCGTTCATCGCCTCGGCGACCTCGTTGGTCGCCTTGGTCCAGATGTTGATGAGCTCCTGCGTGCGCTCGTCCTTGGTGATCAGACCGCGCTCGTACTGCTTCTGGACCTTCTCGTCCTGCGCCTCGTAGCCGCGGACGATCTCCTTCTTCGCCTCGGGAACGACGACGTCGGAGATGGCGACGGTGACACCGGAACGGGTGGCCCAGTAGAAGCCGGACGCCTTCAGGTTGTCGAGCGTCGCCGCCACGATGACCTTCGGGTAGCGCTCGGCGAGGTCGTTGACGATCTCGGAGAGCTGCTTCTTGCCGACCTCGTAGTCGACGAACGGGTAGTCCTCGGGCAGCAGCTCGTTGAAGAGCGCACGGCCCAGGGTGGTGTTCAGCCGGAAGCTGTCACCCTGCTGCCACTCGGGCTCGCCCTCCTCGCGCGCCGGCGGGGTCCAGCCGCGCGGCGGGATGGTGCCGACCGGGAAGCGGACGTCGATCTTCGACTGGAGCGACAGCTCGCCCGCGTCGAAGGCCATGATCGCCTCGGCGACCGAGGCGAAGGAACGGCCCTCGCCCTTGAGGTCGCGCATCTCGCCGTCGGTGGTGAGGAAGAACAGACCGAGGACCATGTCCTGGGTCGGCATCGTCACCGGACGGCCGTCGGCCGGCTTGAGGATGTTGTTCGAGGACAGCATCAGGATGCGGGCCTCGGCCTGCGCCTCCGCGGACAGCGGCAGGTGCACGGCCATCTGGTCACCGTCGAAGTCCGCGTTGAACGCGGTGCAGACGAGCGGGTGGATCTGAATGGCCTTGCCCTCGACCAGCTGCGGCTCGAAGGCCTGGATGCCGAGGCGGTGCAGCGTGGGCGCACGGTTCAGCAGCACCGGGTGCTCGGCGATGACCTCTTCGAGGACGTCGTACACCACGGTGCGGCCGCGCTCGACCATGCGCTTGGCCGACTTGATGTTCTGCGCGTGGTTCAGGTCGACCAGGCGCTTCATCACGAACGGCTTGAACAGCTCCAGCGCCATGGCCTTCGGCAGACCGCACTGGTGCAGCTTCAGCTGCGGGCCGACGACGATCACGGAACGCGCCGAGTAGTCGACTCGCTTGCCGAGCAGGTTCTGACGGAAGCGACCCTGCTTGCCCTTGAGCATGTCGGACAGCGACTTCAGCGGACGGTTGCCGGGGCCCGTCACCGGGCGGCCGCGGCGGCCGTTGTCGAAGAGCGCGTCCACGGCCTCCTGGAGCATGCGCTTCTCGTTGTTCACGATGATCTCGGGCGCGCCGAGGTCGAGAAGCCGCTTCAGTCGGTTGTTGCGGTTGATGACACGGCGGTACAGGTCGTTCAGGTCGGAGGTCGCGAAGCGGCCACCGTCCAGCTGCACCATCGGACGCAGGTCCGGCGGGATGACCGGCACGCAGTCGAGCACCATGCCCTTGGGGCTGTTGGACGTCTGCAGGAACGCGGAGACGACCTTGAGGCGCTTGAGCGCACGGGTCTTCTTCTGGCCCTTGCCGGTGCGGATGATCTCGCGGAGCTTCTCGGCCTCCTCCTCGAGGTCGAAGGACTCCAGGCGCTTCTGCAGCGCCGCGGCACCCATCGAGCCGTCGAAGTACGTGCCGAAGCGGTCGCGCAGCTCGCGGTAGAGCAGCTCGTCGCCCTCGAGGTCCTGGACCTTGAGGTTCTTGAACCGGTTCCACACCTCGTCGAGACGGTCGATCTCGCGCTGCGCACGGTCGCGCAGCTGCTTCATCTCACGCTCGGCACCCTCGCGCACCTTGCGGCGCACGTCGGCCTTGGCGCCCTCGGCCTCGAGCTCGGCGAGGTCGGTCTCGAGCTTCTTGGCGCGGGCCTCGAGGTCGGCGTCGCGGCGGTTCTCGACCTGCTGGCGCTCGACGGAGACGTGGGCCTCCAGCGAGGGCAGGTCACGGGTGCGGCGCTCCTCGTCGACGTACGTGATCATGTACGCCGCGAAGTAGATGACCTTCTCGAGGTCCTTGGGAGCCAGGTCGAGCAGGTAGCCCAGACGGCTCGGGACACCCTTGAAGTACCAGATGTGCGTGACGGGAGCGGCCAGCTCGATGTGGCCCATCCGCTCACGGCGCACCTTGGCGCGCGTGACCTCGACGCCGCAGCGCTCGCAGATGATGCCCTTGAAGCGGACGCGCTTGTACTTGCCGCAGTAGCACTCCCAGTCCCGGGTCGGACCGAAGATCTTCTCGCAGAAGAGTCCGTCCTTCTCGGGCTTGAGGGTGCGGTAGTTGATGGTCTCGGGCTTCTTGACCTCGCCGTGGCTCCACTGACGGATGTCGTCAGCGGTGGCCAGGCCGATCCGGAGCTCGTCGAAGAAGTTGACGTCGAGCACTATGCGTCAATCCCTCTCAGGGTCGTAAGTCTTGGGGTCTGATACGGGGGTCCTGGGGAGGGCGGCCCGGAGTTCACCGGGCCGCCCCACTCCCGTCAGACCTCTTCGACGCTGCTCGGCTCGCGCCGGGACAGGTCGATGCCGAGCTCCTCCGCAGCGCGGAAGACGTCCTCGTCGGTGTCACGCATCTCGATGGACATACCGTCGCTGGACAGCACCTCCACGTTCAGGCACAGGGACTGCATCTCCTTGATGAGGACCTTGAAGGACTCGGGGATGCCGGGCTCGGGGATGTTCTCGCCCTTGACGATGGCCTCGTAGACCTTCACGCGGCCGGTGACGTCGTCGGACTTGATGGTCAGCAGCTCCTGGAGCGCGTAGGCGGCGCCGTACGCCTCGAGTGCCCACACCTCCATCTCGCCGAACCGCTGGCCACCGAACTGAGCCTTACCGCCCAGCGGCTGCTGGGTGATCATGGAGTACGGGCCGGTCGAACGCGCGTGCAGCTTGTCGTCGACCAGGTGGTGCAGCTTCAGGATGTACATGTAGCCGACCGAGATCGGGTCCGGGAACGGCTCACCGCTACGGCCGTCGAACAGCCGCGCCTTACCGGTCGGGAGCACCATGCGCTCGCCGTCGCGGTTCGGGATGGTGTGCTGGAGCAGACCCGCGAGCTCGTCCTCACGCGCACCGTCGAACACCGGGGTGGCGACGTTGGTGCCGGGCTCCACCTTGTCGGCGCCGATGGCCTGCAGCCGCTCGGCCCACTCCTCGGCGAGACCGGAGACGTCCCAGCCGCGGCTGGCGAGCCAGCCGAGGTGGATCTCCAGGACCTGTCCCGGGTTCATTCGGGACGGCACACCCAGCGGGTTGAGGATGATGTCGACCGGGGTCCCGTCCTCGAGGAACGGCATGTCCTCGATGGGAAGGATCTTGGAGATGACGCCCTTGTTGCCGTGCCGGCCGGCGAGCTTGTCACCGTCGGTGATCTTGCGCTTCTGCGCGACGTAGACGCGCACCAGCTGGTTCACACCGGGGGGAAGCTCGTCGCCCTCCTCGCGGTCGAAGACGCGCACACCGATGACCTTGCCGGTCTCGCCGTGCGGCACCTTCAGCGAGGTGTCACGGACCTCACGGGCCTTCTCACCGAAGATCGCGCGCAGCAGGCGCTCCTCGGGGGTCAGCTCGGTCTCGCCCTTCGGGGTCACCTTGCCGACGAGGATGTCACCGGCGATGACCTCGGCACCGATACGGATGATGCCGCGCTCGTCGAGGTCGGCGAGGACCTCCTCGGAGACGTTCGGAATGTCCCGGGTGATCTCCTCGGGGCCGAGCTTGGTGTCACGGGCGTCGACCTCGTGCTCCTCGATGTGGATCGAGGAGAGGACGTCGTCCTGCACGAGGCGCTGCGACAGGATGATCGCGTCCTCGTAGTTGTGACCCTCCCACGGCATGAACGCGACCAGCAGGTTCTTGCCGAGCGCCATCTCACCGTTCTCGGTGGCCGGACCGTCGGCGAGGACCTGGCCCTCGATGATCCGGTCGCCCTCGGCGACGATGACCTTCTGGTTGACCGAGGTGCCCTGGTTGGACCGGGAGAACTTGGCGAGGCGGTACGTGATGTACGTGCCGTCGTCGTTGGCGGTGGTGATGTAGTCCGCGGAGACCTCCTGGACCACACCCGCCTTCTCGGCCTTGACCACGTCGCCGGCGTCGACGGCGGAGCGGTACTCCATGCCGGTGCCGACGAGCGGGGCCTCGCTCTTGATCAGCGGCACGGCCTGACGCATCATGTTCGCGCCCATGAGGGCACGGTTGGCGTCGTCGTGCTCGAGGAACGGGATCATGGCGGTCGCGACCGACACCATCTGGCGCGGCGAGACGTCCATGTAGTCGACCTCGTCACCGGGGACGTAGTCGACCTCGCCGCCGCGGCGGCGGACCAGGATGCGGTTCTCGACGAAGCGCATGTCGTCGTTGAGCGGCGCGTTGGCCTGCGCGATGACGAAGCGGTCCTCCTCGTCGGCGGTCAGGTAGTCCACCTCGTCGGTGACCTGGCCGTCGACGACCTTGCGGTACGGCGTCTCGATGAAGCCGAACGGGTTGATCCGCCCGTAGGAGGCGAGCGAACCGATCAGACCGATGTTCGGGCCTTCCGGCGTCTCGATCGGGCACATGCGGCCGTAGTGCGACGGGTGGACGTCACGGACCTCGAAGCCGGCCCGCTCACGGGAGAGACCACCCGGGCCGAGGGCGTTCAGACGACGCTTGTGCGTCAGCCCCGACAGCGGGTTGTTCTGGTCCATGAACTGCGACAGCTGGCTGGTGCCGAAGAACTCCTTGATGGAGGCGACGACCGGCCGGATGTTGATCAGGGTCTGGGGCGTGATCGCCTCGACGTCCTGGGTGGTCATGCGCTCGCGCACGACGCGCTCCATACGGGCGAGACCCGTACGGACCTGGTTCTGGATCAGCTCGCCGACGTTGCGGATACGGCGGTTGCCGAAGTGGTCGATGTCGTCGGTCTCGACGATGATCGAGCGGCCCGACTCGCCGACCGTCTCGGTCTCACCGGCGTGCAGCTTCACCAGGTACTTGATGGTGGCGATGATGTCGTCGGTGGTGAGCACGCCGGCGTCCAGCGGCTCGTCCCCGCCGAGCTTCTTGTTCACCTTGTAGCGGCCGACCTTGGCGAGGTCGTAGCGCTTGGGGTTGAAGTACAGGTTCTCGAGCAGCGTCTGCGCGGCCTCACGCGTGGGGGGCTCACCCGGACGCAGCTTGCGGTAGATGTCGAGCAGCGCGTCGTCCTGGCCCTGGGTGTGGTCCTTCTCCAGGGTGGCGCGCATGGACTCGTACTCGCCGAACTCCTCGAGGATCTGCTCGGTGGTCCAGCCGAGCGCCTTCAGCAGGACGGTGACGGACTGCTTGCGCTTGCGGTCGATGCGCACACCGACCATGTCGCGCTTGTCGATCTCCATCTCCAGCCAGGCACCCCGGGAGGGGATGATCTTGGCGGAGAAGATGTCCTTGTCGGACGTCTTGTCGATGGAGGAGTCGAAGTAGACGCCGGGCGAGCGGACCAGCTGGGACACCACGACACGCTCGGTGCCGTTGATGACGAAGGTGCCCTTGTTCGTCATGAGCGGGAAGTCGCCCATGAAGACCGTCTGGGACTTGATCTCGCCGGTCTCGTTGTTGGTGAATTCGGCGGTGACGAAGAGCGGGGCGGCGTACGTGAAGTCGCGCTCCTTGCACTCGTCGATGGAGTTCTTCGGCGGCTCGAAGCGGTGGTCGCGGAAGGTCAGCGACATCGACCCGGAGAAGTCCTCGATCGGGGAGATCTCTTCGAAGATCTCCTCCAGACCGGACTTGGTGGGGACGTCCTGCCCGTTCTCGAGAGCCTCCTCGACGCGAGCCTTCCAGGCGTCGTTCCCGAGCAGCCAGTCAAAGCTCTCGGTCTGCAGCGCGAGAAGGTTCGGAACCTCGAGGGGCTCCTTGATCTTTGCAAAGGAGATGCGCAGCGGGGCGGTGCTGGCGCCGTTGTTCGTATTCGCGGTCGAGGCGTTGCGCGAGGCGGCCAAGAGGGGGTCCTTCCGAGGGCTCGGACTCACTACGCGCGTACCGGCCCCCCACCGTGCACAGGGACAGAATCCTCCGATGGGGAGAAAACCCCAGGTCAGAGATCATTTGTCGTCGGTGCTCGAGCGAGGGCATGCCCCTGGTGACGGGCAGGGGACAGCTAACAGGCAGCGCAAAGGGTCAGTGTAGCCACTTGGCACACTGATGTCCAGTGCGGTGTACGAGACCGGGTAGAGGCCCTCGTTGTTCTCAACTCCTGCGACAAGGCGCTGCCCTCAACGCACCGTGATACTGCCCTCTTTGCCGTCGATCCATGCCTCGGATTCGGATCCTTGTGACGACGCGTCCTGAGAATTGCGCGCTGCGTGCGGTTCGTCAAGGCCCCCTTGCCCCGACCGCCTGCCTCGAGGCGATTCTCCGCGGGCCCCTGGAGGCACAACGAAGATCACCATACCCCCCGCCGTCCCGGGTGCAAGGCAGCCGCCGCCGGACCCCCGGTACGCCGAAGAGCGACCACCCGGATGGATGATCGCTCCTCAGCGCTTGAGCGTTACACGTCCCGTGGAACGTGCCTACGGATCCTGCCGGACCCGCGGGGTCTTACTTGACCTCGACGGAGGCGCCGGCGCCCTTGAGGGACTCGGCGGCCTTCTCGGCCTGCTCCTTGTTGACCTTCTCGAGGACCGGCTTCGGGGTGCCGTCGACGAGGTCCTTGGCCTCCTTCAGACCCAGGGAGGTCAGCTCACGCACGACCTTGATGACCTGGATCTTCTTGTCGCCGGCGCCGGTGAGGATGACGTCGAACTCGTCCTTCTCCTCGGCGGCCTCGACCGGGGCGGCCGGGCCGGCCGTGCCGGCGACGGCGACCGCGGCGGCGGCGGTGACGTCGAACTTCTCCTCGAACGCCTTCACGAACTCGGAGAGCTCGATGAGGGTCATCTCCTCGAACTGCGCGAGCAGGTCTTCCTGGCTGAGCTTCGCCATGATGGCGGTCCTTCCACTAAATCGGCAGGTGCCGGATGTACGGGGTGAGGCGGGCGTACGTCGGGCCCGCGTCGACCCTCACCTCATGCGGTTCATGCGGCGAGGATCGGAAAGCGAGCCGAATTACTCGGCACCGCCCTGCTCGTCCTGCTTGGCACGGAGCGCGTCCACGGTGCGGACGAGCTTCGAGGGGAGCGCCTGGAAGAGCTGAGCAGTCTGCGTCTGCTTGCCCTTGAAGGCACCCGCCAGCTTGGCGAGCAGAACCTCGCGGGACTCGAGGTCCGCAAGCTTCTTGATCTCGTCGGCGGACATCGCCTTGCCGTCAAGGACACCGCCCTTGATGACGAGATTCGGGTTCTCCTTGGCGAAATCGCGCAGACCCTTCGCCGCCTCGACCGGGTCACCGGTCACGAAGGCGACCGCCGACGAACCCGCGAACAGGTCGTCGAGCGTGGTGATCCCGGCCTCCTGGGCCGCAATCTTGGTCAGCGTGTTCTTCACCACACGGTACTGAGCGTTCTCACCGAGTGAACGACGCAGCTGCTTGAGCTGCGCCACGGTGAGACCGGTGTACGCGGTAACGACAGCAGCGTTGGAGTTGCGGAACTTGTCCCGCATCTCCTCGACGGCATCGACCTTGTCAGGCCTCGCCATGAGCCTCGGCCTCCTTCCGGGTGATTCGGACCGCGCGGACCCGAAGGAGGACTGGGGAAAACGAAACGCCCCGGGCGCAGGCGCACGGGGCGTAGCTCAACCGGTCACTCGCGGCCTCGCGGCGGCGAACTCCGGGAACTCTTCCACTGACACCTGCGCGGGTCGTCCGCAGTTCAGCGGATCCTTCGGCCACCGCGCCCTCTGACGAGCGCACGGCAACGACCAGCGGTCTTTGGCTTCAGTAGGAGAGTACGGGAACGGATTACCGGGAAGCAAATCCGCCCCCGACCGATCAGCTCTCCTCGAGCCCCTGGAGCATCTCGGCGAAGTCGACGGTCTCCAGGGCCGGCGGGGCCTCGACCGTCACCGGCTTGTTCACGTCGAGGAACTTGATGGTCGTGTCCACCGGGCCCTTGGTGGCGTCGCCTCGCATCCGGAACTGCTTGGTGCGGTCATCGCCGTCGATCCAGGCGTCCATCTTGAGCGTCTCGACGCCCATCTTCTCGTACTGCTGGATGCTCTTCTCGCCGCGCTCGGCGGACTTGGCGTCCTTCTTCTTGAGCTCGGCACGCAGGTCGTCGAGGGTGATGGTGCCCGAGTAGTGGGTGGTCTCGACGCCGTCGATCTTCTCGGTGCCGACCTTCTTGACGTCATCGGCGCCGGTGAGGAACGTGGACTCGGTCGCCGGGTTCTTCTGGGCCTGGTCGGCGGCACCCATCCCGCCGTTCATCTCCTGGTCGGCGCCGAGCGCGCCCAGGTCGAACTTCAGCCAGCGCTTGCCTTCCATCTGCTTGGCCGCCTCGGCGCCGCCACCGATGTACATGGCCTTGTCGACGAGGCGGATCTCGGCGGTTCCCTCATCGCCCTTCTCGAGCGCGGTGACCTTCATGCTCATGGCGACGTCGGGCTCGGTCCGCATCGACGCCTCGGCCTTGATCCGGCCCTGCTCGGGCACCGTGCCGGTCATGACGTACCGGAAGGAGGTGATCTCCTCGGAGTTCTTCGCGGCCTTGGCCACGGCCGCGGCCGGCGTCATGGCGGGCGTCTCGGCTGCCTTGGAGCCCCCGGAGCCCTCCGAGCCCTTGGAGCCCGAGTCGCTCGAACAGCCGACCGCGCCCGCGGCGAGCAGCAGAGCGGCGAGTCCGGCGGCAGGTACGGACGTTCGCATGGAATCCCCCCAAGTCATTGGTTCCCCCCAAGGAACACAGCTGATGCACAGTGAATCGGAAGACTATCCCACTGGTATGACAGAGGCGTTCGAATACTCCTGGGGCAGTGGTGACACCGGAGACGCGGGAAAGGGACGGGCCCCGCACCTGAGCAGGTGCGGGGCCCGTGACCGGTGAGGTGAGCCGTGGGCTCAGACCGCGGCCGGGTCCTCCTCGACGAGGAGGTTGCGGGTGCGGTTCGGGTCGAGCGGGATGCCGGGGCCCATCGTGGTGCTGATGGCGGCCTTCTTGATGTAGCGACCCTTGGCGGCGGACGGCTTCAGACGGAGGATCTCCTCCAGCGCGGCGCCGTAGTTCTCCACCAGCTTGGTGTCGTCGAAGGACGACTTGCCGATGATGAAGTGCAGGTTCGCGTGCTTGTCGACACGGAACTCGATCTTGCCGCCCTTGATGTCGTTGACAGCCTTGGTGACGTCGGGGGTCACGGTGCCGGTCTTGGGGTTCGGCATCAGACCACGGGGACCGAGCACACGGCCGAGGCGGCCGACCTTGCCCATGAGGTCCGGGGTGGCGACGACGGCGTCGAAGTCCAGACGGCCCTTCGACACCTCGTCGATCAGCTCGTCGGCGCCGACGATGTCGGCGCCCGCGGCACGCGCGGCCTCGGCACGGTCACCGGTCGCGAAGACCAGGACCCGGGCGGTCTTACCGGTGCCGTGCGGGAGGTTCACGGTGCCACGGACCATCTGGTCGGCCTTGCGCGGGTCGACACCCAGACGGAAGGCGACCTCGACGGTGCCGTCGAACTTGGTCGTGGACGTCTCCTTGGCGAGACGGACGGCCTCGAGCGGGGCGTACAGCTTCTCCCGGTCGATCTTGGCGTCCGCAGCGCGGAGAGACTTGCTGCGCTTGCTCACTGAAAGCTCCTGTGGAATCTGAGGAGTCGTGGTCCGGGCCGAGCAGGCCCTGCCACTACTGCTTGGCTTACGGGGGTGGAGGTCAGCCCTCGACCGTGACGCCCATGGAACGGGCGGTGCCGGCGATGATCTTCTCGGCGGCGTCCAGGTCGTTGGCGTTGAGGTCGGGCATCTTGGTGGTGGCGATCTCACGGACCTGGTCACGCGTGATCTTCGCGACCTTGGTCTTGTGCGGCTCGCCGGAGCCCTTCTCCACGCCCGCGGCCTTGAGGATCATCTTCGCGGCCGGCGGGGTCTTGGTGATGAAGGTGAAGGAACGGTCCTCGTAGACCGTGATCTCCACCGGGATGACCCAGCCGCGCTGCGACTCGGTCGCGGCGTTGTAGGCCTTGCAGAACTCCATGATGTTCACGCCGTGCTGGCCCAGCGCGGGGCCGACCGGCGGGGCCGGGTTGGCGGCACCGGCCTGGATCTGGAGCTTGATGAGCCCCGTGACCTTCTTCTTCTTGGGAGGCATGGCTCTCCGGGTCCTTTCGATTCGGGTCCTGCCCACCTCCGGGGGACAACCCGGACACAGGCATACCGCACAACGATAACGGGTATGGATGCGCGGCCAAAAACCGAGCAGGTCAGACAAACGCGCGAGCGTTCGCCTGACCTGCGCGGAAGCTGTGTATCAGCCGTTCCAGAAGGGCTAGTTCTTCTGGATCTGGTCGAAGGAGAGCTCGACCGGCGTCTCGCGGCCGAAGATCTCCACCAGGCCCTTGACCTTCTTGGAGTCGGGGTTGATCTCGTTGATGGTCGCCTGGAGCGTGGCGAACGGGCCGTCGGTGACGGTGACCGAGTCGCCGACCTCGAAGTCCAGCACCTGGACCTCGACCTTGCGCTGCGGAGCCGGCTTGCCCTCGGCCTCGGCTGCCTCGCGGGCGGCCTTCTCCTCGGCCTCCGGGGCGAGCATCTTGACGATCTCGTCCAGCGTCAGCGGGTACGGGTCGTAGGCGTTGCCCACGAAGCCGGTGACGCCGGGCGTGTTGCGGACGACGCCCCAGGACTCGTTCGTCAGGTCCATGCGGACGAGGACGTAGCCCGGGAGCTTGTTCTGCTTGATCGTCTTGCGGTCGCCGTTCTTGATCTGGACGACCTCTTCCTGCGGCACCTCGGCCTGGAAGATGTAGTCCTCGACGTTCAGCGAGACGGCGCGCTGCTCCAGGTTGGTCTTCACCCGGTTCTCGTAGCCCGCGTAGGTGTGGATGACGTACCACTCGCCGGGGAGCGTCCGCAGTTCCTCGCGGAGCTTCTCGACCGGGTCGCGGTCGTCCTCGGGCTCTTCGGCCTCCTCGGCCGCTTCCACGGCCTCGGTGGTCTCGTCCGCAGCGGTCTCGTCCGCTTCGGCGGCCTCGTCCTCGGTGGTGCCGGCAGCCTCGGCCTCGGCGGAGGCCTCGGTGTCCTCGACGTCCGCGCCCTCGACGGAGGCGAGCGCGTCCTCGGCGGACTCGGCCCCTTCGCCGTAAGGCTCGACGGCGTCGTTCACGTTCGGGTCAGACACGGTGGCTGCTTCTTCCTGGATACATAGGGGTGGAACATGCGAAAGGAGCGCCGGGTACCTCGGCGCTCTTCGCTCGGGGATCAGCCGAAGACGTACTTGGCGGCGTTGCTGAGGCCATAGTCGAACAGGGTGATCAGGCCGATCATCACCACCACGAAGATGATCACTGCGGTCGTGTACGACGTCAGCTGGTTACGGGTCGGCCAGACAACCTTGCGGAGCTCCGCAACGATCTGACGGTAGAAGAGCGCCAGGCGCTTCAGCGGACCCTTCTTGGCCCGCTTACCGCCCTTGCGGGTCTTCTTCTTGGAGTCCGGAGCCTCGTCCTGGGCATCAGGCATGTCGATGGAGCCCACGGCGTCCGTCACTCGTCCTCACCTGATTCCGGGTCGTGGCCGTGCCGCGCCCGGTCTGAGCCCGCACGGCGGTGCATTGCTGTACGTACATGCGCACACATCCTGGCGATGGTGTGTGTAGCAGGGCCGGAGGGACTTGAACCCCCAACCGCTGGTTTTGGAGACCAGTGCTCTACCAATTGAGCTACGACCCTTTGTGCGCTCCCCAACGTACCGCATCCGACCGGATGCTTGGTGTGCACCGGCTGAGCGCGGGCCGCTGAGGGCCAACGAGGTGAGAGTGTACGTGCTCCTGGGCCGGGCGTCGAACAGAAAGTCCCTGGGACGGACCGCTCCGGCGACGGAACGGCGGAAGATCGTCCTGGCCACGCGGCCACGGCACGGTGGATCCGGACTGGTGTCCAGTGGTTTGCCCGGTCATGTTCAGTCCGTGAAACCCTCGTGCCCGGCGGGATCCGGGTCTGGAACGATGGGCCCCATGAGCGCTGCAACCCCTCCCACCGAGCGCCGGGTCTCCGCCCGAGTCGGCGCGATCTCCGAGTCCGCCACCCTCGCCGTGGACGCCAAGGCCAAGGCCCTCAAGGCCGCCGGGCGACCGGTGATCGGCTTCGGCGCCGGTGAGCCCGACTTCCCGACGCCGGACTACATCGTCGAGGCCGCGATCGAAGCCTGCAAGAACCCGAAGTACCACCGCTACACGCCGGCCGGCGGCCTGCCCGAGCTGAAGTCCGCGATCGCCGCCAAGACGCTGCGCGACTCCGGCTACGAGGTGGACCCCTCCCAGATCCTCGTCACCAACGGCGGCAAGCAGGCCATCTACGAGGCCTTCGCCGCGATCCTCGACCCGGGCGACGAGGTCATCGTCCCGGCGCCGTACTGGACGACGTACCCGGAGTCGATCCGGCTCGCGGGCGGTGTCCCGGTCGAGGTCGTCGCCGACGAGACCACCGGCTACCGCGTGAGCGTGGAGCAGCTGGAGGCGGCCCGCACCGAGAAGACGAAGGTCGTCCTGTTCGTCTCCCCGTCCAACCCCACCGGCGCCGTCTACAGCGAGGCCGAGACCGAGGCGATCGGCAAGTGGGCCGTCGAGCACGGCCTGTGGGTGCTCACCGACGAGATCTACGAGCACCTGGTCTACGGCGACGCGGTGTCCGTGTCCCTGCCCGCGCTGCTGCCCGAGCTGCGCGACAAGTGCGTCGTGGTCAACGGTGTGGCGAAGACGTACGCGATGACGGGCTGGCGGGTCGGCTGGATCATCGGCCCGAAGGACGTGGTGAAGGCCGCGACCAACCTCCAGTCGCACGCCACGTCCAACGTCTCCAACGTCGCCCAGGTGGCCGCTCTCGCCGCCGTCTCCGGCGACCTGGACGCGGTCGCGACGATGCGCGAGGCCTTCGACCGGCGGCGCAGGACCATCGTGCGGATGCTCAACGAGATCGACGGCGTGGTCTGCCCCGAGCCCGAGGGCGCGTTCTACGCCTACCCCTCGGTGAAGTCGCTGATCGGCAAGGAGATCCGCGGGAAGCGGCCGCAGAACTCGGTCGAGCTGGCCGCGCTGATCCTGGAGGAGGCCGAGGTCGCGGTGGTGCCCGGTGAGGCGTTCGGCACGCCCGGCTATCTGCGTCTGTCGTACGCGCTGGGCGACGAGGACCTCGTCGAGGGCGTGAGCCGGATCCAGAAGCTGCTGGCGGAGGCGCGGGACTGACCTCCCCTTCGCCGCAGGGGCGCCCGGATGTGACTCCGGGCGCCCCTGTTCGTTTGTGCGAGCAAGACCACGAAAGGGGAAAGCGCTAGTGGGACGGGCGGGACGTGCGGCAGGATCGACCGATGGAGCGTGTACGTGATGTCTCTGAGCTGCCGAAAGCCCATCTGCACCTGCACTTCACCGGGTCCATGCGGCCCACCACCCTGCTGGAGCTGGCCGACAAGTACGGGGTGCGCCTGCCCGAGGCGCTGACCGACGCGCTGACCAGCGGGGAGCCGCCGAGACTGCGGGCCACGGACGAGCGCGGCTGGTTCCGTTTCCAGCGGCTGTACGACGCGGCGCGCTCGTGTCTGCGCGAGCCGGAGGACATCCAGCGGCTGGTGCGGGAGGCGGCGGAGGAGGACGTGCGCGACGGCTCGGGCTGGCTGGAGATCCAGGTCGACCCGACGTCGTACGCGCCCCGGCTGGGCGGGCTGATCCCGGCCCTGGAGATCATCCTGGACGCGGTGGACTCGGCGGTGCGGGACACCGGGGTGGGGATGCGCGTGCTGGTGGCCGCCAACCGGATGAAGCACCCCCTCGACGCGCGCACGCTGGCCCGGCTGGCGGTGCGCTACGCGGACCGGGGGGTGGTCGGGTTCGGCCTCTCCAACGACGAGCGTCGCGGGATGGCCCGTGACTTCGACCGGGCGTTCGCGATCGCCCGGGACGGCGGACTGCTGTCCGCGCCGCACGGCGGCGAGCTGGCGGGACCGGCGTCGGTACGGGACTGCCTGGACGACCTGGAGGCGCACCGGATCGGCCACGGGGTCCGGGCGGCGGACGACCCCCGGCTGATGCAGCGGCTCGCGGACCGCCAGGTGACGTGCGAGGTCTGCCCGGCGTCGAACGTGGCGCTGGGGGTCTACGACAAGCCCGAGGACGTACCGCTGCGGACGCTGTTCGAGGCGGGGGTGCCGCTGGCGCTGGGCGCGGACGACCCGCTGCTGTTCGGCTCCCGGCTGGCGGCGCAGTACGAGTTCGCGCGGCTGCACCACGGCTTCACGGACGCGGAGCTCGCGGAACTGGCCCGCCAGTCGGTACGCGGCTCGGCGGCCCCGGAGGGCGTGAAGGCCAAGCTCCTGGCGGGCGTGGACGACTGGCTCACGGCCCCGGTGTAGTCGCGGCGGCGCCGGTCACCCCGGCGCAGCCGCGGGCGGCGTCACCCCGGCCGCTTGAAGTGGGCGTAGGGCGGATACGGCTTGAAGCAGACGAGGATCTCCTCGGGGTGCCCGCCGCCGGGCCGCTGCACGAGCCCGGGGAGGCTCGACACCATCGCCATGCGCCCCTTGGCCACGCCCTTCTGCCGTGGCCCCCACCTCGCCGCGTGCGCGCAGCTCATGGCTGCCTCGGCGAACACGTCCCGGCTGCCGAAGAGGAACACCGTGCGCGCGTGGTGGGCGTGCCGCAGCTCGTCCCGGCAGTCCGCGCGCGCCGCGCGCCGGCGCCATACGGCGGCGTCCCGGTCCGTGCGGGCCTCGTCCGTACGGACGGTCAGGGGCGTGCCCGGACCGAGCGACCGGCGCAGCCGCGGCCAGGTGCTGGGCCGCAGGCCGTAGGAGTGGTGGACCAGGACGAGGTCCACCGGTTCTCCGGTCCCCTCGGCGGGCGGCACTCCGTCCCGCAGCGGCACGTGGACGATCGTGCGGCGCGAGTACGCGGCGAAGGAGAACAGGCCGGCGAGCCGGTTCAGTCCGTCGTGGTCACCGATGAGCAGCCCGATGGGTTCGGGAGCCCGCAGCGAGGTGTGGCGCAGCGGGTGCAGGGGCTGGACCACCCGATGCTCACGGGGGCCGGTGCGGGGACGGAACCGACGCAGTCTCAGACGCATGCGGTCGGCCTCACGGACCCATGATCGCGGGCGCGTGTGCCGGGCGGCAACGGAGATTGCGGGGCTACAGGCTCACGCCCACCGTGACCGGTTCGTTGACCAGCGTGACGCCGAAGGCCTCGTGCACCCCGGCGACCACCTCGCGGGCGAGCGCCAGGAGGTCCTCGGTGGTCGCGTCACCGCGGTTGGTGAGGGCGAGGGTGTGCTTGGTGGAGATGCGGGCGGGGCCGCTGCCGTATCCCTTGGTGAAACCGGCCTTGTCGATCAGCCAGGCCGCGGAGGTCTTGGTGTGGCCCGGGCCGGCCGGGTAGGCCGGGGCCTCGACGCCCTCACCGAGCCGCTCTCGCACGCGGGTGCGGAATGCGGCGAACGCCACGTCATCGAGGATCGGGTTGGTGAAGAAGGAGCCCGCCGACCAGGTGTCGTGGTCCTCGGGGTCCAGGACCATGCCCTTGCCCGAGCGGAGCTTCAGAACCGTCTCGCGGGCGGTGGCCAGCGGTACCCGCTCCCCCGGCGCGACACCGAGGACGCGGGCCGTCTCGGCGTACCGGACGGGGCCGGAGAGGCCGCCGGCGTCCTCCAGCGCGAAGCGCACGCGCAGGACGACGTAGCGCTCCGGGTCGGACTTGAAGCGGCTGTGGCGGTACGAGAAGGCGCAATCCTCGTTGCTCAGCGTGACGGTCTGCCGTGCCCGGCGGTCGTAGGCGACGACCTCGGTGATGGTGGAGGAGACCTCCTGGCCGTAGGCGCCGACGTTCTGGATCGGGGTGGCGCCCGCCGAGCCGGGGATGCCGGCCAGGCACTCGACACCGGCCAGGTTCGCCTCCACGGTGCGGGCGACGGCGTCGGTCCACACCTCTCCGGCCGCCAGCTCCAGGCGCGTACCGTCCAGGGCGAAGCCGCGGGTGGCGATGACGAGGGCGGTGCCGTCGAAGCCCTTGTCGCCGATGACCAGGTTGGATCCGCCGCCGATGATCAGCAGCGGGGTGCCGCTGTCGTCGGCGTCGCGGACGACGGCGATCACTTCGTCGTCGGTCGTCGCGGTGACCAGCCGGGTCGCGGGGCCGCCCAGCCGGAAGGTGGTCAGCGGGGCGAGGGGGGCGTCATGGAGTTCCTGCACGGGCTCAAGACTACGAGACGGCACCGCGGGCCCCGCTTCCCCGACCGGTCCGGGTCAGCCCAGGCGGACGACCGCGCGCGACATGCCGAGGACCTTCTGTCCGTCGTGCGTCGCGGTGAGGTCCACGCGGACCGTGTTGTCGTCGAGCTTGGCGGCGACCTTGCCGCTGACCTCGATGGTGGCGCCCGCATCGTCGTTGGGGACGACGACCGGACGGGTGAAGCGGACGCCGTACTCGACGACCGCGCCCGGGTCGCCCACCCAGTCGGTCACCACGCGGATCGCCTCGGCCATGGTGAACATGCCGTGCGCGATGACGTCGGGCAGCCCGACCTCCTTGGCGAACTTCTCGTTCCAGTGAATGGGGT
Organism: Streptomyces malachitofuscus; assembly: GCF_055571035.1. Classification (NCBI taxonomy): domain Bacteria; kingdom Bacillati; phylum Actinomycetota; class Actinomycetes; order Kitasatosporales; family Streptomycetaceae; genus Streptomyces; species Streptomyces malachitofuscus. The sequence goes on along the minus strand of NZ_JBVIGA010000034.1, from coordinate 27,936 downwards.
TGAAGTCGCCGGAGGCGCCCGCGTACTGGACGAGGGTGGCGCGGGTCACGGGGAACGTCCGGGCGGGCAGCTCGGTGCCGACCTCGACGTCGGCGTAGGAGATCTTCGCCGTCATGATGTGTCTCACGCCTCCTCGGCCGCGCGGGCCACCAGCTTGGTCCAGGCGGTCACGACGTGCTCGCCGGCCTGGTCGTGGACCTCGCCACGGATGTCCAGCACCTCGTTGCCGGCCATCGACCTGATCTTCTCGATGGTCGAGGTCACGGTCAGCCGGTCACCGGCGCGCACCGGGCGGTTGTACGCGAACTTCTGGTCGCCGTGCACGACGCGGTTGTAGTCGAGACCGAGCCGGGGGTCGGCGACGACCTGCCCCGCGGCCTTGAAGGTGATCGCGAACACGAAGGTCGGCGGGGCGATCACATCGGGGTGGCCGAGCGCCTTGGCGGCCTCCGCGTCCGTGTACGCAGGGTTGGCGTCCCCCACGGCCTCGGCGAACTCACGGATCTTCTCGCGGCCCACCTCGTAGGGCTCGGTGGGCGGGTAGCTCCGCCCCACGAAGGACTGGTCGAGCGCCATGCGCGCGGCACCTCCTGTATCTGAAACGAGCCAGTACCGAAACGACACGAGGCCGCCCCCCGAGTGGGGGGACGGCCTCGTGTACGAGCCTGTTTTATCGCGTTTCGCGGTGCGCGGTGTGCGCGTTGCAACGCGGGCAGTGCTTCTTCATCTCAAGACGGTCCGGGTTGTTACGCCGGTTCTTCTTGGTGATGTAGTTCCGCTCCTTGCACTCCACGCAGGCCAGCGTGATCTTCGGGCGGACGTCGGTGGCAGCCACGTGAGTGCTCCTTGACGAACGGATTGACTGTATTTACGCAAGAAGAGTAGCCGATCGAAGGACCGACCCCGCAATCGGCTACTGTCTGTAGCGGTGACCGGACTTGAACCGGTGACACAGCGATTATGAGCCGCTTGCTCTACCGACTGAGCTACACCGCTTTGATGCGATCGGGCCCCGCCTCGCGGCGGGAACCTCACACACCAGAGCCCCAAAACGGAATCGAACCGTTGACCTTCTCCTTACCATGGAGACGCTCTGCCGACTGAGCTATTGGGGCGAGCGATGAAGACATTACACGGTCCGCCGCCGTTCGCCCAAATCCGTTTCGGGCCCCCTGTCCCCTCATGGAGGGACCGCCCGTACTCCCCCCGGGAAGGGGGACCACGCCTGCCCTGCCGGGGGACCACGCCTGCACTCCCGGGGGACCACGTTGGTACGACTATTGCGCTCCTCCCGGCGAGCGGCGGGCGGCCATCCTAGGCTCGACTCACTCTGCGTGATCTTGTCCCGGCGTGATCTTGTCTCAGCGTGACGTGCGTCCTCGTGCGCAGCCCGAGCCCCAGGAGCGCGATGCCCGAAAGCCAGCCGCAGCCACCGTCCGACCCCTGGCCGTCGCTCCCGGGCCCGGGTGCGCCCGACCCGGGCCCGGTCCTTCTGCGCGGTGCACGGCTCACCGACGGACGCACCGTGGACGTACGGCTGGGCGGCGGGCGCATCGAGGCGGTCGGTACGGCCGGCAGCCTGGCGGCGGCGGACGGCACGCGCGCGTGCGTCACCCGCGTCGACCTCACCGGCTATCTCCTCCTGCCGGCCCCCGCCGAACCCCACGCCCACGCGGACACCGCCCTGTCCGCCGGCGGTGAGGGCCCCGTCCCGGACGACCCCCAGGACGTCCAGCGCCGTGCGACGGAGGCGGCCCTGCTCCAGCTCGGGCACGGCGCCACGGCGCTGCGGGCCCATGTACGCGTGGGCGATCTGGCCGGACTCCGGGCACTGACCGCCGTACTGCGGGCGGGGCGCTCGCTGCGCGGGCTGACCGAGCTGACAACGGTGGCGATGCCCCGGGTGCTGACCGGGGTGGCCGGGGCGAACGGGCTCGCGGTGCTGCGGGACGCGCTGAAGATGGGAGCGTCCGTGGTGGGCGGCTGTCCGGACCTCGACCCGGATCCCACGGGCTATGTGGAGGCGGTGCTGGAGGTCGCCTCCGAGCACGGCTGCCCCGTCGACCTGCACACGGACGCCACCGACCCCACCCGGCTGGCCCGGTTCGCGGCCATGGCGGGCGGGCTGCGGCCGGGGGTCGCGCTCGGCCCGTGCGGCGGTCTCGCCGGGCTGCCGGACGAGCTCGCCGCCCGGACCGCGGACCGGCTCGCGGCGGCCGGGGTGACGGTGGTGTGCCTGCCGCAGGGCGGCTGCGCGGCCGCGGACGGCCGGGGCTCGGCGCCGGTACGGCTGTTGCGCTCGGCGGGGGTACGGGTGGCCGCCGGGAGCGGCGCCCTGCGGGACGTGTCGAACCCGGTGGGCCGCGGCGACCCGCTGGAGGCCGCCTATCTGCTGGCCTCGCACCAGGGCCTGCCCGCCGAGGACGCCTATGCCGCGGTGAGCACGGCGGCGCGGGCCGCTCTGGGGCTGCCCGAGGTGCGGGTGGAGGCGGGCTTCCCGGCCGAGCTGCTGGCCGTGCGCGGGGAAGGGCTGCCGGGCGCGCTGTCACTGGCGTACAGCCGCGTCGTGGTGCACGGAGGGCGGGTGGTGGCGCGGACGAGCGCGGTGCGCGAGTACTGCGATTCGACGGGGACGGCGGGGCCCGGACTGCCCCGGCAGGGGCGGGGGTCCGCGTAGGTGCGTCGCGGCGTCGCGCGGCGGACGGGGTCGCCCCGGCGTACGGTCGGAAGCATGCGCATTGTCATCGCTGGTGGTCATGGTCAGATCGCGCTGCGGCTGGAGCGGCTGCTCGCCGCGCGCGGGGACGAGGCGGCGGGCATCATCCGCAAACCCGAACAGGCCGACGAGCTGCGGCAGCTGGGCGCGGAACCGGTGGTCCTGGACCTGGAGTCCGCGTCGGTGGAGGAGGTCGCGGAGTGCCTGGAGGGCGCGGACGCCGCGGTGTTCGCGGCGGGCGCCGGCCCGGGCAGCGGGGTGGACCGCAAGGAGACGGTGGACAGGGCGGCGGCGGTCCTCTTCGCCGATGCGGCCGTCCGCGCGGGCGTACGGCGTTTTGTGATCGTGTCGTCCATGGGCGCGGACCCGGCGCACGAGGGCGACGAGGTCTTCGACGTGTACCTGCGCGCCAAGGGCGAGGCGGACGCGTACATCCGCGGCCTGGACGCCCTGGACTGGACGGTCCTGCGTCCCGGTCAGCTCACCGACGACGCCGGCACCGGCCTGGTCCGTCTGGAGGCGCACACGGGCCGCGGCCCGGTCCCGCGCGACGACGTGGCCGCCGTGCTGGCGGAACTGGTGGACACGCCGGCCACGGCGGGACTGACCCTGGAACTCATCAGCGGGTCCGCTCCGGTGTCGGTGGCCGTCAAGTCGGTGGCGGGCAACTGAGCACCGCCGGGCGCTAGAAGAGCGGCATCTGCCCCGGGAACTGAGGCACCACGTGACCGTCCAGCGACGGCTGCTCCGCACCGAGCGGGGCCCGCCTGCGCGATCCGGGGCACGAGGTCAGCTCCCCGCTCCCCCGGGCGCCGGGCGGGTCGTGCCGCGCATACCGTCCGGCGACCACGGCGATCTCACGACGGCACTCGGGACAGGCACGGCGACGGGGCGACATGCAGCCAGTGTGCCCCGGCGCCTGACCCCACGAACACGAAGAGACCCCCTCCGGACCGCGTTTCCGCAGTCCGGAGGGGGTCTTCCCCAGTGTGGCGGCGCCAGGATTCGAACCTGGGAAGGCTGAGCCGGCAGATTTACAGTCTGCTCCCTTTGGCCGCTCGGGCACACCGCCGGGGTCGCTGCCTTCGTACCGCCTTTCGGCGGTGCTCCGTGGCAACGACGTAAACAATACCCGATGGGAAGGGGTGCTTCGCCACCCGATTGATCGCCACCGGCGGGGCGGCGGGTGACTAGGCTGGTCCGGATGCGGTCCGGGGCCGATGCCGTGCTCGGGGGCCGCCGCATGTACGCCAGTACGCATTCGGTGCACAGCCCGATACGCACCCCGATCCAAGGAGCCACAGGACATGGCCGACTCCAGTTTCGACATCGTCTCGAAGGTCGAGCGGCAGGAGGTCGACAACGCCCTCAACCAGACCGCCAAGGAGATCTCGCAGCGCTACGACTTCAAGGGCGTGGGTGCCTCGATCTCGTGGTCCGGGGAGAAGATCCTCATGGAGGCGAACTCCGAGGACCGGGTGAAGGCTGTCCTCGACGTCTTCCAGTCCAAGCTGATCAAGCGGGGCATCTCGCTGAAGGCCCTGGACGCGGGTGAGCCGCAGCTCTCGGGCAAGGAGTACAAGATCTTCGCGTCGATCGAGGAGGGCATCTCCCAGGACAACGCGAAGAAGGTCGCGAAGATCATCCGGGATGAGGGCCCGAAGGGCGTGAAGGCGCAGGTGCAGGGCGACGAGCTGCGGGTGAGCTCGAAGAGCCGGGACGACCTCCAGGCCGTCATCGCCCTTCTCAAGGGCAAGGACTTCGACTTCGCGCTGCAGTTCGTGAACTACCGGTAGGTCCCCGGACGGGGACGGGAGGGGCGGGCGCCCGCGTGGCGCCCACCCCGTCTCAGTTCCGGGAGTGGCCGAACAGGATGCGGTAGGCGACCAGGAGCACCAGGGAACCGCCGATCGCGGCGAGCCAGGTGGAGCCGTCGTAGAAGTCCTTGGTGATCGGTTGGTCGAGCCAACGGGCCGATATCCAGCCGCCGATGAACGCGCCGGCCACGCCGATCAGTGTCGTGCCGATGAGCCCGCCCGGGTCACGGCCGGGGAGCAGGAACTTCGCTATCGCTCCGGCCAGCAGTCCCAGGATGATCCAACTGATGATCGTCATGCCGTGTACCTGCCCCTTTCCCGCTCTCCTTGCACCCGGAAAGACGCCACTCGTCCATGTGCCGGTTGCGTTCGGTCAGTAGGGTGCGGCCGTGACAGAGACAAAGGGCCCTCAACTCCGCCGCACGCTCGGCCTGGGTGACGCCGTGGTCATCGGTCTCGGCTCGATGGTGGGAGCCGGGATCTTCGCCGCCCTGGCACCCGCCGCGCACGCGGCCGGCACCGGGTTGCTCCTGGGCCTGGCGGTCGCCGCCGTGGTCGCCTACTGCAACGCCACCTCCTCGGCCCGCCTCGCCGCCCTGTACCCGGCCTCGGGCGGCACCTACGTGTACGGACGTGAGCGGCTCGGGGACTTCTGGGGCTACCTCGCGGGCTGGGCCTTCGTGGTCGGGAAGACGGCCTCCTGCGCGGCGATGGCGCTCACCGTGGGCGCGTACGTCTGGCCGGACCAGGCGCACGCCGTGGCGGTCGCCGCCGTGGTGCTGCTGACCGCGGTGAACTACGGCGGTGTCCAGAAGTCCGCGTGGCTGACGCGGGCGATCGTGGGTGTGGTCCTGGCGGTCCTCGCTTCCGTGGTGGTCGGGTGTCTGACATCGGCGCAGGCCGATGCCGGGCGCCTGGACATCGGCATGCCGGGCGGGGCCGGCGGGGTGCTTCAGGCCGGCGGTCTGCTGTTCTTCGCCTTCGCCGGGTACGCCCGTATCGCGACCCTCGGTGAGGAGGTCCGGGATCCGGCACGCACCATCCCCCGCGCGATCCCGCTGGCCCTCGGCATCGCGCTGGTCGTGTACGCGGCTGTCGCCGTGGCCGTCCTGTCGGTGCTGGGGGCGCGGGAGCTCGGTGACGCCGCGGCGCCGCTCACGGACGCGGTGCGGGCCGCAGGGGTTCCGGGGCTCGCCCCGGTGGTGCGGGTCGGTGCGGCGGTGGCGGCGCTGGGTTCGCTGCTCGCTCTGATCCTCGGGGTGTCGCGGACGACGCTGGCCATGGCCCGGGACCGGCATCTTCCGGGTGCCCTGGCCGCCGTGCACCCGCGGTTCCGGGTGCCGCACCGGGCGGAGCTGGCGGTGGGTGCCGTGGTCGCCGTGCTGGCCGCCACGGTGGATGTGCGGGGTGCGATCGGCTTCTCCTCCTTCGGTGTGCTGACGTACTACGCGGTGGCCAACGCGTCGGCCTGGACGCTCGATGCGAAGCCGATGACCCGGGTGGTGCCGGCGGTGGGTCTCGCCGGCTGTCTGGTGCTGGCGTTCTCGCTGCCGTGGGTCTCGGTGGCCGCGGGCGCGGGGGTACTGCTGGCGGGCGTGCTGGTGTACGGCGTGCGGCGGGCGGGCGGCGCGCGGTAGCGGAAGGGCGCGTCGGCCGGGAGGCGGAGGGCCGTACGTCGGGGAGACAAGGCCGATGCGGAGGGCGGGACTTGTGCGCCCTGTCCGCCGCCGGTGTCGGCAACTGCTCGTGCTCGGTCATGGATTCAGCATGCGGGCCGGCGCCGACGACCGTGCGGGCCTGTGGACAACCTCGGGGTTGTGGACAACGCCCGGGTCGTGACGGGGTGAAGGACAGGACCCCGGTCGCTACCAGCGCTCCGTGAACGCCCGGTCCGTCCGCACGATCTCGCGGCCCAGCGGGAACAGTGAGACCGGGATCAACTTGAAGTTGGCGAGGCCGAGCGGGATGCCGATGATCGTCACGCACAGGGCGATGCCGGTGAGGATATGACCGAGCGCCAGCCACCAGCCGGCCAGGATCAGCCACAGCACGTTGACGAGGAAGGAGGGGGCACCCGCGTCCCGGCGTTCGACCGTCGTGTACCCGAAGGGCCACAGGGCGTAGACACCGATGCGGAAGGCGGCGACACCGAACGGGATGCCGATGATCGTGATGCACAGCAGCACGCCCGCGAACAGGTAGCCGAGGAACAGCCACAGCCCGCTGAAGACGAGCCATATGAGATTCAGGATGGTCTTCATTGGTGGTGACCTGCCATCTTCTCGAGCCGGGCGATACGTTCCGCCATCGGCGGGTGGGTGGAGAACATCTTCGACATACCCTGCCCCGGTCGGAACGGGTTGGCGATCATCATGTGACTGGCCGTCTCGATGCGGGGCTCGGGGGGCAGCGGAAGCTGCTTGGTGCCGTGCTCCAGTTTGCGCAGGGCGGAGGCGAGGGCGAGCGGATCGCCGGTGAGCTGGGCGCCGGACGCGTCGGCCTCGTACTCCCGGGAGCGGCTGATGGCCAGTTGGATCAGGGACGCGGCGAGCGGTCCGAGGATCATGATCAGCAGCATGCCGAGCAGACCCGGGCCGTCGTCGTCGTCCGAGCGGCCGATGGGGATGAGCCAGGCGAAGTTGACCAGGAACATGATCACGGAGGCGAGGGCGCCGGCGACGGATGAGATCAGGATGTCGCGGTTGTAGACATGGCTGAGCTCGTGACCGATGACGCCGCGCAGCTCCCGCTCGTCGAGCAGGCGCAGGATGCCTTCGGTGCAGCACACCGCGGCGTTGCGCGGGTTGCGGCCGGTGGCGAAGGCGTTGGGGGCCTCCGTCGGGGAGATGTACAGGCGCGGCATGGGCTGGCGGGCCTGGGTGGAGAGTTCTCGGACCATGCGGTACAGCCCCGGGGCCTCGAACTCGCTCACCGGGCGGGCGCGCATCGCCCGCAGGGCGAGTTTGTCGCTGTTCCAGTACGCGTACGCGTTGGTGCCCAGCGCGATCAGGACGGCGACGACGAGCCCCATGCGGCCGAAGAAGCTGCCGATGACGATGATGAGCGCGGACAGTCCCCCGAGGAGGACTGCGGTCCTGAGCCCGTTGTGCCGGCGGTGCACGGTACGCCCTCCAAGTCGTACGGCAGGGGAACCCTTGCTTGCTGATCTCTCTTCCGACCTGCGCTGCCCACTGGTCCGGTGGTGTCACGTCCAGTGGACCCTCCCGTACCGGTCAACGCCAGGCGAAGGGCACTAGTTCCCTTGTGCGCGCGGTGGCGCGTGTCAACCGTCCGGGTGACGGCCGCGCCGGATTCCGGTCGGCGTGCTCCGGTGTGCTCAGAAGAGTCCGGTGTCGGTGAAGCGGAGGACCAGCTGGGGTGCGCCGGACAGGGCGATGCCGACGACGCCGGTCAGGGCGATCGCGGCGGTGAGGGGCGCGGGCAGGCGGTGACGGACCGGCTCGCCCGCGGGGGCGCGGAACAGCAGGGCCGTCCAGTGGAGGTAGTAGACCAGCGCGATGACGACGTTGACGGCCATGACGACGGCGAGCCAGCCCAGGCCGGCGTCGACGGCGGCGGCGAACACCGTGACCTTGGCGAAGAGGCCGATGATGCCCGGCGGGAGTCCGGCGAGGCAGAGCAGGAAGAAGCCCAGGAGGAGGGCGGTGAGCGGGCTGGAGGCGTACAGGCCGCGGTAGTCGGCGACGCGGTTGAGACGGTGCGTACGGCCGACGAGGGCGGCCACCGCGAATGCGCCCAGGTTCACGGCGCCGTACATGAGGGCGTAGGCGAGCGTGGAGCCGATCGACTTCTCGGCGTCGTCGGAGTACGCGGCGGCGGCGATCGGCACCAGGAGGTAGCCGGCCTGGCCGACGGACGACCAGGCGAGGAGGCGTACCGCGCTGTGCGCGCGCGTGGCCTGCTGCCTGAGGGCGCCGACGTTGCCGACGGTCATGGTGAGGGCGGCCAGTGCGGCGAGGGCGGGTCCCCACACGTCGGCGTAGGACGGCAGGGCGACGACGGTGACGAGGATCAGGCCTGAGAAGCCGACCGCCTTGCCGATGACCGACAGGTAGGCGGCGATCGGCAGGGGGGCGCCCACGTACGTGTCGGGAACCCAGAAGTGGAAGGGGACGGCGGCCGTCTTGAAGGCGAAGCCGACGAGGGTGAGGACGACGCCGGTCTGCGCGAGCGTGTGGAGCTGGCCGTCGACGGTCTGGATCCGCTCGGCGACGAGGGTGAGGTGGAGGGTTCCGGTGGCGGCGTAGACGAAGCTGATGCCGAGCAGGCTGACCGCGGTGGCGGTGACGGAGGACAGGAAGAACTTCAGGGCCGCTTCGGACGACTTCCGGTCGCCGTGCCGGAGGCCGACGAGGGCGAACGCGGGCAGGGAGGCGACCTCGAGGGCGACGACGAGGGTCGCGAGGTCGCGGGAGGCGGGCAGCAGGGCGGCGCCGGCCGCCGAGGAGAGGAAGAGGAACCAGTACTCGCCCTCGGGGAGCCGCTTGTTCTCGTCCTTGAGGGCGGTGACCGACAGGAGGGCGGCGAGGAGGGCGCCGCCGAGCACCAGGAACTGGATGACGAGGGTGAAGCGGTCCGCGGTGTAGCTGCACACGCCGTCGTCGCCGACCAGGCAGAAGGTGCTGCGGTCGGCGTCGAGGAGGGGCAGCAGCATCAGCGTGGCCGCTGCGAGGCCGGCCACCGAGGCCAGGCCGAGCAGGGGCTTCCTCTTCTCGCTCACGAAGAGGTCGGCGACGAGGACGACGAGTCCGACGACCGCCGTGATGGTCGGCGGCGCGATGGCCAGCCAGTCGACGGACTGGACGAGGGAGCTCATCGGGTGCCTCCTGCGAGGAGCTGCTGCACGGCCGGATCGGTCAGTCCGAGGAGGGCCTTCGGCCACAGTCCCGCGGCGACGGTGAGGACGACGAGCGGGGTCCAGGCCGCGAACTCGTAGGAGCGCACGTCGGTGAGGGCCGGGGCGTCCTGGGGGACGGCGCCCATGCAGACCCGGCGGACCACGACCAGCAGGTAGGCGGCGGTCAGCAGGGTGCCGAACGCGCCGATCGTCATGAAGGTGAGGAAGGCGGGGCGGCTGAGTCCTGCGGCGGGGTCGAAGGCGCCGAACAGGGCGAGCATCTCGCCCCAGAACCCGGCGAGGCCCGGCAGGCCGAGGGAGGCGACGGCGGCGAAGGCGAGCAGGCCGCCGAGGCGCGGGGCCTTGCCGTAGAGGGCGGCGCCGGTCTCCTGCGCGAGGGCGTCGAGGTCGGTGCTGCCGGTGCGCTCCTTGAGCCCGCCGACCAGGAAGAACAGCAGGCCGGTGATGAGGCCGTGGGCGACGTTGGCGAAGAGGGCGCCGTTGACGCCGGTCGGGGTCATGGTCGCGATGCCGAGGAGCACGAAGCCCATATGGCCGACGGAGGAGTAGGCGATGAGGCGTTTGAGGTCGCCCTTCGCCCCTCGTCTGGCGAGGGCCAGGCAGGCGAGGGATCCGTAGATGATGCCGACGACGGCGAACGCCGCGAGGTACGGCGCGAAGGTGCGGAAACCGTCGGGCGCGGCGGGCAGCAGGATCCGGACGAAGCCGTACGTGCCCATCTTCAGCAGGACGCCGGCGAGCAGCACCGAGCCGACCGTCGGCGCGGCGGTGTGGGCGTCGGGCAGCCAGCTGTGCAGGGGCCACATCGGTGTCTTGACCGCGAGTCCGACACCGATCGCGAGAACCGCGGTGACCTGCACGGACGCGGTCAGGGTCCGGCTGTTGTCAGTGGCGAGTGCCACCATGTCGAATGTGCCCGCCGTGATGCCGATCAGGAGCAGGCCGAGCAGCATGACCACGGAGCCGAGCAGCGTGTAGAGGATGAACTTCCAGGCGGCCTCGGCCCGGCCCTCGCCGCCCCAGCGGGCGATGAGGAAGTACATCGGGATCAGGACCATTTCGAAGGCGAGGAAGAACAGGATCAGGTCGAGGACGGCGAAGGTGGCGAGGGTGCCGGACTCGAGGACGAGCAGCAGGGCGACGAAGGCCCTGGGGGCCGGGCCCGCGGGTGGTTTGAAGTACGAGTAGAGGGCGCTGAGGAAGGTCAGCAGCGCGGTCAGGACCAGAAGGGGGAGGGAGATGCCGTCGGTGCCGAGGTGGATGCGCACGTCGAGTGCGGGGATCCAGCTGATGTCGGTCGTGGCCTGCATCTTCGACGGCTGGTCGTGGTCGAAGCCGAGCGCGAGGACGATCGCCGCGATGAGGACCGCGCCGGTGACGGTCACGCCGTGGCGGAGCACGGCTTGCTCGGGTGACTTCCCCTTCAGTCCGGGCGGGGCCGGCAGGAGGGCGGCGGCGGCGCCGAGGAGCGGGCCGACGACGAGAAATGCCAGAAGGAACTGCATCACGGACTCGTTGATATCGATCACGCCTGCTCACGCTCCCGTGGCGACGAGTACGGCGGCGACCGCGAGGACCACGGTGCCGGCGAGCAGCGCGCTCACATAGGTCTGCAGATTGCCGGTCTGGGCCCGTCGCACGGCGGCGCCGAGCCAGCGGGGCAGGGTTCCCGCGCCGCGTACGTAGGTGTCGACGACCTCCCGGTCGAGGAACCGTACGAGGCTCGCGCCGGCCCGGACCGGGCGGACGAAGAGGGCCGAGTACACGGCGTCCAGGTGGAAGCCGGCGGCCGCGTGCCGGTGCAGTGGTCCGAGCAGCAGGCGTCCGGGGTCCGACGGGTCGGGTGCGTACGCGATGTCCCCGTAGGCCGGTTCGTGGCTGGCGATGGCCTCCGCCTCGACCCGTCCGGCGTCGCCCCCGGGATGGGCGGCGACGGCGCCGAGGGGGACGCGGGCTGCCGCGTGGGCGGTGGTGTGCCGCCAGGTGGCGTAGGTGATGATGCCGCCGACCAGGGCCACGCCGGTGCCGAGCACGGAGGTGGTGAGCGTCGGGGTCAGGCCGCGGCCGTCGAACCAGTCGGGCAGCACGCGGAAGGCGAGGCCGCCGAGCGCGAGGGACGGTACGGCGAGCACCCACAGCACGACGGTCATGGGCAGCGGCTGCCTGCCGTGGTCGGGGGCCTCGGTGCCGTGTCCGCGGAAGGCCAGCAGCCACAGGCGCATCGCGTACGCCGCGGTGAGCAGGGCGGTGACGAGACCGGCGAGGAGCACGATCCAGCCCGCCGCGGAGGGGGCGTGTTCGGTGTGGCCGGTGACGACGTGCTCGGCGGCCCCGAGGACGGCCTCCTTGGAGAAGAAGCCGCTGAACGGCGGGATCGCGGCGAGCGCGAGGAGTGCCACGGTCATCGTCCAGTAGGCGTCGGGGACGCGGTCGCGCAGGTGGCCCATGCGGGACATGGCGGCCAGCGAGTTGGTGCCGGCGGCGTGGATGATCACGCCGGCGGCGAGGAACAGCAGCGCCTTGAAGGCGCCGTGGGACAGGAGGTGGAAGACGGCGGCGCCGCGGTCGGCGACGGCGAGGGCGCCGGTCATGTAGCCGAGCTGGCCGATCGTCGAGTAGGCGAGAACCCGCTTGATGTCGTCCTGGGCGAGGGCGGCGAGCGCCGAGCCGGCCATGGTGACGGCGGCCATGACGGCGAGGACGGTCATCGCGGCCTGTGAGGCCTCGAAGAGCGGAAGGAGACGGGCGACGAAGTAGACACCGGCGGCCACCATGGTCGCGGCGTGGATCAGCGCGGAGACGGGGGTCGGGCCCGCCATCGCGTCGGGGAGCCAGGTGTGCAGCGGGAACTGCGCCGACTTGCCGGCCACGCCCGCCAGGAGCAGCAGGGCGATCAGGGTGGGGTGTTCGATGCCGCCGTTCGCGACGGCGCCGAGGATCCGGGTGATGCGGAAGGACCCGGCTTCGGTGGCCAGGGCGAACAGGCCGATGAGGAAGGGGACGTCGCCGAGCTTGGTGACCAGGAAGGCCTTGAGGGAGGCGGCGCGGGCCTCGGGGGTCTCCCAGTAGTGGCCGACGAGGAAGTAGGAGCAGATGCCCATCACTTCCCAGCCGACCAGCAGCACCATCAGGTCGCCGGAGTAGACGACCAGGAGCATCGCGGAGGTGAACAGCGAGACCAGGGCGGCGTAGGAGGGGTAGCGCGGGTCGTCGCGCAGATAGCCCGTCGAGTAGATCTGCACACAGCCGGCGACGACGGTCACCAGGACGGCGGTCAGCGCGGCGAAGCCGTCGATGTGCAGAGCGAGTTCGACGGGAACCGAGCCGGTCGGGGTGAGTTCGGTGGCGGCGTCGACCGCCCCGTCGCCACCTTGGCGCGCGGCGACCAGGACGGCCGACGCGAGCGACACGAGGGTCGGCAGGACGGCGAGGGGGCGGACGAAGCCGGGGGCGGCGCGCCCCAGGAGCAGCCCGGCGATCGCGCCGAGGAACGGAAGGAGGGGGACGAGGACGGCGAGGGTGGTCGTGGTCACGCGGTGGCCTCAGCCTTCTCGCCGGCAGCCCGGGGCGCGGGTGCTTCGCGGCCGGTGGCGTCGCTGTCGGGGTCGTCGGGCTCGTGGCCCTCGGCGGTGTCGCGGAGCTTGTCGATGTCCGAGGTGCCGCGGTTGCGGTACACGGCGAGGACGATCGCCAGGCCGATGCCGATCTCGGCGGCGGCGATGGCGATGGTGAACAGGGCCAGCGCCTGGCCGGAATGCAGGGTTTCCTCGGCGGCCCGGCTGAGCCAGACGTCGAAGGCGACCAGGTTGAGGTTGACGGCGTTGAGCATCAGCTCGACCGACATCAGGACCAGGATCGCGTTGCGGCGGGCCAGGACGCCGTAAAGGCCGGTGCAGAAGAGGAGGGCGGACAGCACGGCGGGATAGGCGAGGTGCATCAGCGGTCCCCTTCCGTCCCGGGCCGGGTGGCGTCCGCGCGGGTCGCGGTGTCGGCCTTCGCCCTGCGGGACAGGACGATCGCGCCGACGAGGGCGGCGAGCAGGAGGACGGAGAGGGCCTCGAAGGGGAGGACCCAGTGCTGGAAGAGGCTCGCGCCGGTCACCTCGGTGGAGCCGGCGGGGGCACCGTCCAGGTCGATCCAGGTGGTCCGGAAGGCGTCCACGACCACCCACACCAGGGCGGCCGCGGCGGCGACGGACACGGCGAGGGCGACCCAGCGGTTGCCGGAGTCCGCGTCCGGTGAGCGGCCGATGGGGGCGCGGGTGAGCATCAGCCCGAACAGAAGGAGGACGACGACGGAGCCGACGTAGATGAGGACCTGCACCCAGGCGATGAACTCGGCGGTGAGCAGGAGGTATTCGACGGCGAGGCCGCCGAGGGCCACCACCAGCCAGAGGGCCGCGTGCACCAGCTGCCGGGTGGTGACGGTGATGACGGCGGCCCCGAGGGTGACCAGACCGACGAGGAGGAAGGCGATCTCCACCCCGGTCGGGGAGAGGAAGCCGTGCGTCTCGGCGGCGGTGGTGGTCGTGGCGTGCGCGGCCGTTCCAGCGGCTGCGGCGAGGGTCACGACTCCTCCTCCTGCGGTTCGGCCTGGGCGGCGGCGAGCTTGTCGGCGGTCTTGCGGGCGGCGGCGAGTTCCTTCGGCTCGTCGGCGCCGGGGTCGAGCGCGGGCGGGGCCGGGACGGTCCACATCCACTCGCGGAGCTTGTCCCGTTCATGGGTGAGGTCGCGGATGTCGGTCTCGGCGTACTCGAACTCCGGGGACCAGAACAGGGCGTCGAAAGGACAGACCTCGATGCAGATACCGCAGTACATGCACAGGGAGAAGTCGATGGCGAAGCGGTCGAGGACGTTGCGGCTGCGCTCGCGGCCGCCGGGGGTCGCCGCCGGGACCGTCTCCTTGTGGGAGTCGATGTAGATGCACCAGTCCGGGCACTCGCGGGCGCACAGCATGCAGACCGTGCAGTTCTCCTCGAACAGGCCGATCACTCCGCGGGTGCGGGGCGGGAGGTCGGGCTGGGTGTCGGGGTACTGGTCGGTGACGGACTTCTTCGTCATCGTCCGCAGGGTGACGGCCAGGCCCTTGGCCAGGCCGGAGCCGGGGAGGGGAGCCATGGTTACCGGATCACCACCTTGACGATGCCGGTGAGGGCGATCTGGGCGAGGGAGAGGGGGACGAGGAGGGTCCAGGAGAACTTCTGGAGCTGGTCCTCGCGCAAGCGGGGGTAGGTGACGCGGAGCCAGATGACGACGAAGGCGAGGACGGCGGTCTTCAGCAGGGTCCAGACCCAGCCGAGCCCGTCGGCGCCCCAGGGGCCGTGCCAGCCGCCCAGGAACAGGACGGTGGTCAGGCCGCACAGGACGACGATCCCGGCGTACTCGGCGAGGAGGAACAGGGCGAAGCGCAGACCGGTGTACTCGGTGTACGCGCCGAAGATGATCTCCGAGTCGGCGACCGGCATGTCGAAGGGGGGCCGCTGGAGTTCGGCGAGGCCGGCGATGAAGAAGACGAGCGCGCCGGTGATCTGCCAGGGCACCCACCACCACTCGAAGGCGTCGAGGATGCCGACGAGGGAGACGGTTCCGGCCGCCATCGCCACGGAGGCGGCGGTGAGCAGCATCGGGAGTTCGTAGGCGAGGAGCTGGGCGGCGGTGCGCAGGCCGCCCAGGAGGGAGAACTTGTTGGCGGAGGCCCAGCCGGCCATGAGCGAGCCGAGGACGCCGACGCCCATGACGGCGAGCACGAAGAACACGCCCGCGTCCAGCACCTGTCCGACCGCGCCCTCGCCCGGTCCGATCGGGATGGCGAGCAGGACGAGGAGATAGGGCAGGAGGGCGACGGCGGGGGCGAGCTGGAAGATGCGGCGGTCGGCGCCGGCCGGGACCACGTCCTCCTTCTGCGCGAACTTCACGCCGTCGGCGATGAGCTGGGCCCAGCCGTGGAAGCCGCCGGCGTACATCGGGCCGAGGCGGCCCTGCATGTGGGCCATCACCTTGTGCTCGGTCTGACCCACGATCAGCGGGAAGGTGAGGAAGACGACGAACACGACCAGGAGTCGCAGGGCGACGTCGAGCACGTCGTTCACCGCGGGCCTCCTGAGGGGTCTTCGGGGTCGGTGGTCCGGGAGTCGGGAGTCGGGGGATCAGTGGTCCGGGAGCCGTCGTCGCCGGTCTCGGGGAGTGCGTCCGCGGCCGCCCGGGATGCGCCGTCGCCCTGGCCCTCGGTCTCGGGCTCCGGCTCGGTGGCGCGCTCCGGTTCCGGCTCCGTGTAGGCCGGGCGGGCGTGGTGCCAGGGGGCGTCCGGGCTGCGCGGGGCGGCGGGTGGCTTACGGTCGGGTCGGCCCTCGGCGGGGACGGGCTCGCCGCCCGTTGCCGCGGCTTCGTCCGAGGCGGCACGTTGGCTCGCGGATCCCTCGGACGCGGTGCGCGCCCGGCGCGGGGCGGCGGGTGTGTCCGAGCGCTGCGACGCCGACCCCTCGCTCGCGCTCCGCGCCCGTCGCTGCGGACCCGCGCCCGGCTCGGGACGCGCCTCGGCCGACTGGCTCACGGAACCCTCCGCCGCCGTACGCGAGCGACGCGGCGGAGCGGCATCCCCGGTGGGCGTCTGACTCGCCGAGCCCTCCGCCGCCGTACGCGAGCGACGCGGCGGGGCGGCGGACCGGTCGGGAGCCTCCCCGGTGGGCGTCTGGCCGGCCGAGCCCTCCGCCGCCGTGCGGGTGCGGCGTGGTGGGCGGTCGCCGGCTGTGCGGGCCGCGGCGGCCGCCGGCCTGCCCGCGCCGCGGGCCGGGCGGGCCGGGCGGGCCGGGGCCGGGGGGAGCTGGCCCTTCAGGGGGCCCCATTCGTTCGGGTCGGGGACGCCCGGGGGCAGCATCTGGCGGCGCTTGGGGCCGCCGTGCTCGGACTCACCGGGTTCCTTGGCACCGGGCCAGGCCTTGGCGACCCGGGCCGCGAGGACGAAGTCCTTGCGCAGCGGGTGGCCCTCAAAGTTGTCCGGGAGGAGGAGGTGGTCCAGACCCGGGTGATCCGTGAAGCCGACGCCGAACATCTCGTGCGTCTCGCGCTCGTGCCAGGCGGCGCCCGCGTAGACCTCCACGGCGGACGGCAGCGCCGGGGCGTCGTGCGGCACCGTGGTGCGCAGCAGCAGACGCCGTACCGGAGCCAGGGCGGCGACGTGCGCCGTCACGCGGAATCCCGTGCCGGGTTCGTCGACCGCGCTCAGCCAGTCGAAGAAGGTGCAGCCGAGACGGTCACGCGCGGTCCGAAGGGCGGTGATCCAGGAGGCGGGCGGTACGTCGACGGTCAGGACGCCGTACGACTCCTCCGCCGTGGCCTCCGTGCCGAAGAGTTCCTCGGTGCCGGCGGGGAGCCAGCCGACCGCGGTCATCGGCCCTCCCCCTCACCGGCCGGGGCCGGAGGACGGACCAGTCCGCTCTGCAGCGCCGCCGCCGAGGGCCGCGCGCCACCGGACCCGTACCGCTCCCCCAGCGATTCCCTGGCGATCTTCTCCTGGAGCTTCAGGATCCCCTGGAGCAGCGCCTCGGGCCGGGGCGGGCAGCCGGGGACGTAGACGTCGACCGGGATGATCTGGTCCACGCCCTTGGTGACGGAGTACGAGTCCCAGTACGGGCCGCCGCAGTTGCTGCAGGCACCGAAGGAGATGACGTACTTGGGCTCGGGCATCTGCTCGTACAGGCGCTTCACCGCAGGCGCCATCTTGTCCGTGACCGTGCCCGAGACCACCATCAGGTCGGCCTGGCGCGGCCCCGGGGCAAAGGGGATGACGCCGAGGCGGATGAAGTCGTGCCGGGCCATCGACGCGGCGATGAACTCGATCGCGCAGCAGGCCAGGCCGAAGTTGAAGACCCAGAGCGAGTAGCGGCGGCCCCAGTTGAGGACCACCTTCATCGGCTCGGGCGCCAGCCGGGCGAGCGCGCCGAGCCTCTTCGGTTCCGGAAGCAGGACCGGCTCGGTGGCGGCAGGGTTCACGTCCATGTCAGGACGCCCTTCTTGTATGCGTACAGCAGACCCACGGCGAGGAAGCCGAGGAAGACGAACATCTCCACGAGGGTGGTGGCGCCGTAGCCGTCGGCGGCGAAGACGGTCGCCCAGGGGAACAGGAAGATCGAGTCGACGGCGAAGATCACGTAGAGGAAGGCGTAGACGTAGTAGCGGACCTGGGTGTGGGCCCAGCCCTCGCCGACGGGATCGACGCCGCACTCGTACGTCAGGAGCTTCTCGGGCGTGGGCACCACCGGACGCAGCAGGCGTCCCGCACCGAAGGCGACGGCGACGAACAGCAGGCCGACGACGGCGAGCAGTCCGACGACCGAGTAGGACTGGAAGTAGTCCGCCGCGACGACGGTCGTTTCCCGCACGTCCGCCCCTCACTTCCTCGGATCGGCGCCCGGGCCCATGTCTGTCCCGTGCCCTCGATCTCTGCCGGTGAACGCCGAACGCCCTGGTTCGACGATCTGTACGCACGGGAGTCTAGGCCCTGATAAAGGACCGGTAAGCAGCCCGTCACCGGTCGGGACGCGGGGGTGGGGTTTTCCTCAGTCTCCGTGGGCGGTCCGCATCATGGCGCCGGCCCCCGGCTGCGGGCAGGCTAGGACGCATGACCGAACCATTCGCGCCCCCGGGCCCGCCTGTGAGGGCGGTCCCGGAACCGGCCGGGCCCGGCGACGGCCCGCCGCCGGCCCGTTTCGCCTACGACGTGCACACCTGGAAGGAGATCGTGCATCTCCTGGCGAATCTGCCGGTGTCGCTCGTCGGCTTCACCTACACGGTGACCATGCTGTTCACCGGCGCCGGGCTGACCGTGACGGTGATCGGGCTCCCGCTGCTCGCCGCGGGGCTGATGGGCGCGCGACTGCTGGGCCGGCTGGAGCGGGCGCGGGCCAGGAAGCTGCTCGGGGTGCGGGTGGAGGAGCCGAGCCCGCTGCCGTGGCGGGGATCCGGGGGGTTCTGGCCGCGGCTGTGGCTGGCGCTCAAGGACCCGGTGGGCTGGCGCACGGTGCTGTACGAGCTGATGCGGCTGCCGTGGGGGATCGTCACCTTCGTCGTCACGCTGACCGGTCTGTTCGTGCTGTGGCCGGTGCTGCCGTTCGTCGTGCGGGCCCTGGCCGACGCGGACCGGGCGATGGTGCGGGGTCTGCTGTCGCCCTCCGACGAACTGGAGCGGCGCATCGCCGAGCTGGAGTCCGACCGGGGTGTGGTGGTGGACACGGCGGCTGCGGACCTGAGGCGCATCGAGCGCGATCTGCACGACGGGGCGCAGGCGCGGCTGGTCAATCTGGCGATGGGGCTGGGCCTGGCCAAGGAGAAGCTCCTGGAGGATCCCGACGCCGCCGCGTCCATGGTGGAGGAGGCGCACGGCGAGGTGAAGCTGGCCCTGCAGGAGCTGCGGGACCTGGCGCGCGGTATCCATCCCGCGGTGCTGACCGACCGTGGGCTGGACGCCGCGCTGTCCTCCGTCGCCACGCGCTGCACGGTGCCGGTGACGGTGACGGTCGACCTGGACGAGCGCCCGGCCGCGGCGATCGAGGGCATCGCCTACTTCACCGTCTCGGAGCTGCTGCAGAACGTCAGCAAGCACAGCGGTGCCCGGTCGGCATCGGTCGAGGCCTGGCGGTCGGAGGGCCGGCTCTTCCTCCAGGTCCGGGACGACGGGCACGGAGGGGCGAGCCTGGACGGCGGGACGGGCATGCGGGGCCTGGCCGACCGGCTGGACGCGGTGGACGGTCTGTTCGTCGTGGACTCGCCGGTGGGCGGTCCGACGACGGTGACGGCGGAGCTGCCGTGGCGCGACCGTTCCGGCCGGCTCGCCCCGGACGCGCGCACGGCGAAGAGGGCGTCCGTCCGCGGCCGGGGGTAGGGAAAACCCCCCGTCCAAGACTGCGACGGACTCCATGGTCCGCCGACCTGCGGCGGAGCAGTCTGGAGATACGACAGCACAGCTCCGGACGAGAAGAAGGACGACGCCGATGGCCACGGAGTACGGACAGGGTTACGGGCTCCACACGGAGCCCGGACAGCACGCCGGGGGACGGCGGCACCGACTGCCGGCCGCGCTGCGGGCGCCGGTCGAAGGACGCACGTGGCGCGAGCTCGGGTATGTGCTGCTGAGCCTGCCGATCAGCATTCTGCTGTTCACGTACGCGGTCACGATGGTGTCGCTGGGGGCGGGCCTGCTGGTGACGTTCCTCGGCGTGCCGGTGCTGGCGGCCGCGCTCGCCGGCTGCCGCGGCCTCGGGTCGGTGGAACGGGCGCGGGCACGGGGGCTGCTGGGCCTGGAGGTGGGCGAGCCGGAGCCGTTGCGGACCAAGCGGAACGGGCTCATGGCGTGGGTCGGTGCCGTGCTCAAGAGCGGCGCCTCCTGGCGGTCCCTGCTGTACGCGGTGCTGCAGCTGCCGTGGGCGGTGCTCTCCTTCACCGTCACCGTGACGTTCTGGTCGCTGGGCTGGACGCTGCTGACGTATCCGCTGTGGTTCTGGGTCTACCCCGCGTACGGCGGGCAGGACGGCATGCAGCTGTACGGCGACGAGACCCACCGGATCTATCTGGACAACCCGTTCGAGATCACGGTGACGGCGGGGGTGGGCCTGCTGTTCACGCTCGCCACGCCGTGGATCGTGCGGGCGCTGACGATGGTGGACCGTCTGATGGTGCACGGGCTGCTCGGGCCGTCCCGGCTGGCCACGCGGGTGGTGGAGCTGGAGTCGGACCGCGGGGCCGTGGTGGACACGGCGGCGGCCGACCTGCGGCGCATCGAGCGCGATCTGCACGACGGGGCGCAGGCCCGGCTGGTGGCGCTGGCCATGGACCTGGGTCTGGCGAAGGAGAAGCTGCGGGAGGACCCGCAGGTCGCGGCGCAGATGGTGGACGAGGCGCACGGTGAGGTGAAGACGGCCCTGCAGGAGCTGCGGGACCTGGCCCGCGGTATCCACCCGGCGGTGCTGACCGACCGGGGGCTGGACGCGGCGCTCTCCTCGGTGGCCTCGCGGTGCACGGTCCCGGTGCAGGTGGAGGTGGACCTCACCGAGCGGCCCGCGCCGGCCATCGAGGGCATCGCCTACTTCACGGCCTCGGAGCTGCTGCAGAACATCAGCAAGCACGCGCGGGCGACCTGGGCGGCCGTGGAGGTGTGGCGGTCGGAGAACCGGCTGATGCTCCAGGTCGTGGACAACGGGGTGGGCGGCGCCGACACCTCCCGGGGTTCCGGGCTGTCGGGGCTGGCGGAGCGGCTGGACGCGGTGGACGGGATCCTGGTGGTGGACTCCCCGGCCGGCGGTCCGACCCGGGTCACCGCCGAACTGCCGTGGCGCGCGGAGGGGACCCGATGACCGCGGGCCGGCACACGGACTGAACGCCGCCCGCCGGTTCACCGCCGGGCGGGCGGACGTCCGTACGGACGGGCAACCCTGATGACACCCCCAATCGCGTTGCCCGGGCCCGTCCCACCGGCGGATGCTGGAATGCTGGACCTGTTGACGACCGGACCCGCCAGAAGGGCGGGCCCGGCGCAGTGGTGTGGGGGGCCGAGGGACGTGGAGGACAGGGTGCGGGTGGTCATCGCCGAGGATTCGGTGCTGCTGCGGGAGGGCCTGACCCGGTTGCTGACCGACCGGGGGCACGAGGTCGTGGCGGGTGTCGGCGACGGCGAGGCGCTGCTCAAGACCGTCACCGAGCTGGACGGCCGGAACCTGCTCCCGGACGTCGTGGTGGCGGACGTACGGATGCCGCCGACGCACACGGACGAGGGGGTGCGGGCGGCGGTGCAGCTGCGCAAGACGTATCCGGGTGTCGGGGTGCTGGTGCTCTCGCAGTACGTGGAGGAGCGGTACGCCACGGAACTGCTCGCCGGTTCCAGCCGGGGCGTCGGCTATCTGCTGAAGGACCGGGTGGCCGAGGTGCGCGAGTTCGTGGACGCGGTGGTCCGCGTGGCCGAGGGGGGTACGGCGCTGGACCCGGAGGTCGTCGCGCAGCTGCTGGGGCGCAGCCGCAAGCAGGACGTGCTCGCGGGGCTCACCCCGCGCGAGCGGGAGGTCCTGGGGCTGATGGCCGAGGGGCGGACGAACTCGGCGATCGCCAGGCAGCTCGTGGTCAGCGACGGTGCGGTGGAGAAGCACGTCAGCAACATCTTCCTGAAGCTGGGGCTCTCCCCGAGCGACGGCGACCACCGGCGGGTCCTGGCCGTTCTCACCTACCTCAACTCCTGAGGACGTGCGAAAAGCCTAGTGGGACGTCTCGAAGTCGTGTCCAACATGCGAATGACCCAAGGAAGGCGACCCTTACGGTCGTAGGGTTGATCCGGGGAAGGCCTGCGGGAAGGCCGTCCCGGACAGCCGCCCTCGAGGAGGTCCAGTTCAGTGACCAGCCAGGTCAGCAGCACAGCGGAGCAGGCCGACGGAGCAGTCGTAGGAGAGCAGCGCAAAGCGGTGGGCACGAAGGACGTCCGCCGGCTCGACCGAGTGATCATCAGGTTCGCGGGGGACTCGGGTGACGGCATGCAGCTCACCGGTGACCGTTTCACCTCGGAGACCGCGTCCTTCGGCAACGATCTGTCCACGCTGCCGAACTTCCCGGCCGAGATCCGCGCGCCCGCCGGCACCCTGCCCGGTGTCTCGTCCTTCCAGCTGCATTTCGCCGACCACGACATCCTCACGCCCGGCGACGCCCCCAACGTCCTGGTCGCGATGAACCCGGCCGCGCTGAAGGCCAACATCGGCGACCTGCCGCGCGGCGCGGAGATCATCGTCAACACGGACGAGTTCACCAAGCGGGCGATGCAGAAGGTCGGCTACGACGCCTCCCCGCTGGAGGACGGCTCGCTGGACGGCTACCAGCTGCACCCGGTGCCGCTGACCACGCTGACCGTGGAGGCGCTCAAGGAGTTCGACCTGACCCGCAAGGAGGCCGAGCGCAGCAAGAACATGTTCGCGCTCGGGCTGCTGAGCTGGATGTACCACCGGCCCACCGAGGGCACGGAGAAGTTCCTGAGGTCGAAGTTCGCCAAGAAGCCCGACATCGCGGCGGCGAACATCGCGGCGTTCCGGGCGGGCTGGAACTTCGGTGAGACCACGGAGGACTTCGCGGTCTCCTACGAGGTGGCGCCGGCGGCGACGGCGTTCCCGCCGGGGGTCTACCGCAACATCTCCGGGAACCTGGCCCTGTCCTACGGGCTGGTCGCCGCGTCCCGGCAGGCGGACCTGCCGTTGTTCCTGGGCTCCTATCCGATCACTCCGGCGTCGGACATCCTGCACGAGCTGAGCCGGCACAAGAACTTCGGCGTGCGCACCTTCCAGGCGGAGGACGAGATCGCCGGCATCGGGGCGGCGCTGGGCGCGGCGTTCGGTGGGTCGCTGGCGGTGACCACGACGTCCGGCCCCGGTGTGGCGCTCAAGAGCGAGACGATCGGTCTGGCGGTGTCGCTGGAGCTGCCGCTGCTGATCGTGGACATCCAGCGCGGGGGCCCGTCCACCGGTCTGCCGACCAAGACGGAGCAGGCGGACCTGCTGCAGGCCATGTACGGCCGCAACGGCGAGGCGCCGGTCCCGGTCGTCGCGCCGCGCACTCCGGCGGACTGCTTCGACGCCGCCCTGGAGGCGGCGCGGATCGCGCTGACCTACCGCACGCCCGTCTTCCTGCTCTCCGACGGCTATCTGGCCAACGGCAGCGAGCCGTGGCGGATCCCGGACCTGGAGGAGCTGCCCGATCTGCGGGTGCGGTTCGCGCAGGGGCCCAATCACGCCCTGGACGACGGCACCGAGGTGTTCTGGCCCTACAAGCGCGACCCGCAGACCCTGGCCCGCCCCTGGGCGATCCCCGGCACGCCGGGTCTGGAGCACCGCATCGGCGGCATCGAGAAGCAGGACGGCACGGGCAACATCTCCTACGACCCGGCCAACCACGACCACATGGTCCGCACCCGCCAGGCCAAGGTCGACGGCATCGAGGTGCCGGACGTGGAGGTCGACGACCCGGACGGGACCGCGCGCGTTCTGGTGCTCGGCTGGGGTTCGACCTACGGCCCCGTCACGGCGGCCGTGCGGCGGCTGCGTGCCGCCGGGGAGTCGGTCGCCCAGGCCCACCTGCGGCATCTGAACCCCTTCCCGCGCAACCTCGGGGCGGTTCTCGAGAGATACGACAAGGTGGTGATCCCCGAGATGAACCTCGGGCAGCTGGCCACCCTCATCCGGGCGAAGTACCTGGTCGACGCTCACTCGTACAACCAGGTCAACGGCATGCCGTTCAAGGCGGAGCAGCTCGCCGCGGCGCTGAAGGAGGCCATCGATGACTGACGCCAACGCGCTGCTCCAGCTCGTCCCCAAGGCCGAGGGCAAGCAGTCCATGAAGGACTTCAAGTCCGACCAGGAGGTGCGCTGGTGCCCCGGCTGCGGCGACTACGCCGTCCTCGCCGCCGTGCAGGGCTTCATGCCCCAGCTCGGCCTGGCGAGGGAGAACATCGTCTTCGTCTCCGGCATCGGCTGCTCCTCCCGTTTCCCGTACTACATGAACACCTACGGGATGCACTCCATCCACGGCCGGGCCCCGGCCATCGCCACCGGCCTGGCCGCCTCGCGCCGTGACCTGTCGGTGTGGGTGGTCACCGGTGACGGCGACGCCCTGTCGATCGGCGGCAACCACCTCATCCACGCCCTGCGGCGGAACGTCAACCTCAAGATCCTGCTCTTCAACAACCGGATCTACGGTCTGACCAAGGGCCAGTACTCCCCCACCTCCGAGGTCGGCAAGATCACCAAGTCGACGCCGATGGGGTCCCTGGACGCGCCCTTCAACCCGGTGTCGCTGGCCCTCGGGGCCGAGGCCTCCTTCGTCGCCCGCACCGTCGACTCCGACCGCAAGCACCTCACGGAGGTGCTGCGCCAGGCGGCCGACCATCCCGGCACGGCACTGGTGGAGATCTACCAGAACTGCAACATCTTCAACGACGGCGCCTTCGAGGTCCTCAAGGACCGGCAGCAGGCCGAGGAGGCCGTGATCCGCCTGGAGCACGGCGAGCCGATCCGCTTCGGCGCCGACCGGTCCAAGGGCGTCGTGCGCGACGCGCGGACCGGCGACCTGAGGGTGGTCACGGTGACCCCGGAGAACGAGGCCGAGATCCTGGTCCACGACGCGCACTCCGCGTCCCCGACCACCGCGTTCGCCCTGTCGCGGCTCGCCGACCCCGACACCCTGCACAACACGCCCATCGGCGTCTTCCGTTCGGTCGACCGGCCCGTCTACGACACCCTCATGGCGGACCAGCTCGACGCCGCCGTGGAGCAGAACGGCAAGGGCGACCTCGGCGCCCTCCTCGCCGGCGGCGACACCTGGACCGTCGTCGGCTGAACCACGTCACGGTGCACCTCGGGCCCGGGCGCTCTACGGCGTCCGGACCTCGTCGTAGGCCTGCCGGGCCGCGAGCACGTCGGTCATGCGCTTCTCGGTCCACAGGGCCAGGTCGCGCACCTGTGCGGCGGCCTCACGGCCCAGGCCGGTGAGGGAGTAGTCGACGCGGGGCGGGATGACCGGCTTGGCGTCGCGGTGGACCATGCCGTCGCGCTCCAGGGTCTGGAGGGTCTGGGTGAGCATCTTCTCGCTGACCCTGCCGATCGCCCGGCGCAGTTCGCTGAAGCGGTACGGGCGCTCCAGGAGCTGGATCAGCACGAGGACGCCCCAGCGGCTGGTCACGTGTTCCAGGACCAGACGGTGCGGGCACATGGCCTCGCTCTCCCCGCTCCGGCCACCATCACTTACTGCCATGCCCGTACCTTACTTCAAAGTGGGTACTTTCCCATAGTTAGCGCCGCTCCTAGGGTTAGTGGCACATCCACCCCACAAGGAGTTTCGAACCATGAGCATCGTCGTCACCGGAGCCACCGGAAAGCTCGGCCGCCACGTCGTGGAGCAGCTGCTGGAGCAGGTTCCGGCCGAACAGGTCACCGCCGTCGTCCGCAGCGCCGAGAAGGCGGCGGACCTCACCGGGCGCGGGGTGCGCGTCGCGGTCGCCGACTACAACGCCCCCGAGACCTTCGACGGCGTGTTCGCCCCCGGCGACAAGGTGCTGCTGATCTCCGGCAACGAGTTCGACAAGGGAAGGGTGGGACAGCACCGGGTCGTCATCGACGCGGCGAAGGCCGCCGGTGTCGCCCTGCTCGCCTACACCAGCGCCCCCGGCGCGCTGACCGCCGCCCTCGCCGACGACCACCGCGGCACGGAGGAGGCACTGCTCGGCTCGGGCGTGCCCTACGCGCTGCTGCGCAACGGCTGGTACCACGAGAACTACACCGAGAACCTCGCTCCGGTGCTGGAGCACGGGGCGGTTCTCGCCGCCGCCGGTGAGGGCCGGGTCTCCTCCGCCTCGCGGGCCGACTACGCGGCCGCCGCCGTCACCGTGCTGACCGGTGACGGGCACGAGAACAAGACCTACGAGCTGGGCGGCGACGAAGCGTGGAGCTTCGCCGAGTACGCGGCCGAGCTGAGCCGGCAGACCGGCAGGGAAATCGTCTACAACCCGGTGACGCCCGACGCGCTCACCGGCATCCTGGCCGGCGCCGGGGTGCCCGAGCCGATGGCGGCCGTCCTCGCGGGCGTGGACCTCTCCATCGAGAAGGGCGAGCTCGCCGTGGACAGCGGCGATCTGTCCCGGCTGGCCGGCCGCCCGACCACTCCGCTCGCCGAGGCCGTGGCCGCCGCGCTGAAGGGCTGACCCGGACGCCGTCAGGAGCCCCGGGACCTCCCGCCCCCGCCCGTCATGACCGTATGCCGGTACGGACATGACACGCGGGGGTGTCCGGCGTTACCGTCGTCCGGCGAGGACCGCGCGCGTTCGGCGCGCATCGCGGAGACAGGGCACACGGCAGGCACGAGGGAGGGCCCGTGACCGGGAAGTCGGCCGCAGAGCGGCGGATAGGACTGCTGAACGGCTTCGCGGCGTACGGCATGTGGGGGCTCGTGCCGCTGTTCTGGCCCCTGCTGAAGCCCGCCGGAGCGGTGGAGATCCTGGCCCACCGGATGGTCTGGTCGCTGTTCTTCGTGGCCGCCGCCCTGCTCGTCGTCCGCCGCTGGGCCTGGCTCGGTGAGCTGGTGCGGCAGCCGCGCAGGCTGGCGCTGGTCACGGTGGCGGCGTCGGTCATCACGGTGAACTGGGGCGTCTACATCTGGTCCGTGAACTCGGGGCATGTCGTCGAGGCCTCCCTCGGCTACTTCATCAACCCGCTGGTCACCATCGCGATGGGCGTGCTGCTCCTGAAGGAGCGCCTGCGGCCCACGCAGTGGGCGGCGGTCGGGGTCGGCGCCGCGGCGGTGCTGGTCCTCACGATCGGTTACGGCCAGCCGCCGTGGATCTCGCTCTGTCTCGCCTTCTCCTTCGCCACCTACGGGCTGGTGAAGAAGAAGGTCAACCTCGGCGGTGTCGAGTCGCTGGCCGCGGAGACGGCGATCCAGTTCCTGCCCGCCCTCGGCTTCCTGCTGTGGCTGGGCGCCCGGGGCGAATCGACCTTCGCCGCCGAGGGCGCCGGACACGCGATGCTGCTCGCCGCGACCGGACTCGTCACCGCGCTCCCCCTGGTCTGCTTCGGTGCCGCGGCGATCCGCGTGCCCCTGTCCACGCTGGGGCTGCTGCAGTACCTGGCGCCCGTGTTCCAGTTCGCGCTCGGGGTCCTCTACTTCAAGGAGGCCATGCCGCCCGAGCGCTGGGCCGGTTTCGCGCTGGTGTGGCTGGCGCTCACCCTGCTGACCTGGGACGCACTGCGCACCTCCCGCCGGGCCGCGCGCGTCCTGGCCGACGCCCCCACCCCGCTGCGGACCGCCGCGGCCGCCGATCCGGTGGGCGTCGAGCGGAGCCCGGAGGGCGTGCCCGCCGCGCCCGAGGCCGACGCGCTGGGGACACGGCCGTAGGGGTTGTCCCGCCGAGCCGCCGGGCGTTGTCGGTGCCGGGATCTATAACTGGTGCCATGACGCAGACACCAACTCCGGCCACGCCCGTGCACTGGAAGGTCGTCATCGACGCGGCCGACCCGCACGCGCAGGCCGACTTCTGGGCCGCCGCCCTCCGGTACGTGGTGGAGGACAACAGCGCGCTGATCGGCAGGCTGCTCGGTGCGGGAGCCGTCCCGGCCGAGCTCGTCACCGAGTCCCACGGCCGCCACGCCTGGCGCGACCTGGCGGCGGTACGGCACCCCGACGACCCCTATGACGAGGAGAGCGGCACCGGCCGCGGGCGGCGGCTGCTCTTCCAGCGCGTGCCGGAGGAGAAGACGGTCAAGAACCGGCTGCATCTCGATCTGCATCCCGGTGAGGGGCGCCGCGAGGAGGAGCTCGCCCGGCTCGAGGGGCTCGGTGCGCGGGTGCTGCGACGGGTGGCGGAGCCTTCCGGGAGCTGGCTGGTGATGGCCGACCCGGAAGGCAACGAGTTCTGCCTGCACTAGTGTCCTGAGTCAGGAATTCGGTTCAGATATCCGGCGAGGCGTTCGAGGATGTCGTCCGCGGTCTTCGTCCAGACGAAGGGTTTCGGGTCTT
>NZ_JBVIGA010000033.1:0-76483 GCF_055571035.1 Streptomyces malachitofuscus | reverse complement strand
TCGGACTGGCGCGATGGGGCTTGTTGGTGGGGGTGCGGGGTGCGGACGCGCCAGCCACTGCGGGCGGACACCCCCGCCCCGTCCCCTCCCCGCCGCGGGCGGCACACCCGCGCACACCACCATCCGCGCTGCCCGCCCTGTGCGCCTGCGTCCCGCCGCTCCCGCGGCCACTGCCGCGATCCGCGGGCAGTCGTGCCGCTGGGGCGATGGGGGTCCCCCCGCTCGAGCGAAGTCGAGAGTGGGGGAGGGTGGGCGCGACGGCACCCCGCCGGCGCCGGGCTGCGCAACCCCCCGGCCCGCACCCACCCCGGGTGCCCCGCGGTGAGGGAGTGTGCGACTGGCCCCCGGCCCGCCCCGGCGGCTCAGCCGGTGCGCACGCTCCGTTCCGCCACCGCCGACTCCCGCTCCTCCTCCGCCGACACGGACCGCCCCGGCAGCGTCACGGTGACCGCCATCCCCGCACCCGGCGCCGTCAGCACCGACACCTCACCCCCGTGCGCCCGCACAACCCCCTGCACGATCGCCATCCCCAGCCCGCTCCCCGCACCGCCGCCCGCCCGGAAGAACCGGTCGAACACCCGCGCGGCATCCTCCGCCGCGAGCCCCGGACCGTCGTCCGCCACGGACACCCGTACGACGCCGTCCGCGCGGACCACCCCCAGCCGCACCGGCACCTCCGCCGGCGTGTGCGTACGGACGTTGCCCAGCAAGTTGCCCAGCACCTGCCGCAGCCCGGCCTCGTCCGCGTGCACCAGCACCGAACCGTCCGCGTCCACGGTCACCGGCCGCTCCGGCTGCTGCACCCGCAGGTCCTCCGCCGCGTCCCGCACCAGCCGGCACACGTCCACGTTCCGCAGCCGCAGTTCGGGACGCTGGTCCAGCCGGGCCAGCATCAGGAGCTCGTCGACCAGCCGCCCCATCCGGTCGGACTCCGCCATCATCCGCTCCCAGGCGCGCTTGCGCTCCGTGGGATCGACCAGCATCCCCCGGTCGTGCAGCTGGAGATAGCCGCGTATCGCGGCCAGCGGTGTGCGCAGCTCGTGCGAGGCGTCCGCGACGAACCGCCGCAGCTGGGCCGCGCTGCGCTCGCGTGTCCGGTACGCCGACTCCACCTGCTGGAGCATCGAGTTGAGCGCGAGCCGCAGCTGCTCCACCTCGAGGATGGGGTCCCGGCTGGAGGGGACCCGTCTGGTCAGATCGCCCTCCGCGATCGCCGACGACGTCTCCACCATGTCCTCCAGCGGCCGCATCCGCCGCCTCACGCTGAACATCGTCAGACAGGCCAGCACCAGCAACAGAAGGGTGCCGATCGCCAGATTGAGCTTGACCGCCTTGGTGACACCCTCGTGAACCGCCTCGGTCGAGGTGGCGATCAGGATGTGTGTGCCGTCCGCGAGCCGGGTGGCGGTGACGCGGTAGGCGGCCCCGCGCACCGTCACGTCGTGCGGTTCCGGGTCTTCGACCAGGGCGCGCGCGTCGCCCACCGTGTCCGCCAGGTCGTGCTGTGCCTTGGTCGGCTCGAAGCCCAGGACGCCGACGGGCTCGCCCCGGGTGTCGACCGCGGCGAAGATCGAGTCCGGGTCGTCCTCCCGGTTCCAGTCCGGATCGACCCGGTCGCGGAAGAAACTGAGCACGCTCAGCGAGTCGATCTGGCGCAGCGTCAGCTCCGAGCCGCCCAGCGAGTCACGGGTCGAGGTCAGCTCCGTGTCGATCTGGTCCAGCAGGTAGTAGCGCATGCCCATCACGCTCACCACCGTCGCCGCCACGATGCCCAGCGCCAGCAGGACCACGTTCGCCAGGGTCAGCTGCCCGCGCAGCGAGTGGATCCCCCGCCCACGGCGGGGCCCTCGGACCGGCAGCCTCATGTCAGCCCGTACCCGACGCCGCGCCGGGTGGTGATCACCGGCGGTCCGATCGTGTCGAGCTTGCGCCGCAGATAGCTGATGTAGGTCTCCACGACGGTCGACTCGGCGGGGGCGTGCTCGTACTGCCATACGTGGCGCAGCAGTTGTTCCTTGGGCACGATCCGGCCGCCGTTGCGCACCAGGAACCGCAACAGCGCGTACTCGGTGGGCGTGAGCTCGACCGTGCGGCCGGCGCGGCGCACCGAGTACGTCGTCTCGTCCAGCTCCAGGTCGCCGTGGCGCAGCGGTGCGCGCTGCGGCAGCACGTCGGCGGGGCGGGTGCGGCGCAGCACGGCGGTGATCCGGGCGACGACCTCGTCGATGTTGAACGGCTTGGTGATGTAGTCGTCGCCGAACCCCAGCGCGCCGACCACCTCGGCCGGGGCGTCCCGCGCGGTGAGGAACACCAGCGCCAGCTCCGGTCGTCGCACGCGCAGTTCGCGGCCCAGTGCGCGGCCGTCGCCGTCCGGCAGCATCACGTCGAGCAGGGCGCAGTCGGGACGGGTGTGCTCGGTCAGCGCGAGCGCCTCGCGGACCGTGCCCGCGGTCATGACCTCGAATCGGTGGTAGCGCAGGGCGATGGCGAGGACGTCCGCGATGCTCTCCTCGTCCTCCACGACCAGCACGGTGCCGGGAGCTGTCGTCATGCCCCCAGTATCGGCGCCGGCGGCCGCGCCCGTACGGGTTGTCGCCTTGGAGTTCCTTGTGAGTCCCCCGCGAGTCGTGTCGCGGGGCGGCCGACGCCCCTGATTCTGCTGCCAGGACCTGGGGGACCGACCGATACGACGAAGGAGCTTGAACGTGGCGGCATTGGCACGCTGGTGCTATCGGCATCGGCTGGTGGTCCTGTTGCTGTGGGTGGGGGCGCTGCTCGGACTGGGGGTTTCGGCGAGCAGCGCGGGCACGAACTACGCGGAGGTCTTCTCGCTCCCGGACACCGACTCCAAGCGGGCCTACGACCTGATGGAGCAGGCCTTCCCGGAACGCGCGGGCGACACCGACACCGTGGTGTGGAAGGTCGACGAGGGTTCGGTGCGCGACGACTCGGTGCGTTCCCGGATCGAGCCGGCGCTCAGGGAGATCGGGCGGATGGAGGGCGTCGGCGCCGTCGCCGGTCCGTACGGCGAGCAGGGCGCGGCGCAGATCAGCGAGGACGGACGGATCGCCTACGCGCAGGTCACGTTCGCCGAACAGGCGGACGCCGTGCCGAAGGAGCTGGTCCAGGACGTCGTCGACACGGCACAGGACGCCGAGCGCGACGGGCTCCAGGTGGAGCTGGGCGGCCAGGCCATCACACGCGTCCAGGAGCCCCCGACCGGCACGGCCGAACTGGTCGGCATCCTGGCGGCCGCCGTCGTGCTGTTCGTGGCGTTCGGGTCGGTCCTCGCGATGCTGCTGCCGATCGTGGTCGCCGTCTTCGGCGTCGGCACCGGCATGTTCGGCACCCAGTTGATCAGCCACGTCACCAACGTGCCCGAACTCGCCACGCTGCTGTCCACGCTGATCGGCCTCGGCGTCGGCATCGACTACGCCCTGTTCATCGTCACCCGGCACCGGCGCGGCATCCTGCGCGGCGCCGACCCGGAGGAGGCCGCCGTCACCGCCCTCAACACCTCCGGCCGCGCGGTGCTGTTCGCGGGCGGCACGGTGTGCATCGCGCTCGCCGGGATGCTGGTGACGAACCTGCGCTTCCTGGACGGTGTCGTCATCGGCACCTCACTGACCGTGGTGCTCAGCGTGCTCGCCGCCGTCACCCTGCTGCCGGCGCTGCTCGGGCTGCTCGGCCACCGGGTGCTCAGCCGCCGCCAGCGTCGCAGGCTCGCGGCGGCGGGCCCGGGAACCGAGGCGGTGAGCGGTCTCGCCGCACGCTGGTCCGCCACCGTCGAACGCCGTCCGCGGTCCGTCGCCGTGGTGGCCGTCGTGCTGATGGCCGCGCTCGCGGTCCCGCTGCTGTCGCTGCGGCTCGGCACGGTGGACCAGGGCAACGACGACGCCTCCATGACCACCCGGCAGGCCTACGATCTGCTCGCCGAGGGCTTCGGGCCCGGATTCAACGGCCCGCTCCAGGTCGTCGTGGACGGCGAGGCGTCCGAGGGCCTGGTGACGGCGGTGCGGGAGACCGAGGGCGTCGCCCAGGTCGCCGCGGTGCCGCCCGCCAACGGCGTGACCGTCATCCAGGTCGTCCCCGACACCTCACCGCAGGACGTGGAGACGGACCGGCTCATCGACACCCTGCGTGAGGACGTCATCCCGGAGGCGGGCGTCGATGCGCACGTCGGCGGGGTGACCGCCGTGTCGAAGGACTTCGCGACGGTGACGGGAGAGCGGCTGCCGCTGTTCATCATCACGATCATCGGCCTCGGCTTCCTGCTTCTGCTGCTCGCTTTCCGTTCCCTGGTGGTGCCGCTGACGGCCGCCGTGATGAACCTGCTCGCGGCGGCGGCCTCCTTCGGTGTGCTCGTGGCGGTCTTCCAGTGGGGCATCGGACTGGACGTGCTGGGTCTAGGCCAGGAGGGCCCCATCGCGTCCTTCCTGCCGATCATCATGCTGTCGCTGCTGTTCGGCCTCTCCATGGACTACCAGGTGTTCCTGGTGAGCCGGATGCACGAGGAGTGGGTGCACACGCGGGACAACGCCCGCGCGGTGCGCGTCGGCCTCGCGGAGACCAGCCGGGTCATCAACTCCGCCGCCCTCATCATGGTCTGCGTCTTCCTCGCCTTCGTGCTCAGCGGCGACTACGGCGCCGCCATGGCGGGCGTGGGACTGGCCGCCGCGGTCGCGCTGGACGCGTTCATCCTGCGCACCGCGCTGGTCCCGGCCGTGATGCATCTGCTCGGCCGGACCAACTGGTGGCTGCCGGCCGGTCTGGAGAAGCGGCTGCCGCATCTGGCGGTCGAGCCGAAGGAGGACGGTCCGGAGCCCGGGACCCCGTCGGCGATCCCGGGGCAGCGTGCGGGCTCCTCCTCCGTCGTCCACGGCTTCGTCCGCACCGTCGACGGTGAACCCGTCGAGGGCGCGGCCGTCACCCTGATGACGTCCGGCGGCCGGCAGCTGGACCGTGTGGTCTCGCTCGCCGACGGCTCCTACATCGTCGCCGTCCCGGCCCCGGGCACCTATCTGCTCGCGGCCACGGCGAGTTCGTACGGCTCCCGCGCGGCGCACGTGACCGTGGCGGACGGGCCGCTGGTGCACGACGTGGAACTCACCCCCGGTGGGGTGGAAGCCGTCAACTGACGGTGTCGGGGCGCCCGTCGGCGGCGGGCGCCCCCTTCCTCGAGGGGTCCGGCAGCGCCTTCGTCATCCCGGGCAGGAACTCCGTGAACAGTTCGTGCACCTCGCGGACCAGGGGCCGCAGCACCCGGAAGCGGGCCAGGGCCACGCCCCGCGCGGTGAGCCGGGCGCCGCGCTCGGCGAGCCGGTAGCTGCGCTCGCGGCCCTCGGTCCGGTCGAAGATCCAGTACAGGACCAGGCCCATCTGGGAGAGCCACATCAGCTCGGGCAGGATGTCCCGCAGGTCCTCGGGCACCTTGGTCCGCGTCCCGGCGAGCACCGCGCGGTGCACGCTGATCGCCTCCGCGCGCGCGTGCTCCGACTCGGGGGAGAAGGGGCTGAGCGGGCTGTCCGGGTCGGCCGCGTTCTTGAAGAACTGCACCGCGAACTCGTGGTACGGCGTGGCGATGTCCAGCCACGCCTTCAGCACGCCCGCGAGCCGGGCCTCCAGGTCGGTCTCCCGGGCCAGGATCTCCCGGGTCGCCACCTGGTGCTCGGCGGCGATCCGGTCGTAGAAGCCCTGGATCAGGTGCTCCTTGCCCTCGAAGTAGTAGTACGCGTTGCCGACGGAGACGCCCGCCTCCTTGGCGATGGCCCGCATCGTCGTCTTGTCGTACCCGCGCTCCTGGAACAGCCGCATGGCCGTCTCCAGGATCAGGGCGCGGGTCTGCTCGGACTTGCTGAGTGCGGCGCCGCCGTCGGGGCCGTCGTTCTTCGCGGACACGGAAACAGAGCCTAACGCCAGGGCTTGGCCCCTCACGGGGCGGTGCAGCCGTCGGCGTCGCAGCTCGGCGGGGTGTAGCTCCAGCCGTCGCGCGGGTCGTAGGTCCACCCGTCGCCGCGGTGGTACACGCGCCCGCCCCATCGGGCCGTGGCCCCGCGCCACTTGGCGGCGGCCAGTACGGCGCCCTTGGCGAGCCGCGCGCCGGACGGGGTGCTCAGGCGGTGGGCCAGGCGCCGGTGGCTGCGCAGCGCCCACAGGGTGACGATCCAGGCGGCGGCCCCCCGGTACACCTGACCGCCGTCGGCCACGACGGTGATCTCCTCCAGGGTGGCCCCGTGGTCCAGGCCCGGGAAGGCGGCCCGGGCCGCCGGTGATCCCGCCGGGACCAGCTCCAGCGGCACCAGCTGCGGCTGGCGCACCAGCCAGTCCCGTACGAAGGCGCACAGGGAGCACTCGGCGTCGTACAGCACGGTGAGCCGGCGGACCGGGACGCGTGCGGCGTCCCGGTCCCCGTACGCGGTCGCCACGCCGCTCACGCCCCGGCCGTGGGGGCGGCCCAGCCCTGCGGGGGCACCGGCGGCAGCTGCTCCCGCTCCATCACCCCGCGCCGCCGGATCTTGTTGAGCACGTACACGTTGAGCAGGTGCATCACCCCGAGCACCAGCAGCACCACGCCGAGCTTGGTGGACAGGGCCTCGAAGACGCCCCGGGTGTCGGTGATCGTCTCGTCGTCGCTCAGGTACAGCGCGACGAACCCGAGGTTGACGAGGTAGAAGCCGACCACCAGGAGGTGGTTGACGGCGTCGGCGAGCTTCTCGTTGCCGTGCAGCACGTCGGCGAGGAAGATCCGCCCGTTCCTGCTCAGTGTGCGGGCCACCCAGACGGTCAGCCCGATGCTGACGACGAGGTAGATGACGTAGGCGATGACCGTGCGGTCCATGTCCCCCAGCCCTTCTTGAACGCGTTCAAAACGCTGACGGGAATGACTCTAGACCCATGTTTTGAACGTGTTCAACTCGCTGGGAAGTGGCCTGTGTCACGCATGCCGAAGGACCCCGCCTCCAGCAGGAGACGGGGCCCTCGGGGACGTGCGGCGTACCTCAGTAGCGGCGCGTGATCAGCGCCCGCTTCACCTCGGCGATCGCCTTCGTGACCTCGATACCGCGCGGGCAGGCGTCCGTGCAGTTGAAGGTCGTGCGGCAGCGCCAGACGCCGTCGCGGTCGTTGAGGATCTCCAGCCGCTGCTCGCCGGCCTCGTCACGCGAGTCGAAGATGAAGCGGTGCGCGTTGACGATCGCCGCCGGGCCGAAGTACTGCCCGTCGTTCCAGAACACCGGGCACGAGGACGTGCACGCGGCGCACAGGATGCACTTGGTCGTGTCGTCGAAACGCTCGCGGTCCTCGGCGGACTGCAGACGCTCACGCGTCGGCTCGTTGGTGTCCTTCGTGATCAGGAAGGGCATCACGTCCCGGTACGCCTGGAAGAACGGCTCCATGTCCACGACCAGGTCCTTCAGGACCGTGAGGCCCTTGATGGCCTCGATCGTGATCGGCTTCTCGGGGTTGATGTCCTTGATCAGCGTCTTGCACGCCAGGCGGTTCTTGCCGTTGATCCGCATGGCGTCGGAACCGCAGATGCCGTGGGCGCAGGAACGGCGGAAGGTCAGCGTGCCGTCCAGATCCCACTTGATCTTGTGCAGACCGTCGAGGACGCGCTCCTTGGGGTCGATCTCCAGCTGGAAGTCTTCCCAGGTCGCCTCCGCCGAGACCTCCGGGTTGAACCGGCGGATCCGGAAGGTGACGGTGATGTAGGGGGAGTCGGCGGAACCGGGCTCGGGGGAACCGGCCGCGTCCGCCTTGTCCAGAACAGGGGTAGCCATCAGTACTTACGCTCCATCGGCTGGTAGCGGGTCTGGACGACCGGCTTGTAGTCCAGACGGACGGTCTCGGTGCCGTCGGCGCCGACCTCGCGGTACGCCATCGTGTGGCGCATGAAGTTGACGTCGTCGCGGTTCGGGTAGTCCTCGCGGTAGTGACCGCCGCGGGACTCCTTGCGGGCCAGCGCCGAGACGGCCATGACCTCCGCCAGGTCGAGCAGGTTGCCCAGCTCGACGGCCTCCAGCAGGTCGGTGTTGAACCGCTTGCCCTTGTCCTGGATGGCGACGTTCTTGTAGCGCCCGCGCAGCTCGGCGATCTTCTCGACCGCCGTCTTGATCGTCTGCTCGGTGCGGAACACCATGACGTTGGCGTCCATGGTCTCCTGCAGCTCGCGGCGGATCTCGGACACCCGCTCGCTGCCGGTGGACGAGCGCAGCCGCTCGATCTGCTCGACGACGAGCGACTCCGGGTTCTCCGGAAGCTCGACGAAGTCGGCGGTCTGCGCGTACTCCGCCGCCGCGATGCCGGCCCGCTTGCCGAACACGTTGATGTCCAGCAGCGAGTTGGTGCCCAGACGGTTGGCGCCGTGCACGGACACACAGGCCACCTCGCCGGCCGCGTACAGGCCCGGCACGACGGTGGTGTTGTCCGCCAGGACCTCACCCTCGACGTTGGTCGGGATGCCGCCCATCGCGTAGTGCGCGGTCGGCTGGATCGGGATCGGGTCCGTGTAGGGCTCGATGCCGAGGTAGGTCCGCGCGAACTCGGTGATGTCGGGCAGCTTGGCGTCCAGCTGCTCCGGCGGGAGGTGGGTGAGGTCCAGGTAGACGTGGTCGCCCTCGGGACCGCAGCCGCGGCCCTCGCGGATCTCCGTGTAGATGGAGCGCGAGACGACGTCACGCGAGGCGAGGTCCTTCATGACCGGCGCGTACTTCTCCATGAAGCGCTCGCCGTCCTTGTTGCGCAGGATGCCGCCCTCGCCGCGGGCGCCCTCCGTCAGCAGGATGCCCATGCGCCAGATGCCGGTCGGGTGGAACTGGAAGAACTCCATGTCCTCCAGCGGCAGCCCGCGCCGGTACACGGCCGCCTGGCCGTCACCGGTCAGCGTGTGCGCGTTGGACGTGACCTTGAAGAACTTGCCGGTGCCGCCGGACGCGTAGATCACGGACTTCGCCTGGAAGACGTGGATCTCGCCGGTCGCCAGCTCGTAGGCCACCACACCGGCGGACCTCTTGATGCCGTCGACCTCGGTGATCAGCTGGTCCAGGACGTAGAACTCGTTGAAGAACTCCACGCCCTCCTTGACGCAGTTCTGGTACAGCGTCTGGAGGATCATGTGACCGGTGCGGTCGGCCGCGTAGCAGGAGCGGCGGACCGGGGCCTCGCCGTGGTTGCGGCTGTGGCCGCCGAAGCGGCGCTGGTCGATCGTGCCGTTCGGGGTCCGGTTGAACGGCAGGCCCATCTTCTCCAGGTCGAGGACCGAGTCGATGGCCTCCTTCGCCAGGATCTCGGCGGCGTCCTGGTCGACCAGGTAGTCACCGCCCTTGACCGTGTCGAAGGTGTGCCACTCCCAGTTGTCCTCCTCCACGTTGGCCAGCGCGGCGGCCATGCCGCCCTGCGCGGCGCCGGTGTGGGAGCGGGTGGGGTAGAGCTTGGTCAGGACAGCGGTGCGGCTGCGCTTGGTCGCCTCGATGGCGGCACGCATACCGGCGCCACCGGCGCCGACGATGACGGTGTCGTACTTGTGGATCTTCATAGTTCTCGCAGCCCCGTGCCTAGCGGATGTTCGGGTCGAAGGTGAAGATCACCAGCGTGCCCAGCAGGATGGTGAACACCGTGGCGGTGTAGAGCAGGCCCTTGAGCCACAGGCGGGTGTTCGGCCGCTCCGCGTAGTCGTTGATGACCGTGCGCAGGCCGTTGGCGCCGTGCAGCATGGCGAGCCACAGCATCAGCAGGTCCCAGACCTGCCAGAACGGCGAGGCCCAGCGGCCGGCCACGAAGGCGAAGCCGATCTTGGAGACGCCGCCGTCGAGCACCAGCTGGATCAGCAGGTGGCCGATGACGAGGACCACCAGGACGACGCCGGACAGGCGCATGAACAGCCAGGCGGCCAGCTCGAAGTTGCCCCGGGTGGACTTCGGGGTCTTCCTGGTCCGCTTGCGCGGGGGCTCGATGACCGGCGCCGGGTTGTCGACGGAGTACAGCGAGGCGCCCTCGACGGGGCCGATGCCCGAGGTGGAGGTTTCAGTCGTGGACATGGGCGTCAGCTCCCGAACAGTTCACGAGCGGCGTGGCCGAGGACGGGGTAGATCGCCCCGAGCATCAGCACGACCCAGATGGCGACGACGGTCCAGAGCATCTGCTTCTGGTAGCGGGCGCCCTTGACCCAGAAGTCGACGGCGATGACACGCAGGCCGTTGAGCGCGTGGAAGAGGATGGCGGCGACGAGGCCGTACTCCAGCAGCGCGACGATCGGCGTCTTGTACGTGGCCACGACCTCGTCGTAGGCCTCGGGGGACACCCGCACGAGTGCGGTGTCCAGCACGTGAACGAACAGGAAGAAGAAGATGAGGACGCCGGTGACTCGGTGAGCCACCCAGGACCACATTCCTTCCCGGCCGCGGTACAGCGTTCCAGCCGGCACGGAAATTTCCTCCGGGAGCGGGGGTTGGGGCCGCGCCGGCTTTCCTTGTCGGTCGGGCCCGGCCGGGTACGGTCCACCGGCCCCCAGCATGGTAGCGACGTGTACCTGCGGTGCTTACAGGGGGCCTGCCGGTGTGATCGAACTTGCACTCAAAGGGGTGCGGGGCCCGTTTCTGGCGGCTACCGGGGTGGGGCTAGGTCGCATGTGCCGGGTGCGGGGACGTCCGTGGCCGGGCGCGCAGTTCCCCGCACCCCCAGGACGTCGGTCAGCCGCCTCCTGGCCAGGCGGCGCAGTTGCTCCGCCGCCACGACCCGTTCGTCCTCAGGATCGTTTGCCAATCGTGACCGGATGTCGGTCAGGACGCGGTCCAGGGACTCCTCCTCGGGGACTCCGTCCAGGGAGATGACGAAGACGTGTCCGAACTTGGCCGCGTAGGCCGCGTGGGCCGCGCTCAGGGCCGTGTGGGCGGCGGAGTAGGTGTCCTCGGGGAGGGCGGGGAGGGATTCCGCCGCCAGGGCCTCCTCCAGTTCCTTGGCGGAGAGGTCGTACGCCGCCTCGTCCGCGGCCGCCAGGAGGGACGCCAGGTCGGGGTACGGGCGATGGCCGGCGACGCGCAGGGCCCAGCGCAGGCTGTGCAGGCAGGCCAGAAGGGCGCGCTCGGCGTCCTGGGCGGAGGCGGTGTTGAACCGCTCGAGCGGGGACGTGGTGCCGGGCGCGCCGCGGGACTGTCCGGGTATGGCGACTCGGCCGGGGAGGTCTGGGAGACGGTGCGCAGGCAGCGTGGGTCCTCGTGGGCGTCGCGTGTGTGTCGGTGGTGGATGCTGTGAGAGTTCTGACGTCACGTTATCGAGTGAGTCCGAGGCGTGTCCGATCGGTACCCCCGATTCACCCGGACGGCAGAGTTTGAGAACGGTTCGTCGACGCCCTTCACCCGAACGGGTCGTACGTTGGCGGGGTGAGTCAGCACAGTCAGCACAGTCAGCACAGGCGGCGCTCGACAACGGGGGCGGTGAGGGAGCGACGGGCGCTGGTCGCGGCCGTCGCCGCCGGCGCGCTGGTGGCGGGGACCGGCGTGGGCATCGGCCTGTGGGTGTCCTCGGACGGCGACGGCGCGTCCACGGGGCCGACGGCGGCACAGAGCCCCACCCCGAGCCCCACCCGCAGCTACCCGCTGTCGAAGGCGCCGCGCACCATACCCGCCGTCCGCGAGCACACGGCGGAGCGCGGTCCCGGGTGGCGTCCGGCGCGGGACCACCGGGTGGTCGTGGCCGATCCGGCGCTGGCCGACGAGGGCCGGCTGATAGCGGGCGAGCTGGGGCTGACGTACGCGGGCGAGAAGGACGACGAGCGGGACGGGGACCTCCGGCTGGAGCTGAACCGCGGCGCCGGCGCGAACCCCGAGTCGTACACGATGACCGTGCGCGGCGGGCGGGTGACCGTGACCGCCCCGGCCGAGGCGGGCGTGTTCTACGGCACCCGCACCCTCAAGCAGGAGGTGGCCGGGGCCGGCACCGCACCCGAGGGCGTGGTGCGCGACGAGCCGGCCAAGGAGCGGCGCGGGATGATGCTGGACATCGCGCGCAAGCACTACAGCGCCGACTGGATAGAGGACCGGATCCGGGAGCTCGGGGACCTGAAGTTCAACGAGCTCGGCCTGCACTTCTCCGACGACCAGGGTTTCCGCGTCGAGTCCGACTCCCACCCCGAGATCGTCTCGTCGGAGCATCTGACCAAGGCCCAGGTCAAGAGGATCGTCGGCCTCGCGGCGAGCCGGCACATCACCGTCGTACCCGAGATCGACTCGCCCGGTCACCTCGGCGCGGTCATCGCCGCCCACCCCGACCTGCAGCTGCGCAACGTGAACGGCGGCGCCGTGCGCGGCGCGATCGACATCTCCAGGCCGGAGTCCGCCGAGATCGTGGACGACCTGCTGCACGAGTACGCCGGTCTCTTCCCCGGCGGTCAGTGGCACCTGGGCGGCGACGAGTACCAGGCGCTGGTGGTGTCCGACCCCGAGGCGTCCTTCCCGGATCTGGCCGCCGCCGCGCGCAAGAAGTACGGCTCCGGCGCGAGGGTCGAGGACCTGACGACCGGCTGGCTCAACGACCGGGCCGCCACCGTCCGCGCCCACGACCGCACGCCCCGCGCCTGGAACGACGGCTTCTTCCGCGGCGGTTCGGCGCAGGCCGACAAGGACATCCGGGTCGCCTACTGGACGGGCAAGGAGATCGGGGCCCGGCAGCCCGTCGAGTATCTGCGCGAGGGCCGCGAGGTCATCAACTACAACGACGAGTTCCTCTACTACGTGCTCGGCGAGCCCCTGACCTTCGTCTATCCGACGGGGCAGCGGATCTACGAGCAGTGGACGCCGCTGGTGCTGCGCGGCACCACCGCGGTCCCCGAGCGGTACGACGACCAGATACTCGGCGGGTCCTTCGCCATCTGGGGCGACCTGCCCCGCTCCCAGACCCAGGACCAGATCGCGGCCGGCATCCGGATGCCGCTGCGGGCGACCGTCCAGAAGCTGTGGGACCCGGACGCACCCGAGCTGTCCTGGGCGCAGTTCCGGAGCCTGGCGGACGAACTGGGCTGACCGCCGCGCCGGCCCGTCCCCCCGACGGATTGCCGCATAAGCCTGCGAACCCCCGTGCGACTGTGGTGGTGTTTTCGTGATCCGAACCGACACACCGGGGGGAACGGCAGCACATGGGCTACTGGGGGTATTTCGTCGTGGGCCGCGGGGAGCGGCCGCTCGCCGAATCGGACGCGCTGGCCGGTGCGGCCGGGGGCCTGACCCTGCGCACCTCGGCGCCGGACGGATGGCAGGTGTGGGAGTACCCGGGCGGCGAGGGCGACATCGGGAACATGAACGACCTGGCCCGGGAGACCGGCGCGCCCGCGCTGTTCGGATACGTCATGGACAGCGACTGCGTGGTCGTGGAGGCGGCGTCACCGGAGAGCGGGGCGTGGACGACCTGCCTCGCACGGACCGCCATGGCCGGCTATCTCGACGGACAGCAGGAGGGGCTCACCGTCGACGACTACTTCCTGGAGCCTGCCGACGCGGCCGAACGCGCCGTCTTCTGGGCCGAGGAGGCGGGGCACACGGTGCTCGCCGAGGACCTGGTCGAGATCCTCAAGGCCGACCCGGATCCGGTGGCCGAAAACCTCTTCTTCCGTCTCCTCGACCGGCTCGGAGTGGTGCCCGAGTGACACTCCGGGCTCATCGCACGCAGTAAGGGACGATGCGGGCTCCGTGAGGGACAAGGCCCGTGAAGGGCCTCTTCCGGGGCCTGTGACGACCCGCAAGGGAGGCGTGGATGAGCCTGGTGGAACTGATCGCACAGGCCGACGAGCGCGGGCTGGCCGTGAGCGGGTTGGCTTGTTTGGACCGGTGCGTGCCGTTGCTGGGCGGCGACGACGAGGTGCTGCGCCCGCTGTGGGCGAGCCTCGCGGAGGACGCCGCCGCCGACGACTGGGCCGAACGGCTGGAGCAGGCGCGCGGCAAGCTGGACACGGTGGCCGGCGACGCGGACGAGTCGGTGGTGCTCGCGCACACGATGCTCGCCACCGCCCCCGCGGAGCGGTCGGCCGCCGGGCTGCGGGAGTGGGCCGACGCGTGCTCCCTCGCCGCGCTGCGCATCCACCGGCTGCTGGACGGCGCCGCCGCCGACGACGGCGGCCCGGCCGACGTGTGCCGTGAGGGCGAGGCCGACGGCCTGTCGCCGCTCCTGGCCGCCGAACTGCGCCGCCAGGTGTCCGTGCTGGAGCTTCTGTCCGCCCACGGGCCTGCGGGGCTGCGGAGCGCGCTGGAGGTGTCGACGGAGGGGCGGCGGGTGCTCCGCGCGGCGGTGTCCCGCCGCAGCCGCAGGGACGGCTGAGGGGCCTGCTGTAACCGTCCTGGGGTGGTCCTGCGCCCGTTGTGGGAACCCCTGGAATACGGGTGACGAAACGCTTCGCCGCAGCGCTCTTCAGGATGTGACGACTGCGACGACTGTGACGACACAGCAGGAGACCAGGCCCTCGGCGGCGACGAAGCCGGCCCGCTGGGCGGCGGACGCGGTGGCGGCGATGCGTGAGGGGGCACGACTGCGCCTCGACTACTCGGCGCGCAGTCTGTGGAGCGTCGACCGGATGATCGAGGACATACGCCGGGAGGCGGCACCGTACGCCGCCGTGGAACTGGTGCTGCGCGGACTGGGCGCCTACGCCGGTGAGGTGATCGTCCGTCAGGCCGGGGGCGAGTGGTGGGCCTCCGGCGGCGAGCACTGGGTCCGCACCCCCGACGGCCGTCTCTGGGACCCGATCGACGAGGCCCGGCGCTGCTACACCCACGACGGGTCGCTGCGGCTGCTGTGCCGGGACGCCGCCGGCGGAGCACCGCGCCCGTGACCCCGCATCCCGTCCGGCCGCGCCCGGTGTGACGTTCCCACGTGCCGTGGCGCAGGAGAAGGCGGGCCGAGTGGTCCCCGTCGTGCCGATGACCGACGAGGGCCGGGAGGCCGCATGGCGAAGGAGTTCTGGCGGACGATCCGCCGGGCGATCGAGCAGGACAACTGGACGGCCCGCCTGGTCCTGCTGTTCCTGACGGCCGCGGTGGCCGGTGCTGTCTGCGTGGCGGCCACCGGCCGGTAGAGCGCACCGGCCGGTGCCGGACACGAAGCGGCCGGGGCCCCGCGCGCACCGCGCGGAACCCCGGCCGTCGTCGTCACCGGGTCACGGTGTCAGCGTGCCGCCCAGCCGGACGTCCGCCGCCAGGCCGAACGTGCCCCTGCCGTAGAACACCGTGTCGCCGTA
Source organism: Streptomyces malachitofuscus (assembly GCF_055571035.1). Classification (NCBI taxonomy): domain Bacteria; kingdom Bacillati; phylum Actinomycetota; class Actinomycetes; order Kitasatosporales; family Streptomycetaceae; genus Streptomyces; species Streptomyces malachitofuscus. Next base: position 61,266 of record NZ_JBVIGA010000033.1, on the reverse strand, counting down.
CCCGAGTCCCGAGCTGTTGCTCGGGAGGTACAGGACCGCGCCGTCCCACGTGTCCTCGCCGTCCGCGCCGAACGTCAGGTCCGCGCGGCCGTAGCCCGACAGGTCCGTCAGGGACACCGCGGATCCGAACCGGTCACCGGACTCCGTGGCGCCGGGGACGCCGGAGGTGTCCTGGGACACGAACACCGAGCCGGATCCGGTGATGCCGGACGACGTGCCCCGGACCAGGATCGCGGCGCCCGCGTCCTTGCGGTTGGCGCCGTCGCGGCTGAGGTCCTCGCCGGGGGAGCCGGCCAGGACGTCCGCGTACCCGTCGGCGTTGTAGTCGCCGATTGACACCGAGGTGCCCAGCGCGTCGCCGACCTCGTTGCCGCCGGGGACGCCGGTGGTGTCCTGGTGGATGGTCTTCATGCCGGAGGTGGTGAACCCGGACGACGTGCCGAGCAGCATGGTGATCCGCCCGCCCGACGTCGTACCGCCGGACTCCTCGGCCGCCGGCTGGCCGATGACGATGTCGTCGTAGCCGTTGCCGTTGATGTCGCCCGCGGCGATGGAACGCCCGCCCTTGACCGACAGGACGCCGGCCTTGGCCAGACCGGACGCGGAGCCCGCGAAGCGGACCACGCGGCTGATGCCGCCGGTGTCGCGGTAGTTGAGCGCGACGTCCGCGTAGCCGTCGCGGTTGAAGTCACCGCTCGCGGCGTCCAGATGGGCGAGGGCCCCCGTGGCCGTGGTGAGCGTGCCGGACCTGGTGGCGCCGCCGGTGTGCCGGGCGTTCCAGTTGCCGCCGTTGCCGGAGCCGGCGGCGAACACGTCCGCCTTGCCGTCGCCGTTGAAGTCGCCGACGGCGACCGTGGTGCCGAGCTTCGCGCCGGTCTCGGTGACCCCCGACGTGGTGTACCCGAAACCGGTGTTCAGCTCCGGCCCGTACATCACCACGACCGAGCCGCGGTCGGCGTGGCCGCTGGTGTCGTTCTCGCCGGGGACGCCGATCGCGAGGTCGGCATGGCCGTCGCCGTTGACGTCGCCCCACGCGGTCGAGGTGCCGAAGCCGTCACCGGACTCGTCGTTGCCGGAGACGCCGGGGCTGCTCTGCATGAGCGTCGTGCGGGCACCGGTGACCGGGCCGTCGGTGCCGCCCGGGACCACCGAGACGCTGCCGGCGCCGCTCTGCACCCGCGGGGTGCCCGCGGCCAGGTCGGCCAGGCCGTCCCGGTTGTAGTCCGAGGTGGCCAGGGCGTGGGAGATGCCCGGGGTCTTGGCGAGCGCGGCGATCCGGGACAGCTTCGGGTAGAGGTTCTTGCCCGGGCAGGCCGTGTAGTTGGTGTCCCGGTGGCCGAAGACGCGCGGCAGGGTGACCGACTCACCCTTGTCGATCTTGTTGCCGTTGACCCCGGCCTCCGTCCCGGAGGTCAGCGTGACCGTGCCGGTCGGGTCGATGCCGTACATCCCGAACTTCCAGGCGACGACGCGGGCGATCGAGTCCATCGCGGCCCGGCTGGGCTGCGCGCTCTCGAAGTTGCCGATGTAGGAGATGCCGAGCGTGTCGGTGTTGAAGCCGACGTCGTGCGCGCCGACCACCGGCAGGTCCATGCCGCCGCTGCGGCCCTCGAAGATCTGGCCGCAGCGGTCGACGACGAAGTTGTAGCCGATGTCGTAGTAGCCGCGGGCGAAGTGCTCCTGCTGGATGGAGCGCATCCGGGCGCGCGAGTCGGCGCAGGACACGCCGTTGTCGCTGTCGACGCCGGTGTGGTGGATGACGGCGGCCTTGATCTCGGTGCCGTAGCTCGGCGTGCCGTCGTAGTCCGTGGACGCGCCCCACTCCGCCTGCGTGATGACCGGCGGCTTCACGACCGTCGAGGGGCGGGGCTCGGGAACGGTGGGCGTCGGGGAGGGCGACGCGGTCTCCGTGGCGGTCCCGGACGGGGTTCCGCTCGGCGTCGCGGCCGCGGTGTCCGTGGCCGTCTCCGTCGCGGGCGCCGACGACGGCGGCTCGGTGTCCTGCGGCTGCGTCTCCGACGGCGCCGGGGTCACCGGGGCCGTGGTGTCCGCCGCGAACGCGACCGGGTCCATGTCCGCCACGTCCGGCGCGCCCTCGGGGTCCGTACCGGGGTCGAGCAGCTTGACGTCCATCCCGGCCGGCTGGCCGCCCGCCTGGGTGCCGTCGTCCTTCACCACCCGGACCTCGACGCCGTCGGCGTCGCCGGTCCACAGCGAGGCCGTGCCGCCCCGGGTGGCCGCCCGCTCGCCCTCGGCGCCGTCGGCCTGGTTCGGCTCCTGTTCCAGCTCCTGCCAGCCGGACCACTTGCCCGTCCGAAGGTCCCTGGTGCGTACCTCGGGCGTGCCCTTGGCCTCCGCCTCCGGGTTGTCCCAGGTCACGAGCACCGCGCTGAACTGCTCGGTCGTCTGCCGGTCCAGCCCCCGGCGGCCGGAGCCCCGGTTCTCCAGCTTCAGCGTGTGGATGCTCGGATCGCGGGGCTTCTCCGCGGTCTCGGCCGGCGCGGAGGACTGGTCGGCCACCGCGTAGGTGACGACGCCCGCGCCGCTGAGCACGACGGCTCCGACGGTCAGCCACGCCCGCCGTCTCAGGCTGAGCGGCTTGTACGCATGGGTCCTGCGAGGACTCAACTACCCCACCCCTAGAAATGGAACATCGGCACCACCTGTCCCACAGGTGGCACTCACACAGCGTCAAGGCCCGGCCAAACGTCACAGCCGCGGTCACCGGATCCGTGCATCCGCCGATGTCCCTTCACGGACGTACGAGCCGCCGAAAGGTTGTACGGAATCCGTGAGCCGGCCGTGTGGCGATCGCCACGCCCGTGACCCGTGATGATCACGACGTCCCACCCGCTTGATCCTCTGGGGGAACCCGCCCGGGTTCCCCCAGAGACCGAGCGGAGGGGCGGTGTCCCATGGGGGCGGCGGACGAGCGAGTGCCGGGCGCGGGACAGATGCGCCCGTGTGCGGCGGCCTTCGTCGCCCGGGCCACCGGGCGCAGCCGGCTTCCGCTGGACTACTCCGTGGCCAGCCTGCGCGTCGTCGACGCCCTGGTCGACGGGCTGCGCAAGGGCGGAACCGACAGGGAGCGGGTGCGCGGCACGCTGTTCGCCCTCGGCGCCTACGTCGGTGAGGTGCTGGTGCGCCGCGCGGGCGGCGTGTGGGTGGACCTCGACGAGGGACAGCGCGCCTGCTTCGGCCAGCCGGTCGGGGTGCGGATGCCGGACGGACGGATCTGGAACCCGGTCGGCAAGGTGCACAACCGGTTCGAGGCGGGCCGGCAGGAATCACTGCAGACCTTCTACTTGGTGTTGCACGGGCGTGCCGGACGGACCACCGCCGCCTGATGAGGAACAAACGTGACATGGGGGGATTCCCGTCGTGGGGAAGCGTGACGGACGTGGGGAACGACGAGGGCACGGGGGGCGGCCCGGGAACGGGGACCGGGAGGGACGGGGAGAGGGACCGGGGCGCGGCGACCGGCGCGGGGGCGGAAGCGCGCCGCGGCGCGGATCCGCCCGGGGGCGGTCGCGCTCCGGGGGACGGCGCTGGACCCGGACCGTACCGGCCGGACTGGCCTTCGCGGCCGTGATGGTCGCCTCGGGAGCGGCCGTGGCGTACTACCAGGACCACCGGGGAGCCTCCGCCGGTGACGCGGCCGCGGCCGTCGGGGACATGCTGGAGGGGAACACCGGCGCGACCGGCGGGGCCCCGGGGTCGCGGGCCCCGGAGAGCCCCGACGCCTCCCCGTCCCGGTCCCCGTCGCCCTCCGCCTCGTCCTCCCCGTCCCCCAGCACGTCCCCGTCCGCCTCGGCGTCGTCCGGGCAGATCGACATCCCCGCCACCGGACCCGGGACCTTCGTCACGGCGCAGTCCGACGGCACGGTCGTCGGTACGGGAAGCCGCGTGCGGCGCTACAAGGTGCTGGTCGAGAACGGCGTCGACGTCTCGGCGAGCGCGGCCGCCGCCGAGATCTCCGCGGTCCTGGCCGACCGCCGGGGCTGGACCCGGGACGGTGTGAACTCCTTCCGGCTCGTCAGCTCCGGTGCGTACGACTTCGTTGTGAAGATCGCGACGCCCGGCACGACCGACCGCATCTGCGGCGCCGCCGGTCTGCTGACCCGCGGTGAGGTCAACTGCAGCGTCGGCACGGACGTGGTGGTCAACCTCAAGCGCTGGGTGCTGGGTTCACCGCAGTTCGACGGCCCGATCGGCGAGTACCGCGCGCTGATCGTCAACCACGAGGTCGGCCACCGCATCGGACACGGCCACGAAACCTGCCCCGGGCCCGGCCGTCCGGCCCCCGCGATGATGCAGCAGATCAAGGGGCTGCGCGGCTGTGTCGCCAACGCCTGGCCCTACGGCCGGGACGGCTCCTACCTCGGCGGGCCCGCGGTTCCCTGACGGTGGGTCACCGGCCGTGACCGGTGCGGATGTGACGCAGGAGACGGGTGACGAGCTGTGACACTTTCCTGGCGCCGGACGCTGATGACCGTGGGGGTGTGGGCACCGACGGATGTGCTCACACCAAGCGATAGGGACGCGCTACCCGCTCGGTACGGACGAGGACGGTTCTTGGGCCACGGAGGGGAACCCCGCCGCGCACAGGCGTACGACGGGGAACTGGGCGCGGCCGTCGCGCGGGCCCAGAAGGGGGACGAGGCCGCCTTCGCCGTGGCCTACCGGCTCGTACAGCCCGGGCTGCTCGGGTATGTGCGCGGGCTCGTCGGGGACGACGCCGAGGACGTGATGTCGGACGCCTGGTTGGAGATAGCCCGCGACCTGGGCAGGTTCAAGGGCGACGGGGCCGGGTTCCGGGGCTGGACGGCGACCATCGCCCGGCACCGGGCACTGGACCACCTGCGCCGGCAGCGGGTGCGGCCCCGCGCCTCGACGATCGAGCAGGACGTACTGGACCTGCCCGGGGCGCAGAGCACCTACGAGCAGGCCATGGAGGCCCTGTCCACCGAGTACGCCCTCGAGCTGGTCGGCGGGCTGCCGCGGGACCAGGCCGAGGCCGTGCTGCTGCGCGTGGTGGTCGGCCTCGACGGCCCCGCCGCCGCCCGCGTCCTGGGCAAGCGTCCGGGGGCGGTACGGACGGCCGCGTACCGGGGTCTGAAGCGGCTCGCCAGGCAGCTCGGTGCCGAAAGTGTGACGGATGAGGCGCCGCGGACGCTGGGTGAGTCGACATGAACATGGGCCGGGACGGCGGGCGGCGCAGCGGTGCCCGCCCCGGACCGTCCGGCCCCGGCGGCCCGCGACGGCCCCCGCGGGCCGGGCGCTGAACAGGCCGGACACGCGGAACGTATCCGTCGGTCCGGGCATGGCCCGCCCGCACGGGCGGACCGCGAGGGCGCGCGCCGGGCCCCACGGGGCCACGCGGGCCGGGTGAACCGAGTGGATCGAGCAGGACCGAGCAGGGACGGGAACGGACATGGGTGAACGGCAGAGCGACGGCGGGCAGGCCGGCCGTCGGCGTGTGCACCCTGAGGGCACGGTGCCCGCGCAGGACCGTCCGGATCCCGTCCCCGGTGGCCGCCCCGCCGTCGGCACGGCCGGCGTGGAGACACTGCTCGCCGCCGCGCTGATCCGCGACGGCGTGGACGCCGGGGCCGAGCAGCGGGCCGTCGCCGCGTTCGTCGCCGCTCGGGAGTCGGGGGCGCATGGCGCGCGCACCCGGCGCCGGGACGACTGGCGGGCCCGTCGGCGGCGGCTCGGCGGCCGCTCGCTGAAGGCCACGCTCTCCGCACTGGTCGCCGGCCTCACCCTGAGCGGGGTCGCGGTCGCAGGGATCGGCGTGGCGGGCTCCTCGACGGACGGACCGGTGGAGGACCCCAAGGGCACCCACGTGCCGTCCGGCACCACCCCTCCGGCCACCCCGAAGTCCGCCGCACCGGGCGACGGCTCCGGCGGCCGGGGCGCGGACCGTCCCGGCACCGCGGGGGACACCGAGGCCCACTGCCGCGCCTACGAGAAGGTCGAGGGGCGGGGCCAGGCGCTGGACGCGACGGCCTGGAAGCGGCTCACGGAGGCGGCCGGCGGCGCGTCGCACGTCGACGCCTACTGTGCGGGCCTGGCGGAACAGGACGGGGCGCGGCCCGGGAGCACCGGGGTGCCGGGGAGGAGCACGGCCGTGCCGGACAGGTCCGGGAACGGCTCCTCGGGCAACGCGGGCGACGCCGCCTCGCGCAACGCCGGCGACGCCCCGGACAGCGGCACGGGCGGTGATCCGGCCGGCGGCACGGGCAACGCGGACGGCGCGGGCAACGCGGGCAATCCGGCCGACGGTGCCGGCAGCGGCAACGGTGCGGGCGGAAGCGCGGGACAGCCCGCCGAACCCGGCGGCAGGAACCCGTGACGCACGCCCGTTGACGCCCGTTACCGGGGAGGACGGAGAAATGCGCGCTCGCTGCGCCGACGCCGAGGCAACGGCCGAGGCCGCCACCCCCCACAGGAGAGGCCCCGGCCGTCGCGCGGCACGGGCCGCGCGGCGACCCGTACCCTCTACAGCGTCGAGGGTGCGTTTTCTGTCACACCATCCTGGGTCACGGGTTAGTTGCATCTTGTACGGACATGGACGGGGAGAGGATTCAGGCCGTAACGTGCCTTTCGCGCCAGGCCGCGGCGCGGATACGTGACCACGCCCGCTGCGACCAGAGACCGCAACCATCAATTGACTGACCACGACGGCGAGATCCCGGTCCGCGAGAGCGGCGCCGGTTTAGGCGCAAAGAGGGTGCGCGTGTGCTGGGGGACGACGCGGAGCTGACCGCCGCGGTGCGTGCGGCACAGGACGGGGACGAGACCGCGTTCCGCACTGTGTACCGCGCCGTGCACCCGCGGCTGCTGGGATACGTCAGGACACTGGTCGGCGAGCCCGACGCCGAGGACGTGACGTCGGAGGCGTGGCTGCAGATAGCGCGCGACCTGGCGCGGTTCACCGGTGACGCGGACCGGTTCCGCGGCTGGGCCGCCCGTATCGCCCGCAACCGCGCGCTGGACCACATACGCATGCGCGGGCGCCGTCCCGCGATCGGCGGCGACGAGACCGAGCTCACCGGGCGGGCCGCCGAGTCCGACACCGCCGGCGAGGCGATGGAGGCGCTGGCCACCGACGGCGCGTTCTCGCTGATCTCCCGGCTGCCTCAGGACCAGGCCGAGGCCGTCGTCCTGCGCGTGGTGGTGGGCCTCGACGCCAAGTCCGCCGCCGAGACGCTGGGCAAGCGCCCCGGCGCCGTACGGACCGCCGCCCACCGGGGCCTGAAACGGCTGGCCGAACTGCTCGGTGACGATCCGGAATGCCATCCGGAATCCGCCGGGGTACTCGACGCCCTTCCGCCCCAGAGAGAACCACGCCGTCGTACGGTGACGTCCGCGAGTGTGACGCAGATGCGAGCGCGGACGCAGAAGGACATGTGATGGCCGACGAGCAGTACAGGTGGCTGGACCGCGGGACCGCGGAGCGATTCCTGAACGGAGAGCCACCCGCAGCTGCCGATCCCACCACCCGTGACCAGGCCGAACGGCTCGCCGGAACACTCCGCTCGCTCTCCGCCCCGCCACCGTCGCCCGACGAGGAACTACCCGGGGAGGCGGCCGCGTTGGCCGCCTTCCGCAAGGTGCGGGAGGAACGCGAGGGCGAACCCGCCGTGGACGCGGGCGCCGTTCACCGCGCCGGGGCGAAACCCGCCGACCTCGGTCCGGTCCGTATCGGCACTACGCGCGAAGATCGTTCCGGAACCGGGGACGGACCCGGCCGGCCGAGGTTTCTGCGGCTCGGACTGGCCGCCGCGCTGGTCGCCGGCATGGTCGGCGGCGCCGCGGTCCTGGCCGGTGCCGGAGTCCTGCCGACGCCCTCCGACGCCCCCCGGTCCGACCCCGCGGCCTCCGTCACCGCCACCGCCTCGCATCCCGAACGCCCCCTGGTGTCGCCGCCGCCCGGCGGCGGAGCCACGCCCGGGGAGGCGCACTCCAGCGACGCCGCGGACAAGGGCGAGGAGGGGGCGGGTGCCCAGGGCGACGGCGACGCCGGTGACCCGGCGGCCGGTTCCGGACGCGGCTGGAAGCAGCTCGCCTCGGCCTGCCGTGCCTGGCGCGACGGCAAACAGCTGAACGGCGATCGCCGGCGCCTCCTCGAGAACGAGGCGGGAGGCCCCTCCCATGTCCGTGGATACTGCGAGGACGCGCTGTCCATGAACGAGGCGGACAAGGCGGACGACGCGGACACCACCGGTTCCGAGGCCGACGCCGACACCGGCAAGAGCAACGGCAACGGCAAGAGCAGCGGCAATGGCAGCGGCAAGAGCAACGGCAACGGCAACGGCAACGGAAAGACGAACGGCAACGGCAACGGCGGGAGCAACGGCAACGGCAAGGGGCGCGGCGGGGGCAAGAAGAACGGCCATGATCCCGACACGGGCGACGATGGCGGCCAGAGCCAGGGCCAGGGCCAGAGCCACGGACGCGCAAACCGCCCCTGACCTGCTGTTTTATTGATCGCTGAAATTTCTTCGCCGCCGGGTGTGACACTTCCGGACCCCGCAACGCAGTACTGAGTGAGCCGACTGGTCATCGGCCGTCGCACGGAGCCGGGGTTCCCCCCGTACCCGCGGCTCGTGCACCCGGCGCGGGTGGGACACGTTCCCCCGGTCCCGCCCGCGCCCCATCTCACCGGTGCACGATCACCTTGTCGCCGTTGCGCACCTGCCCGTAGAGCCGGGCGATCGCCGCCTCGTCCCGGACGTTGACGCAGCCGTGCGAGGCGCCGGCGTAGCCCCGCGCGGCGAAGTCGGCCGAAAAGTGCACGGCCTGGCCGCCGCTGAAGAACATCGCGTACGGCATGGGGGAGTCGTAGAGCGTGGACACATGGTGCCGGGACTTCCAGTAGACCTGGAAGACACCCTCCCGGGTCGGTGTGTACGCGGAGCCGAAGCGGACCGGCATGGTCGACACCGTCCGGCCGTCGATCATCCAGCGCAGGGTGCGGCTCGACTTGCTGATGCACAGCACCCGGCCCGACCTGCAGCGCGGGTCGGGAGCGTCGGCCGGCTGTCCCCCCATCAGGTACAGCTCCCACGTGCCCGGCTCGCGCGTCATGGCGAGCAGCCGCTGCCAGGTGACGCTGTCGGTCACCCCGGTCCTCGGCAGTCCGCGCTTGCCCTGGAAGCCCCGGACCGCCTTCACCGTCAGGTCGTCGTAGGTCCCCGTGGGCCCGTGGAAGATCCACGCGACCTGCCGCAGCCGGGCCTGCAGTTCGCGGATGTCCCGCCCGGAGTCGCCGGGGGACCACAGCACGCGCGGCGCCCGCCGCGTCGACGGGGAGCCCGAAGGGGACGCGGGCCGGTCGTCGTCCGGCGTCCGTGACGCCGACGGGGACGGCGTCCGGCTCGGCATCTCTATCCGCACCGGCGACCGGCCCTCCCCGTCCGCGCCGGCGGGCCGCACGGTGCAGCCGGCCGCGCCGGCCGCCAGCGCTAGCGCCGCCAGGCATGCCACCCCTGTCCTCCCCATGCCCGTACTACGCACCCCGGCCCCCCGTCGTCTCACCGTCGTTCCCGGATCTCACTAGAGATTTACCCCGGAGATGACCGCCGCCGAACAAAGGGGCATGGTGGTGGGTGACCGGCAGGACAACCGCCGAGGTGGGTGCTGTGAGCGGGGTCCCATCCCGGCTGTGAGGAAGGTCCCAGCGTGTGCCCCTGCACCGGGCCGCACGCGCACCGCTACAGTCCGTGCAGGTCGGCCTGTACGGGCGAACGGACAACTGACGGGTATGTGGGCGAGCAACGCCGCTCAGCGGGAGGCATCACACCATGGCGCGCGAGTCGGGCAGTGCCCGATCCACTGAGAGTGGACTGCCCATCGAACCGGTCTACGGGCCGGACGCTCTCGAGGGCTGGGACCCGGCCGGGAAGCTGGGCGAGCCGGGGACGTACCCCTTCACGCGGGGCGTGTACCCGACGATGTACACGGGCCGGCCCTGGACGATGCGCCAGTACGCCGGGTTCGGCACCGCCACCGAGTCCAACGCCCGCTACAAGCAGCTGATCGCCAACGGCACGATGGGCCTGTCGGTCGCCTTCGACCTGCCGACCCAGATGGGCCACGACTCCGACGCCCCGATCGCCTCAGGCGAGGTCGGCAAGGTGGGTGTCGCCATCGACTCGATCGACGACATGCGGGTGCTGTTCGGCGGCATCCCGCTGGACAAGGTCTCCACGTCGATGACGATCAACGCGCCCGCCGCCCTCCTGCTGCTCCTCTACCAACTGGTCGCCGAGGAGCAGGGCGTGAGCGCCGACAAGCTCACGGGCACGATCCAGAACGACGTGCTGAAGGAGTACATCGCGCGGGGCACGTACATCTTCCCGCCGAAGCCCTCCCTCCGGCTGATCGCCGACATCTTCAAGTACTGCAAGGCCGAGATCCCGAAGTGGAACACGATCTCGATCTCCGGCTACCACATGGCCGAGGCGGGCGCCTCTCCCGCGCAGGAGATCGCGTTCACCCTGGCCGACGGCATCGAATACGTCCGTACCGCGGTCGCGGCGGGCATGGACGTCGACGACTTCGCCCCGCGCCTGTCCTTCTTCTTCGTGGCCCGCACGACCATCCTGGAGGAGGTCGCCAAGTTCCGCGCGGCCCGCAGGATCTGGGCGCGGGTGATGAAGGAGGAGTTCGGCGCGAAGAACCCCAAGTCGCTGATGCTGCGCTTCCACACGCAGACGGCCGGGGTGCAGCTGACGGCCCAGCAGCCCGAGGTGAACCTGGTCCGCGTCGCCGTCCAGGGCCTGGCGGCGGTGCTCGGCGGCACGCAGTCGCTGCACACCAACTCCTTCGACGAGGCGATCGCGCTCCCGACCGACAAGTCCGCCCGCCTCGCCCTGCGCACCCAGCAGGTCCTCGCCTACGAGACCGACGTGACGGCGACCGTCGACCCGTTCGCGGGCTCCTACGTCATCGAGAAGATGACCGACGACGTCGAGGCGGCGACGCTCGAGCTGATGCGGAAGGTCGAGGACCTCGGTGGCGCGGTCAACGCCATCGAGCACGGCTTCCAGAAGAACGAGATCGAGCGCAGCGCCTACCGCATCGCCCAGGAGACCGACTCCGGCGAGCGGGTCGTCGTCGGCGTCAACCGCTTCCAGCTCGACGAGGAGGAGCCCTACGAGCCCCTGCGCGTCGACCCCGCCATCGAGGCCCAGCAGGCCGAGCGGCTGGCGAGGCTCCGCGCGGAACGCGACCAGCAGGCGGTCGACTCCGCCCTGGCCGCGCTGCGGAAGGCGGCCGAGGGGGAGGACAACGTCCTGTACCCGATGAAGGAGGCGCTGAAGGCCCGGGCGACGGTGGGCGAGGTGTGCAACGCCCTGCGTGAGGTGTGGGGCACCTACGTGCCGAGCGACGCGTTCTGAGCCGCCTTCTCGCCGGCTGAGACACCCTGGCGGGAGTGTCGCACCCGCGTGCGACACTCCCTCCATGTTCGGCGTCAACGACCTTCCCACCTACTTGGCGGGCCTCGTCCTCATCATCCTGCTGCCCGGGCCCAACTCGCTGTACGTCCTCTCCGTGGCCGCCCGCAAGGGCGTCCGCACCGGATATGTGGCGGCGGCCGGTGTCTTCACCGGGGACGCCGTTCTGATGACGCTGGCGGCGCTGGGCGCTGCCTCGGTGCTGACCACCACCCCGCTGCTGTTCCTGGTGGTGAAGTACGCGGGTGCCGCCTATCTGGCGTGGATGGCGTACGGCATGCTGCGCTCGGCGTGGCAGATGTGGAAGACGCCGGGCGGGCCGGCACCGGCGCAGGTGCCCGCGGTCGCGCCCGCCGAGGAGCGCCCCTACCGCCGCGCGCTGGTGGTGTCGCTGCTCAACCCGAAGGCGATCCTCTTCCTGATCTCCTTCTTCGTGCAGTTCGTCGACCCCGGTTACGCCTATCCCGCCCTGTCCTTCATCGTCCTCGGGGGCCTGCTCCAGGCGGCCAGCTTCCTGTACCTGTCGCTGCTGATCTTCGGCGGCACCCGCCTGGCCGAGGCGTTCCGCCGCAGGCGGCGGCTGGCGGCCGGTGCCACCTCGGCGGCGGGCGCGCTGTTCCTGGGCTTCGCGGCGAAGCTCTCGCTGGCGAGCGCGTAGGGCAGACCCTGGGGCTCAGCGCCCGGTGAACCGGGCCAGGTACTCCGGGAGTCCGGCCGGCGTGTCTCCCGCCCAGCCCACATAGCCGTCCGGCCGGACCAGGAACAGCCCCGTGCCGTAGGCACGGTGGGCCGGTCCGTGCACCACGCGTACGGCTGCGGTCGGTCCGGGGACGTCGTCCGTGCCCAGGGCAAGCAGGGTCCAGTGCGGTCCCCGGAACGCGTCGAAGAGGCGCACGTCGCCCACCGTGCCGTCCGGGGCCCGGTCGCCCGCGCGCACCGGGCCGGGCTCCGCGCGGGTCTCCGCGGTGAGCGAGGACCCGGGATAGCCGAGATCCAGTTGCCGGGTGGCCCCGCCCCGTCGGGTCTCGCCCCGGTGCACGCTGGTGGACAGGTCCAGCATCTGTGCGGCGATCGGCCGCCGTTCCTCCTCGTAGGTGTCCAGCAGCCCCGCCCCCGCACCGTCGCCGAGTACCGCGCCCAGCTTCCAGCCCAGGTTGTAGGCGTCCTGGACGCTGGTGTTGAGCCCCTGACCGCCGGCCGGGGAGTGCACGTGCGCCGCGTCACCGGCGAGGAGGACACGGCCCGCGCGGAACCGGTCGGCGAGCGCGGCCCTCGGGCGGAAGTCCGAGGCCCACCGCACCTCCTTGACGTCCTCGGCGGCGAGGTGGGAGCGGGCGGCGACCACCTTCCGTACGCCGTCGAGCGAGAGGTCCACCTCCGCCCCCTCCGCGAACCGGGCCACCAGCTGGAAGTCCTCCGTCCCGGCCAGCGGGCAGATCGCGAGGAACTCCCGGGTCCCCTCCGGCGGGAAGATGTGCCAGTTGTCCCGGTCCAGTCCGGTGATCCGGACGTCCGCCACCAGCGTGGGGAGCGGATCCACCTCCTCCCCGGTCATGCCGATGCCCAGGCTGCGGCGCACCGCGGACCGGCCCCCGTCCGCCGCGACGAGATACCGGGCGCGCACCGGCTCGCCGGAGGCGAAGTGCGCGGTCACCCCCTCCGCGTCCTGGGTCACGCCGGTGACCTCCCGGCCGAAGGCGACCTTGCCGCCGAGCTCCTCCAGCCGCTCCAGGAGGATCCGCTGCGTGCGCCACTGCGGGACCATCCACGGCGCGTTGTACGGCGCGTCCTCGGTGGGCTCGGCCGGGTCGAACATGTGGTGCTCGCCCCTGCGCTCGCCGTTCTGCCAGACCATGCCGACCGGGTAGCCGCCGCCGGCCGCGTGGATCGCGTCCAGCACGCCCAGGTCGTCGAAGACCTCCATGGTGCGCGGCTGCATCCCCTTGCCGCGCGAACCGGGGAACAGGTCGTCCGCCCGCTCCACCACCAGCGCGGCGATTCCGCGCCGGGCCAGGTCGATGCCGAGGGTGAGGCCGGTCGGCCCGGCGCCCGCGATCAGCACATCGGGGTCGTTCATGATCCACACTCCTTAACGTCGTTAAGTGCCCAGAGCGTGTCCCTAACGGTGTTAAATTGTCAAGCGTGAGTACGGAACGACGCGCCCCGCTCGACCGCCGCCGGGTCGCCGACACGGCGCTGGAGCTGCTGAACGAGGTGGGCCTGAACGGCCTGACCCTGCGCCTCATCGCCAAGGAGCTGGACGTCAAGGCGCCCGCCCTGTACTGGCACTTCAAGGACAAACAGGCACTGCTCGACGAGATGGCGACGGAGATCTACCGCCGTATGGCCGCCCAGGGCTCGCTCAGTCCGGACGACACCTGGCAGGAGCGGCTGCTCAAGGCCAACCGGGGCCTGCGCACCGCGCTGCTCGCCTACCGCGACGGCGCGAAGGTCTTCAGCGGTTCACGCTTCACCGGGATCGAGCACGCCGAGCAGATGGAGGACAACCTGCGTCTGCTGACGTCCGCCGGTTTCACCCTCGTGCAGGCCGTCCGCGCGCTCACCACCAGCTACCTCTACACGCTTGGGTTCGTCACCGAGGAACAGGGCGTCGTGCCCCTGCCCGGGGAGCGCCGCGAGGGCTTCGACGTGGGCGACCGTGCCCGCATGCTGGCCGACCACCCCCTGGCGGCCCGGGCCGGCACGGAACTCTTCGACAACTACGACGCACACTTCGAGGAGGGCCTCGCCCTGATCGTCGCCGGCATCGAGGCCCGCCGTGGGGCGCGCTGAGTCCGCCCGCGGACCGGGTCATCAGCCGAGCAGGCGCCGCAGGTTCAGACTCCCCCACAGAAGGCTGGCGGCGAACGACAAGGCCATCACCGCGGCCAGCAGGGCGGTCAGGAGCAGCCCTGCCGCCGGTCCGCCCAGACCCGTCGACACCAGAGGGGTGACGATCTCCTCGACGAACAGCACATGCACCATGTACGCGCCGAGTGCGGCCCCGGCGAGCCTCCTCAGCAGCGGCCGGTACCTTTCCGGCACCCGGATCCTGCTGATCAGCAGCAGTACGCAGATGCTCATGGCGGCGACGAACACATGCGCGTTGGGCATCACGTAATGGATCTGCGTGTTGTACCAGAGCGCCCCGGCCATGGTGAGCGGCAGCACCACCAGCAGCGGCCACCGCCATCGCCGCACGGCTCCGGCCGGCAGGGCGAACAGCAGCGCGCCGCCCACCGCGTACACCAGTGAGTAGGTGCTGAACCCCCAGGCCGAGGCGGGCATGTCGCGCCCCGTCACTTCGGTGACCGTGGTCAGCACACTCGGCGCGACCGCGATGCCCAGCAGCGCCGCGCCCAGGCCCCACGGCCGCCGGCCGGCCCTGACCAGCATCGCGAACGCGAGCAGCGCGATGACCGGGATGTAGGTGTACATGAACCACAGGTGGTAGGCGGGCTGTACGGAGCCGAAGAGGGAGTCCGTCGCCAGTTCCGTCATGGGACGCTCGTTGCGGTCGCGCAGCCAGGCCCAGAGCAGGTAGACCGCCGTCCACACGAAGAGCGGGACGATGTTGCGGACGATCCGCTGCCACATGCGTGCGCTGTCGCGCGGGGGTGCGCCGACGAGTACGGCCCAGCCCGCGATGGCGAAGTACAGGGGGACCGCGAAGGGGTTGATCGCCTCGGCGACGTGCCCTGCCCAGTAGGTGCCGGAACCGTTCGCCGGGTCGTTGCCGGTGGCGTGGATGAACTGGGCGCCGACGTGGCCCAGCATGATGGTCGCGGAGCAGAGCAGGCGGATCAGGTCGATGTCGTAGCGGTGTTCCCGTGGGGCGGGCTGTGCTGCGGGGGATCTGGTGCCGGCCTTTTGCTGCGGCAGGCGTACGGCGGTGTCGTTGGGCACCGCGCAACTCTGGAGCCGTGTGGTGTACGGGGGTTGACGGGTGGGTGGCGCGGCTGTGACCGGTGCGTCTCGGTTGGCGATCCAGCTGCGGGCCGTCGTGCCCGACGGCCCGCAGCAGCGTTACCTTCTGCGGCGTACCGCTCTGCCCACCACGCGCTTTGCCCGGCCGGCCTGGACCTTCGCACGGGTGCGGGGCGTGCTGCCCGGCAAGGACAGTTCGGCCAGGCGCAGTTCCGGGAAGTAGTGGCCGGGCGTGCCGGCCAGATGCGCACGGAGCCAGTCCGCCGTCGGCTCCCGCAGGTTCGCGTACGTCTTCGGCTGCATGCAGAAGCCGACCGCCCGGACCAGCGGGGACAGCGTGTCCGGCGCCGGGCCGACGACGGCCGGGGTCTCGTCCCGCTCGAGGTCCGGCACCAGATGGTCGATCACCGCCAGCGGCACCCGGTTGCTGTTCGGGTACGGCTCGAGGCGGCCCATGACCAGCGCCGTCCCCACCCGGGCCACGGGCACGTCGTAGTAGGCGGACGCGGTCACCATGGCCGTCGAGAAGCAGCCCACGACGAGTGCGGGCCGGCCGTGGTGGTACAGCGTCTCGGCCAGCAGCGGAGCGTCCAGCACGGTCAGCCGTACGCCGGCGTCCGCCGCCGCCTTGCCCAGGGCCGCCGAGTAGCCGGCCGGGGCCGTGGGATGGGGCTTGAAGACGACGGACCGGTGCCCGGCGCGCACGGCACCGGTCAGCATGCGCACGTGGAGGTCCTCCTCCTCCTGCGCGCTGAGGATGTTGAGCGCCGCCAGGTACTGGCCGAGGAGCACGGCCGTCGGCGCCTCGTCGAGCACGGGCGCGAGCCGCGGGTCGTCCGCCGCGTCCCGGGAGATCTCGTCCAGCACACCCCGGAACGACTCGTCCGGCACGATCACCGGATCGACTCCGTACTCGGACAGCAGCAGCGGCCGCAGACCCGGGATCAGATCCAGATGGAGCAGCCGCCGGACGCGGCGCGCGAGGGTCAGCGGCAGCTTCTCCCGCGTCGGGCCGTAACTCATCAGTCCGTCGGCGTACACGTCGACGGCGGCCTCGGAGAAGATGGCCGCCAGCGCGCGGGCGGGGTTGACCTGGATCGACTCGACGGCGAGCTCGACCCCGTCCTGTTCGTCGATGTCCCACAGGAGCCGGAAGGCCCGCTGCCACAGCACCGTGTCGTTGCCGCGCGGGCCCCAGGTGCTCGGATGGTAGGGGCTGATCGCCTCGTTCCAGCTCACCACCGAGTCGAAGCGGCCGGCCAGCGGGCCGTAGCCGTGCATCTCGTCCAGGCGCAGGGCCGTCTCCGGGACGGCGGCGTTGTGGGAGACCAGCAGGATGCGGCGGGCCTTGTCGCGCGGCCCGAACAGGCCCGCGTCCAGCGCCGCGGCCAGGGTGGCCGCGCCGTAGAGCGTCGAGACCTGGAAGATCTGGGTGGTGTGCGGCATGGATCAGGCAGCCTTCCGCCCGTCACGCAGGCGGCCGAGCAGCCTGCTCCGGGTGCTGTCGATGGTGGCGAGGGTCTCCTCCAGCGCCTGCTGCGGCATGCGGTGCAGCGCGTCCCGTGCCTCGCGCCGCAGCCGCTGCGCCGCCGAGGGCTCGTACGCGTCCGCCTTGCCGATGTGGAAGGCGATCATGGCGCAGTAGGTGCGTACGGCCTTGAGGAGGAAGCGGTCGGTCTCCGGGTCGTTCTGCACGTCCCGCAGCAGCAGGTCGTACGCCGGGATGAAATCCAGCTGGCGGGAGTCCTTGATCTGGGTGAGGGAGGTGGCCACACCGCGCCGGTAGAACACCCCGTGCAGTCCCAGGGACGCGTACGTCCGGGCCGTCAGGTGCAGGCGCCAGATCCACAACCGGTCCTCGGCCGTGCGCAGTTCGGTGACGAAACGCATGGCGCCGTCGGCGAACAGGTGACGGCGGTAGATGCCCGCCCAGACGAAGGGGTAGTCGACCATCGTCTCGGTGTCGACGGGCGTGATCCCGTCGCGGGGATCCATCACCGCGTTGCGCGCCGGGGCCGGTGGCCGCCTGATCACCCGCTCGGTGCCGGTGGCCTGCACATGGTCGGTGCGGGCGAAGTCGCAGCCCAACTCCTCCATCGCCCGCACCATCCCGGCGAGGTGGCGCGGCCCGTACCAGTCGTCGCCGTCGAGGAACGTGAGGAACTCGCCCTCCGCCGCGTCGATTCCGGTGTTGCGCGCCTGGGCGATGCCCTGGTTCGTCCCGTGCCGGATCACCCGCGCGCCCGGCAGCTTCTCCGCCCAGCGGTCGATCACCCAGGGCGTGGCGTCCGTGGAGCAGTCGTCGACGAGCAGGAACTCGAAGTCCGGGTGCGCGTTGGCGGCGAGACTGCGCAGGGTGCTCTCCGCGAACGCCTCCACATTGTGCATCGGGACGACGACGGACAGTTTCGGCACGTGGTTCTCTCTTTCGGGGCTCGAAGCGGCGGTGATGCGAGGCTCAGGCCCGGCGTTCGTCGTGCCCTGCCACCGTCCTTTCGACCGGAGGCCCGAATGTGCCCGAGCACGGCGGTCCGCCGGTGGCCTTCGCATGGACAACGGGTGAACAGTCGGGTGTCATCGTTGGCCTCTCACGGTTCTCTTCAGTGCTCGGGCGCGGCGTACCACCCGGCGTGCCGTGCTGTTGCGGGGGAGGAACGCCAGTTGCTTCGGGATGCCTCCCGGGAGCCCGAGCGAGGTGAGCCGCTTGCGTGCGAACCAGCGCCGGATGTGCGGCCGGCCGGCGTGGCGGGCGAGGAACCGTTCCGCGACCGGGCGCAGGTGCGGGTGGACCTCCGGCCGCATGGTGAAGCCGAGCGCGGTGACGAGGTCGGTCAGCTCGCCGACCGGGAGAGCGTCCTCCGTCGCCTCCGCCTCCGCGCCCGGCAGCAGCGCGTCGGCCAGGACGACCGGGACCCTGCTGCCGTTCCGGTACGGCGTCAGCCGCTCCAGGAGCCACCCGGTGCCGACGCGGACGACCGGCAGGCCGTAGAGAGCGGACGCCGTGAACAGGGCCGTGGACGAGCAGCCGACGACCAGCGCCGGCCGGGACTTCTCGTACAGCACCTCGGCGAGCACGGGCTCGTCCAGGACCGTGAGGTCCACCCCGAGCCGTTCCGCCTCGTCCCGCAGCGCGCGGCCGTGCCGGGCCGGGGCGGCGGGATGCGGGGTGAACACGACCGCGCGGTGGCCGCGTCCGGCAGCCGCGAGCAGCATCCGCACGTGCAGGTCGTCCTCCTCGCCGGGCGCGTGGATGCCGAGCGCGGACAGACACTGGCCCACCAGCAGCGCCGCACCCTCCGGTATCGGAGGCAGGTCGTCCGTCGCCGCCGCCATCTCGCCGGTCACCTTCAGGAAGGCGTCCGTCGGCACCACCCGCGCCGGCACGTCGAACTCGCTCAGCAGCATCGGCGTCGGACCCGGCACCAGGTCGGGATGCAGCACCTGCCGCACCCGGGTGCCGATCAGCGGATCGAGCTTGCCGCGCGTGGGGCCGTAGCCCGTCAGTCCGCCGGCACAGACGTGCACCGGGGCCCCGGTGAACACCTGGGCCACGGCCAGGGCCGGGGGGACGTCCGGGCGCCCCAGCACCAGCTCCACGCGGTCGTCGCCCAGCCCCCACAGCCGCCGCAGATGCCGCTCCAGCAGCGGAACGTCCTCGGAGCGGGGCGTCCAGGCCGCCGGGTGGAAGGGCCGGATCGCCTCGTTCCAGGACAGCACCTCGTCGAAGCGGTCGCGCAGCACGGCGAACCCCGGCAGCCCGTCCGGCGCCGGTGCGGCCTCGGGGACCGCCGAGTCGTCGCAGAACAGCAGCACCCGCCGCGCCGCCCCCGCGAAGCAGCCGGACTCGATCGCGGCCACCTGCGTGGCGACGTCGTACAGCGACGAGGCGCAGAAGATCCGGGTGGTACGGGACATCAGGCGCCCTCCTTCCCCATGCCGGCCCGGCGCCGCAGCCGCCGCAACCGGACGGCACGGTGCACGTCCATGGTTTCCAGTACGGCGTCGAGCACGTCCTGCGGCATCCGCCGCAGCGCTGCCGCGCTCATCGCCCGCAGCCGCCGGGCCACGGCGGGCTCGAACTTGTCCTGCTCGGACAGGTGGTGGGCGATGATCGCGCAGTACGTCCGCACCGCCTTCGGCAGCAGCCGGCCGGCGTCCCGGTCCGCCGCCGTCTCCTCGACGATCTGGTCGAAGGCGCGGATGAAGTCGAGTTGGCGGGCGTCGCCGATCCGGCTGAGGGAGGAGTCGACCCCGCGCCGGTAGAACACGCCCAGCAGGTCGACCACGGCGAACGACTCCGCCTCGCGGTGCAGCTTCCACGTCCACGGCCGGTCCTCGGCGGTGTGCAGCCCCTCGGTGAAGTGCAGCAGCCCTCGCTCGAGCAGTCGCCGGTGGTAGACGCCGGCCCAGACGTACACATAGTCCACCGAGGTCGTCCGGTCCGCGGGCAGGATCGACTCCCTGGGGTCCAGCACCTCGCCCCGCAGACCGACCGGCACCCGCCGCACCGACCGGGCGCGGCCGGTGACCTGCACCTGGTCGGTACGGACGAAGTCGCAGCCCAGCCCTTCGGCGGCGGCCACCAGACGCGGCAGATGGCCCGGCGCCAGCCAGTCGCCGGCGTCCAGGAAGGCCAGGTACTCACCGCCCGCCGCGTCGAGCCCGGTGTTGCGCGCGGTGGCGACCCCGCCATTGCCGTCACGGCGGAGGAGACGCACTCGGGCGACGTCCGAGAGTTCCTCGGCGGCACGCTCGAGAATCGCCCGGGTTCCGTCCTGGGAATGGTCGTCGACCAGAATGAACTCGAAGTCCGGGCGGGCGTTCGCGCGCAGACTTCTGAGCGTGTCCGGGGCGTATTGCCGCACATTGTGGAACGGGACGATCAGCGAAAGCTTCGGCACGCGCAAAACATTAGGATCCCCGCCCGGATCGGCGACTTTCCGATGGCCGTACAAGGGGTGAACTCCGTGTGTCGGTACGGTGTATCGCGCCTACGCAGCGCGTTTCCACAGGCCGGTTCGGCTTGCGGTGGGCTGTTGTTAACTTCTCGTTGATTCACGGTTGGGCCGTACCTAGAATTCGCTTCCTAGCGTCTTCGGCGTGCCAGCAAGTGCAACGAAGCCCCTCAGGGTGGCGGTCCTCGCGGATTCCGACACCCGCTGGAAATGGGGCGCGCTCACCGCGAACCGCATCACGCCGCGGGATTTCCGCCTCGACGGATATCTCCTCCGGGGCCGCGCCACGCCCACCGCCCGCCAGCTCGGCGAGGTCGGCGTCCGCGCGGACTCCCTCGAAGAGGTCACCGCGGTCGAGTTCCTGCGCGCGATGCGCGAGGAGACGTACGACGTCCTCGTGCTCGCCCTGGTCGGCGGCGGGGTGCAGGCGATGCTCCACGGGCTGAAGCGGGCCTGGGAGGACCGGCCCGGCCGGCCCGTCGTCGTCACCGGATACGTCGGTGTCGTCTACGAGAAGCTCACCGACGGCCTGCTGCTGCGCCACGGCGCCGACCTGGTGCTCGCCAACTCCCGGCAGGACGCCGACCGTTTCCGTGCCGTGTACGAGGGTGTGGGCGCCGACGCCGGCTCGGTGACCGAGGTGGCCCTGCCGTTCCTCGGCGGGGAGGCCCACACCGGCCGGCACGACCGGTACACGGTCGTCTTCGCCGCCCAGCCCTCCGTCCCGGACAGCCGCCAGGACCGCGCGTACCTGCTGGACCGGCTGGTGCGGCACGCCCGTCGGCACCCCGAGCGCGACGTGCTGCTGAAGCTGCGCTCCAAGCCCGGCGAACACACCACGCACATCGAGGAACTGCCCTACCAGAAGCTGTCCCAGCGGCTCGACCTCCCCGCCAACTTCCGCCTGGTCTACGGACACATGGGCGAGGTCCTGGACCGGACCGACCTCCTTGTCACGGTCAGCTCCACGGCCGCCCTGGAGTCGCTGCACCGTCGCATCCCCACCGCGATCCTCACCGACCTCGGTATCCGGGAAGCGCTCGGCAACCACCACTTCGTCGGCTCCGGCTGCCTCGCCTCCTGGGACCAGCTCGACACGGGACACCGCCCGGAGCCGGACGAGGACTGGGTGGCCCGGCAGGGCGTCGCCACGGGAGGAGGCTACGAGACGGCCTTCGACACCGCCCGCGAACGCATCGCCGGGCTCCTCGGCCGCCCCGGCGGGCTTCCGCCGCTGACCCCGTACTACACACCCGTCACCGCGCCCGGCTATCTGCCCGGCATCCTCGCCCGCCACCACCTCGGCCCCGACGGTACGCCGCTGCCGGGCGCGCCCGCCGCCGGCAAGGAGCCCGGAGCGGTCCGGCAGATCGTGCGCCGGGCGGCGCGCGGCGCCTACCGGCACGGCGTGCAGCGGGTGGCCCCGGTGATCCGCCGGATGGGCGAGCTGTGACCGCCCGCGCCGCCGCCCCGAACCCCGCTCGAGGAGCTGATCCCATGTCCCATCCACCGACGGTGCGCCGGGTGCTCGCCGTGATTCCCGCGCGCGGCGGCTCCAAGGGCGTGCCCGCGAAGAACCTCGCCCCCGTCGGCGGCGTGCCCCTGGTGGTGCGTGCCGTGCGCGAGTGCCGGGCCGCGCGCCACGTGACGGACGTGGTCGTCTCCACCGACGACCAGGCCATCGCCGCGGCCGCGCGCCAGGCCGGCGCCGAGGTCGTCCTGCGGCCCGCCGCCATCGCCGGTGACACCGCGACCTCGGAGGCGGCCGTCCTGCACGCCATGGACGCCCACGAGGCCCTGCACGGCGCCCCGGTGGACGTCGTCCTGCTCGTGCAGTGCACCAGCCCCTTCCTGACCCGCGAGGACATCGACGGCGTGACCGCCGCGGTGGCCCAGGAGGCCGCCGACACGGCGGTGACCGTCGCCCCGTTCCACGGCTTCATCTGGCGCGACACGACGGACGATGCCGCCGGGGCGGGTGACAAGGGCCCGGCCCCGGTCCCGTCAGCCGCCGAGGCACCCGCCCCCGACCGCGACACGAGCGCCGACACCGCCACCGTCGGCCGGCCTGCTGTGCCGGGTGCCGACACCGCCCCCGGTGACCGGCCTGCTGTGCCGGGTACCGAAGCGGCCGGGGCGTCCGCCCTTGGCCGGGGCGCGGGTGCCGATGCGGCCTCGTCCGGCCTGGGGAGCGTGGGCGACACGAGCACCGACACTGCCACCGGTGGCCGGCCTGCTGTGCCGGGTTCCGAAGCGGCCGGGGCGTTCGCGCCTGTCCACGGCGTGCGTGCCGACGCCGCCTCCGTCGACGCCGCCTCCCGCGGGCGGGCCGTCGCGTCGGCTGCCGTGGGCGCCGTACCAGGGGCGGGCGCGGAACCGGCTGCCGCTGCCGCCGGGGGGCACGGGGTCAATCACGACAAGGCGTTCCGGCCCCGGCGGCAGGACCGTCCGCAGGACTTCCTGGAGACCGGTGCCGCCTACGCCATGGACGCCGCGGGCTTCCGTGAGCACCGGCACCGCTTCTTCGGGCGCACCGAGCTCGTCCGCACCGACCCGGCCCGCGTCCTGGAGATCGACGACCCGCACGACCTCGCCCGGGCCCGGGCCCTCGCGCCGCTCCTCGACGCCGGCCGGCCCGGCGCCCTCCCGACCGCCGACGACATCGACGCGGTCGTCCTCGACTTCGACGGCACCCAGACCGACGACCGGGTGCTGATCGACTCCGACGGACGGGAGTTCGTCTCCGTGCACCGCGGGGACGGGCTCGGCATCGCCGCCCTGCGCCGCAGTGGCCTGAAGCTGCTCATCCTGTCCACGGAACAGAACCCGGTCGTCGCCGCCCGCGCACGCAAGCTCCAGCTCCCCGTGCTGCACGGCATCGACCGCAAGGACCTCGCACTCAAGCAGTGGTGCGAGGAACAGGGCATCGCGCCCGAGCGCGTGCTCTACGCCGGCAACGACGTCAACGACCTCCCGTGCTTCGCCCTCGTCGGCTGGCCCGTGGCGGTCGCGAGCGCCCATGACGTCGTACGCGGCGCCGCCCGCGCCGTCACCACCCTGCCCGGAGGCGACGGCGCGATCCGGGAGATCGCCGGCTGGATCCTCGGCCCCTCCCTCGATTCCCTCCCCACGTAAGGAAACCCCCGTTCATGAGCACCAACTCCCGCATCCGCACCCTCGGCCCCCGTGAGGCCGGCCCCGGCCGTCCCGTGTACGTCACCGGCGAGATCGGCATCAACCACAACGGTGACATCGAGAACGCGTTCAAGCTGATCGACGCCGCCGCCGAGGCCGGCTGCGACGCCGTCAAGTTCCAGAAGCGCACGCCGGAGATCTGCACCCCGCGCGACCAGTGGGACATCGAGCGCGACACCCCCTGGGGGCGGATGACGTACATCGACTACCGCCACCGCGTGGAGTTCGGTGAGGAGGAGTACCGCCAGATCGACGCCTACTGCAAGAAGAAGGGCATCGCCTGGTTCGCGTCCCCGTGGGACACCGAAGCCGTCGCCTTCCTGGAGAAGTTCGACGTCCCCGCCCACAAGGTGGCCTCCGCCTCCCTCACCGACGACGAGCTGCTGCGCGCCCTGCGCGCCACCGGCCGCACGGTCATCCTCTCCACCGGCATGTCGACGCCGAAGCAGATCCGGCACGCCGTCGAGGTCCTGGGCAGCGACAACATCCTGCTCTGCCACGCCACCTCGACCTACCCGGCGAAGGCCGAGGAGCTCAACCTCCGCGTGATCAACACCCTCCAGCAGGAGTACCCGAACGTCCCGATCGGCTACTCGGGCCACGAGACCGGCCTGCAGACCACCCTCGCCGCCGTCGCCCTCGGCGCCGCCTTCGTCGAGCGCCACATCACCCTCGACCGCGCCATGTGGGGCTCCGACCAGGCCGCCTCCGTCGAGCCGCAGGGCCTGTCCCGCCTGGTCCGCGACATTCGCACCATCGAGGCGTCCCTCGGCGACGGAGTCAAGAAGGTCTACGAGTCCGAGCTGGGTCCGATGAAGAAGCTGCGCCGCGTCACCGGCGTGGTCGCCGAGGCGGAGATCGCCACGGCCGCGGGCGAACCCCTGACCGTCTGACCCGCCCCCGCCCCGCCCCCACCACCACGACGACGGGAACGGTCGTACGTCGATGAGCCCCCGCGCCGGCCGGTCCGGCCCCCACACTCTCGCCTTCGTCGAGAGCCCGGTACAACTGCTCAACGTGCTGGAGTGGGCGCACGCGCACGCCCCCGGCGTGGGACTCACCCTGGTGGTGCTGTCCCCGGTGGACCCGATGACCCGCGGCCAGCTGCGCCGTATGGCGGAGCTGGCCCGCGAGGAGGGCCACGAGGTCCGCTGGGAGGAGGCGCGCGGGGGAGCGGGCGCCCCGCTGCGGACGGTCGGCGGACTGACCGGACTGCTCCGCCGGGCCTCCCGCGTCGTCCTCGGCGACCCCTTCTCCCGCTACGTCCAGCTGCTGCTGACGATCACCCGGGCCCGGGACGTCGTCGTGGTCGACGACGGCACCGCGACCATGGAGTTCGTCGGCCAGCTGGCCCGGGGCGAGCGGCTGGTGCGCTGGCACCGCAAGGGCGGCCGTCCCGGCCCCCGCGACCTCCTGCTCGCGCCCGTGTCCGCCGCCGCCCGGCGCCGGCTCACCCCGGGCGGCAGAGGGACGGTGGAGGTGTTCACCTCCATGCCCATGGAGGACACCCCGCCCGGAGTCACCGTCCGCGCCCACACGTTCGCCTGGACCCGGGACCGCTTCGGCCCGCCCCGCATCACCCGGGGCGCCGACCTGGTGGGCACCTCGCTGGTGGAGACCGGCGTGGTGGACGGCGACGCCTACCTGGAGGCCGTGCGCTCCCTGGCGAGCGCCCACGGCGCCCGGCGTTACTTCGCACACCGCCGCGAGAGCACCGAGAAGCTCCACCGGCTGGCGGTGGAGACGGGCCTGGAGATCGTCCGCCCCGAACTCCCTCTGGAGCTGATCGCCCGCCGCGGCCCCATCGGCCGTACCGTGCTCAGCTTCCCGTCCACGGTCGTCCACACCCTCCCGCTCGCCCTGACCGGCACGGACGTCCGCGTGGCGGTCTGCGACATCGACCCCGCCTGGCTGACCACGACGGCCTCCCCGCGCGCGCAGGGCTTCCTGACCGGGGTGACGGACTCGGCGCGGGACATCCAGCGGCTGCCGGCACCGGACCCGCCCCCGCTGTCCGCCAGATGAACCGGTCCGCGTGGGCTGGGCCGAGCGTGGTATCCGTGAAGGAGGCGGATGGGTGCCGGAACCCGGGCATGGCGTGACGCATGTCACGATCCGGCAGGTCATGGGGCCTCCACCCCGCAAAAAGGCGGCGAGTTTACCCATCCGGATTGACAGCTATGCGTGGGGCAGCCGGATTTTCTTCGTCTGACGGGCTGATTTTTCTTGATCGAGGGTCGGTAGTCGGCTTCGGCGCCCTACTCTTCAAAGGGTGAAACCACTGATGTCACTGGAGTCCGAGGTCGACCTCCCCGGTGGAGCGGTGCTCCCCGGAGCGTTGCCGGAGGCCCTGCGTGCCGAGCTCGTCGCGTTCCGCCGCGACCTGCACATGCACCCGGAGCTCGGCAACCAGGAGTTCCGCACCACCGCCGCGATCAAGGAGCGTCTGGAGCGGGCCGGTCTGCGGCCCCGCGTACTCTCCAGCGGGACCGGTCTGATCTGTGACATCGGAACGGACGGCGAGGCGGGCACCGACTCCGCGATGCTGGCCATGCGCGCCGACATCGACGCCCTGCCCATCCCCGACATGAAGACCGAGTGCGCCTACCGGTCCACCGTGCCCGACCGCGCCCACGCCTGTGGCCACGACGTGCACACCACCGTGGTGCTGGGCACCGGCCTCGTCCTGGCCGAGCTGCACCGCCAGGGCCTGCTGCCCCGGCCCGTGCGGCTGATCTTCCAGCCCGCCGAGGAGGTGCTGCCCGGCGGCGCCGCCGACGCCATCGCGGACGGCGCGCTCGACGGCATCGGCCGGATCATCGCCGTGCACTGCGACCCCCGCGTCGACGCCGGGAGGATCGGGCTGCGCCAGGGCCCCATCACCTCCGCCTGCGACCGGCTGGAGATCACCCTCGACGGCCCCGGCGGGCACACCGCCCGCCCGCACCTGACCACGGACCTGGTCACCGCCGCCGCCCGCGTCGTCACCGACGTGCCCGCCCTGGTCGGCCGGCGGGTCGACAGCCGCAGCGGACTCGCCGTGACCTGGGGCAGGATCGAGTCGGGCCACGCGCCCAACGTCATCCCGCAGCACGCCGAACTGTCCGGAACCGTGCGCTGTCTGGACCTGGAGGCGTGGCGGCAGGCCCCCGACGTCGTGGTCGCGGCCATCGACGAGGTGGCCAACCTGCACCGCGCCAAGTCGGAGATCAACTACGTCCGCGGCGTCCCCCCGGTGGTCAACGAGGCCGGGGCCACGGAACTGCTGCGCGACGCGATGATCGCCCGGCGCGGGGTGGAGTCCGTCGAGGGCACCCAGCAGAGCCTCGGCGGCGAGGACTTCTCCTGGTACCTGGAGCGCGTCCCCGGCGCCATGGCCCGCCTCGGCGTCCGCACCCCCGGCGAGCGCACCGTGCGCGACCTGCACCAGGGCGACTTCGACGTGGACGAGCACGCGATCACCGTGGGCGTGGAACTCTTCACCGCGGCAGCCCTCCTGGACGCCCTGCGCTGACCGATCCAGCCCGCACAGAACAGCCCCTTTGGAGGAGCGGGGTCCGGGGTGGAGCCCCGGGGCCGGGACGGGAAGGGGCGGCGGGGGCGAAAACCCCCAGGCCCGGCCCAGCACCCCGGCGCACCCGCACACCCCACCACCCGCACACCGCACCCACCCCGGCCACCCCACCCGCCCCCCTCCGCTTGCGCGCCGCGCAGCGGAGGGGCAGCGTGAACCCCGTGCAGGCGCGCGCAACCTACCGATCGCCCGGTGCGGCCCCCTACGGCCCCGCGGTTCACAAGGACGTAACCGGCCATCGGCACGAATGGATAACGGCACCGCGGAACCCCGTTCCCAGGAGTGTCTACGCGCGTTAATGTGCGCCGAACCGAGCACCCGCTGCGGGGCTTTGGAGAATGGGGAGCTTCAGATGCGTCGGATATCCAAACTGACCCGCGTCGCGGTGGGGGTCGCCTCGCTCGCACTCGCCGCCACCGCCTGCGGCGGTACCAGCAGTGACAACAACGACAGCGGCGGCTCCAAGGAAGACCTCGGCCTCGCCATCGCCTACGACATCGGCGGCAAGGGCGACCAGTCCTTCAACGACGCCGCCTTCGCCGGTCTGACCAAGGCCAAGGACGAGTTCGGCTACAAGACCGCCGACGTCGAGCCCACCGAGGGCGAGACCGACGCGGACAAGGAGCAGCGGCTCGCCTCGCTGGCCCGCCAGGGCTACAACCCGGTCATCGGCGTCGGCTTCGCCTACGGCCCCGCGATGAAGGCCGTGGCCGCGAAGTACCCGAAGACGACCTTCGGCATCGTCGACTCCGTGGTCGAGGGCGAGAACGTCGCCTCCCTGGTCTTCGCCGAGGAGCAGGCCTCCTACCTCGCCGGTGTCGCCGCGGCCAAGGCCACCAAGACCAAGACCGTCGGCTTCGTCGGCGGCGTGGACATCCCGCTGATCCACAAGTTCCAGGCGGGCTACGAGCAGGGCGTCAAGGCGACCGACCCGGACGTCAAGGTGATTCCGCAGTACCTGACGCAGACCGCGGAGGAGGGCGGCTTCTCCAGCCCCGACAAGGGCAAGGCCGCCGCCGAGGGCCAGATCGAGAAGAACGCCGACGTCATCTACCAGGCGGCCGGTCTCTCCGGCCAGGGCGTCATCGAGGCCGCCGCGAAGGCGAAGGTCTGGGCGATCGGCGTCGACTCCGACCAGTACAAGCAGGAAGCCCTCGCCGCGTACAAGGACTTCATCCTCACCTCCGCCCTCAAGGACGTCGGCGGTGCGGTGTACGCCCTGGCCAAGTCGGTGGAGGACGGCGAGCCGCTGACCGGCACCCAGGTCTTCGACCTCAAGGTGAACGGCGTCGGCCTCTCGGAGAGCAACCCGAAGATGGCCGAGGTCCC
The DNA here is from genome assembly GCF_055571035.1 of Streptomyces malachitofuscus. NCBI lineage: Bacteria > Bacillati > Actinomycetota > Actinomycetes > Kitasatosporales > Streptomycetaceae > Streptomyces > Streptomyces malachitofuscus. The sequence goes on along the minus strand of NZ_JBVIGA010000033.1, from coordinate 32,818 downwards.
GGGCCTCACGGACGCCGTGGCCGAGGCCAAGGAAGGCATCATCGACGGCTCCATCAAGGTCAAGACGGAGTAACGCTCCGAGCATCACGCATCGGTACGAAACGGGCGGGCGCCCTCCGGCGCCCGCCCGTTCGGCGTCTCCCGCCGGCTTCGCGGAAAGCCCCCGCCCGCTCACCCACCGCCACCCCTCGTTCGCGATCGGCAAGCCCGTGACCACGGCTCGGGACCGTGTTGGGCACGGCCGGATAACAAGGTGGACAGAAGGGGTTTTCAGGCAGGTCTACGCGCGTTAATCTGCGGCGAAGCCAGCGCCGTAGCTGAACCGTCCCGGCGCTTTGTACGACTAGGAGCACCACACATGCGCCGGATTTCCCGGATCACGGTCGCAGGCGCAGCGACCGCCTCCCTGGCCCTCGCCCTCTCCGCCTGCGGCGGCACCTCGACCTCGTCGGGCTCGTCGGACTCGAAGGAGGACAAGGGCCTCGCCATCGCGTACGACGTCGGCGGCAAGGGTGACCAGTCCTTCAACGACGCCGCGTACGCGGGCCTGGAGCAGGCGAAGAAGGAGTTCGGCTACAAGACCGCCGACGTCGAGCCCACCGACGGCGAGACGGACGCGGACAAGGAGCAGCGCCTCGTCTCGCTGGCGAAGCAGGGCTACAACCCGGTCATCGGTGTCGGCTACGCCTACGCCGCCGCCGTGAAGGGTGCCGCGGAGAAGTTCCCCGACACCACCTTCGGCATCGTCGACGACGCCACGGTCGAGGCCGACAACGTCGCCGACCTGGTCTTCTCCGAGGAGCAGGCCTCCTACCTGGCCGGCGTCGCCGCCGCCGAGAGCACGAAGACGAACGTCGTCGGCTTCGTGGGCGGTGTGAACATCCCGCTGATCCACAAGTTCCGTGCGGGCTTCGAGCAGGGTGTCAAGGACACAAACTCCAAGGTCAAGGTCATCTCGCAGTTCCTGACGCAGACCGCGGAGGAGGGCGGCTTCTCCAGCCCCGACAAGGGCAAGGCCGCCGCCGAGGGTCAGATCGAGAAGAAGGCCGACGTCGTCTACGCGGCCGCCGGCCTGTCCGGCCAGGGCGTCATCGAGGCCGCCGCCGCCAACGAGGTGTGGGCGATCGGTGTCGACTCCGACCAGTACCAGCAGGAAGCCCTCGCCAAGTACAAGGACTCGATTCTCACCTCGGCGATGAAGGACGTCGCCAAGGCGGTGTACAACCTGGCGAAGTCGGTCGAGGACGGCAAGCCCGCGACCGGTATCGTCAAGGGCGATCTGAAGACGGGTGAGGTGAGCCTGTCGAACTCCAACCCGAAGTTCGCGGACGACGCCGAGCTCCAGGAAGCCATCAAGACGGCCAAGGAGAAGATCATCAGCGGCGAGATCAAGGTCAAGTCGAGCTGAGTAACCCTCTGAACCACCGTGGGGTTGCGACCGCTGGACGGGGTACGGGGAGCCGGGCTCCCCGTACCCCGTCGGTCAGGGGCGCCACCCCTTTGTATGCCGTAGGGGCGCTACGCGCGTAGACGGCCCCCGTCCCCAGGAGAGTGCGTCATCAACGCGTCCAGCAGCCCTCCGGCCGGAGCGGCGGTCAACGATTCGGTGACCGCCGTGGAGCTCGCCGGGATCACCAAGCGCTTCCCCGGCGTCGTCGCCAACCACGACATCCATCTCACCGTCCGCAAGGGCACCGTCCATGCCCTCGTCGGTGAGAACGGCGCCGGCAAGTCGACCCTGATGAAGATCCTCTACGGCATGCAGAAGCCGGACGAGGGCACCATCACGATCCACGGCGAGAAGGTGAGCTTCTCGTCCCCCGCCGACGCCATCGCGCGCGGCATCGGCATGGTGCACCAGCACTTCATGCTCGCCGACAACCTCACCGTGCTCGAGAACGTCGTCCTCGGCAGCGAGAAGCTCCACGGCATCGGCGCCAAGGCCCGCCGCAAGATCAAGGAGCTCTCCGACCGCTACGGCCTCGGCGTCCGCCCCGACGTCCTGATGGAGGAGCTCGGCGTCGCCGCCCGTCAGCGCGTGGAGATCCTCAAGGTCCTCTACCGCGGCGCCACCACCCTGATCCTCGACGAGCCCACCGCCGTCCTGGTGCCGCAGGAGGTCGACGCCCTCTTCGACAACCTGCGCGAGCTCAAGGCCGAGGGCCTGTCGGTCATCTTCATCTCCCACAAGCTGGGCGAGGTCCTCTCCGTCGCCGACGAGATCACCGTCATCCGCCGCGGCACGACCGTCGGCACCGCCGTCCCCGCCGAGACGACGCCGCGTCAGCTCGCCGAGCTGATGGTGGGCAGCGAACTGCCCACGCCGGAGACGGCCGAATCCACCGTCACCGACCGCCCCGTCATCACCGTCGACAAGCTGCGCCTGACGGCCGACGGCGGCAAGGCGCTGCTCGACGACATCTCCTTCACCATCCACGAGGGCGAGGTCCTCGGCATCGCGGGCGTCGAGGGCAACGGCCAGACCGAACTGGTCGACGCCCTGATCGGCCTGCGGCACGCCGACTCCGGCGTCATCCGGCTGGCCGACGAGGAGATCACCGCCTGGCCCACCCGCAGGCGCCGCGAGCAGGGCATCGGCTACATCCCCGAGGACCGCCACCGCCACGGCCTGCTCCTGGAGGCCCCCCTCTGGGAGAACCGCATCCTCGGCCACGTCACCGAACGGCCCAACGCCAAGGGCATCTGGCTGGACCCGAAGTCCGCCCAGGAGGACACCCGCCGCATCGTCGAGACGTACGACGTCCGCACCCCCGGCATCGACGTCACCGCGGCCTCCCTCTCCGGCGGCAACCAGCAGAAGCTGATCGTCGGCCGCGAGATGAGCCACAAGCCGCGCTTCCTGATCGCCGCCCACCCCACCCGCGGTGTGGACGTCGGTGCGCAGGCCGCCATCTGGGACCACATCCGCGAGGCCCGCCGCGAGGGCCTGGCCGTGCTGTTGATCTCCGCCGACCTGGACGAGCTCATCGGCCTGTCCGACACCCTCCGCGTGATCTACGACGGCAAGCTGGTCGCGGATGCCGACCCGGCCACCATCACCCCGGAGGAACTCGGCACCGCCATGACCGGCGCCGCCGAGGGCCACCTCGAACACGACGAGACCCCCGAGACCCCGGGCACGACGTCCAAGTCCCCCGAGTCTCCGGAAGACGAGGCCCGCTGATGAAGAAGTTCGACAAGGAGCGCGTGCTCCTCGCCGTGGCCGGGCCGGTCATCGCGCTCGCCGTGGCCTTCGTGCTGAGCGCGATCGTGCTGGTCGCCTCCGGCAAGAACCCGGTCGAGCCGTTCGCCCTCATGTTCGAGCAGGCCGGCTTCTCGGACATCCAGGTCCTGATCATCAACCAGGCGTCGATGTACTACATCGCGGCCCTCGCGGTCGCCATCGGCTTCCGGATGAACCTGTTCAACATCGGCGTCGACGGCCAGTACCAGCTCGGCGCCATGATGGCCGCCATCGTCGGCGCCCACATGAACCTGCCGGCCGCCCTGCAGATCCCGCTGCTGCTCCTCACCGCCCTGTTCACCGGCGCCTTCTGGGCCGGCATCGCCGGCGTCCTCAAGGTCACCCGCGGCGTCAGCGAGGTCGTCGCGACGATCATGCTCAACGCCATCGCGACCTCCGTGATCGGCTACCTCTGGCTGCCCACCGTCTTCGGCGTCAAGGTCGGCAACAACAACACCACCGGCGAGATGTACGAGTCCGGCTGGATCCCCGGCATCGACATGGGCGCGGCCGGCGAGATCTACGGTCTGGTGGTCCTCGCCGTCCTGCTCGGCATCGGCTACTGGGTCGTCCTCAACCGCACCCGCTTCGGCTTCGACCTGCGCGCCTCCGGCGCCTCGGAGTCCGCCGCCTCCGCCAGCGGCGTCGACCCCAAGCGCATGGTCCTCACCGCCATGCTGCTCTCCGGCGCCATCGCCGGTCTCGCGGGTCTGCCGATCCTGCTCGGCGACTCCCACACCTACAACCTCAGCTTCCCGACCGGCATCGGCTTCCTCGGCATCGGCATCGCCCTGCTCGGCCGCAACAGCCCGGTGGGCATCGCCTTCGCCGCCCTGCTGTGGGCGTGGCTCGACAAGGCCTCGCCCGAGCTGGACTTCCACGGCTACGACAAGGAGATCGCGGTCATCATGCAGGGCCTGATCGTTCTCTCCGTCGTGGTCTCCTACGAGGCCGTCCGCGAGTGGGGCCTGCGCCGCCAGCAGCGCCGCGTCGGCGCGGAGCTCGCCGCGGGCCATGTCCTCGGCGCCAACAACACCACGAAGGAGGTGGCCGGCCGATGACCGCTCCGACCACAGCGACCGACGTCAACCAGCCGTCGCTGCAGCACGCACCGAAGGCCGGCCGCCGCCTGTCCTGGCCCGTACTGCTCCTGGTCATCGCCGGAGCCCTGGCACTGACCTCGATCGTCCGCCTGATCACCGGCGCGAACGGCATCACCAACGTCAGCCAGATGTCCACCGCCCTCCAGCTCGCCGTCCCGATCGGCCTCGCCGGTCTCGGCGGCCTGTGGGCCGAGCGCGCGGGCGTCATCAACATCGGCCTCGAAGGCATGATGATCCTGGGCACCTGGTTCGGCGCCTGGGCCGGATTCCAGTGGGGCCCGTGGACCGGCGTCCTGGTCGGCGTCATCGGCGGCTGTCTCGGCGGCCTGCTGCACGCGATCGTCACCGTCACCTTCAACGTCAACCACATCGTCTCCGGTGTGGCGATCAACATCCTCGCCCTGGGCGCCACCCGCTACCTCGCCCCGCTGGCCTTCGTCGGCCACCAGGGCGGCTCCGCCAAGCAGTCCCCGGCGGTCGACTCGCTCGGCCACTTCACCGTGCCGGGCCTGTCGGAGGGACTGAGCGACCTCAACGACAGGGGCTGGTTCTTCATCTCCGACATCGCGGGCCTGCTCGGCGGACTGGTCACCGACGTCTCCTGGCTGACCCTGATCGCCGTCGCGCTCGTCCCCGCCACCTGGTGGATCCTGTGGCGCACCCCGTTCGGTCTGCGGCTGCGCTCCTGCGGCGAGAACCCGGTGGCGGCCGAATCCCTCGGCGTCAACGTCTACAAGTACAAGTACCTCGCCGTGATCATCTCCGGCGGTCTGGCCGGCCTCGGCGGTGTCTTCCTGTCCATCGTGGCCAACCCCTTCTACCTGGAGGGCCAGGTCAGCGGACGCGGCTTCATCGGCCTCGCCGCCATGATCTTCGGCAACTGGATGCCGGGCGGCCTCGCCATCGGCGCCGGCCTCTTCGGCTACACCGACAGCCTCAACCTGCGCGGCGGCTCCGCCAACGTGCACGCCCTGCTGTTGCTCGGCGCGCTGCTGCTGCTCATCGGCGCGATCTGGCTGGTCATCCGCAAGAAGTACGTCAACGCCGCGATCACCCTGGTCATCGGCGCCCTCGTCTTCGCCTGGTACGCCGGCACCAACGAGGTCCCCAACCAGGTCGTCGCCGCCACGCCGTACGTCATCACCCTCGTCGTCCTCGCCCTCTCCGCACAGCGGCTGCGCATGCCGAAGGCCAACGGCATGCCGTACCGGAAGGGACAGGGCAAGTGACCGACGCCGACGTCGACTGGGAGGCGCTGCGCGCCGTCGCCCGCGAGGCCATGACCCACGCCTACGTCCCCTACTCGGGGTACCGGGTCGGTGTCGCGGCCCTCGTCGACGACGGGCGCACGGTGTCCGGCTGCAACGTCGAGAACGCCTCGTACGGTCTCGGCCTGTGCGCCGAGTGCGGCCTGGTCTCGGAGCTGCACCGCACCGGCGGCGGCCGGCTCACCCACTTCACCTGTGTGGACGGCAACGGCGAGATCCTCGTCCCGTGCGGCCGCTGCCGCCAGCTGCTGTACGAGTTCGGCGGCACCGGACTGCTGCTGGAGACCCCGGAGGGGATCCTGCCGCTGTCGGAGATGCTGCCCCAGGCCTTCGGCCCGCAGCACCTCACCAAGTAACTCCCGTGCGGCCCCTCCGCGCGACTGCCGACACCGTCGGTACCGTCGACCGGAGGGGCCGCGCCCTTCGCACCCCGGAAGGAACCCGAGCCATGGCCATGGACGCCATCTCCGTCATCCGCACCAAGCGGGACCGCGGCGAACTCAGCGACGAGCAGATCGACTGGGTGATCGACGCGTACACCCGCGGGGAGGTGGCCGACGAGCAGATGTCGGCCCTCGCCATGGCGATCCTGCTCAACGGCATGAACCGGAGCGAGATCGCCCGCTGGACGGCCGCGATGATCGCCTCCGGCGAGCGCATGGACTTCTCGTCCCTGTCCCGCCCCACCGCCGACAAGCACTCCACCGGCGGCGTCGGCGACAAGATCACCCTGCCGCTCGCGCCCCTCGTCGCGGCCTGCGGCGCGGCCGTCCCGCAGCTCTCCGGCCGCGGCCTCGGCCACACCGGCGGCACCCTCGACAAGCTGGAGTCCATCCCCGGCTGGCGCGCCCTGCTCTCCAACGAGGAGATGCTGTCCGTGCTGGACGGCACCGGCGCGGTGATCTGCGCGGCCGGCGACGGACTGGCCCCGGCGGACAAGAAGCTGTACGCCCTCCGGGACGTCACCGGCACGGTCGAGGCGATCCCGCTCATCGCCTCCTCCATCATGTCCAAGAAGATCGCGGAGGGCACCGGCTCCCTCGTCCTGGACGTGAAGGTCGGCACCGGCGCCTTCATGAAGACGATCGAGGACGCCCGCGAACTCGCCCGCACCATGGTCGGCCTGGGCACCGACTCCGGAGTGAAGACCGTCGCCCTCCTGACCGACATGTCCACCCCGCTCGGCCTGACCGCCGGCAACGCCCTCGAGGTCCGCGAGTCCGTCGAGGTCCTGGCGGGCGGCGGCCCGGCGGACGTCGTCGAGCTGACCCTGGCCCTCGCCCGCGAGATGCTCGACGCGGCCGGCCTGCGCGACGCCGACCCGGCGAAGGCCCTCGCCGACGGCTCCGCCATGGACGTCTGGCGCCGCATGATCGCGGCCCAGGGCGGCGACCCGGACGCCGAGCTGCCGGTGGCCCGCGAGCAGCACGTGGTGAAGGCCCCGTCCTCCGGCGTGCTGACCCGCCTCGACGCCTACGACATCGGCGTCGCCGCCTGGCGCCTCGGCGCGGGCCGCGCCCGCAAGGAGGACCCCGTGCAGGCGGGCGCGGGCGTCGAACTCCACGCCAGGCCCGGCGACCGGGTGACCGAGGGCCAGCCCCTCCTCACCCTCCACACGGACACCCCGGACCGCTTCGACTACGCGCTCCAGGCGGTCGAGGGCTCCTACGACATCGCGGCCCCCGGCACCGACTTCACGGCCACCCCCGTCGTGCTGGAACGTATCGCCTGACCAGCGGTTTCCCCGATCGGGTGAACGGGACCGGCGGACCCCCGCCGGTCCCGTTCGCCGTGCTGGGATCGGTGACGCACCGATAGGAGACCGCTGTGTCCGCACTCACCGTCAGTCAGGAGCCCGACCAGCACTGGGACGACCTCGTCCGGTTCTGGGATGGGATGGAACGGCCCGAGGGCAGCAAGGTGGAGATCATCGACGGGATCATCACCGTGTCACCCCCTCCCGCGTACCGCCACCACCTGATCACGGCAAGCATCCAGCGTCGCCTCTACTCCGTGGTCCCCAGGGACCGCGGAATCTTCCAGACGCTGGCCGTCGCCGTGCCCTCGCGTCTGGGCATGCTCATCCCCGATCTTGTCGTGGCCCCCGTGCGGGACCACACCGAATCGGACACCCACATCCCCGCCGCCCTCGCCGAGCTCGTCGTCGAGGTCACCTCGAAGTCCACCGCCCGCGACGACCGCGTGGGCAAGCTCGCCGCCTACGCCACCGCGGGCATCCCGCTGTATCTCCTGGTGGACCGCTGGGCCTCCGACGGGCCGACCGCGACCCTCCACGGTGCCCCCGAGGGAGCCGTCTACCGCCCGCTGAGTACCGCGAAGTTCGGCGAGCCGATCAAGCTCCCCGCCCCGTTCGACCTCGTCATCGACACCGGCGAGTTCCCCGACACCTGAATCACCCCAGCAGCGCCGCCACCACCACGAGAACCGGCACCGACAGCACCGTCGACACCAGGATCGCCTCCCGGGCCAGCTTCTCGCCCACGCCGTAGCTGCTCGCGTAGGTGAACAGGTTCTGCGCGGCCGGCAGGGCCGAGGTCACCACCACGTCGAGCAGATGCGCCCCGCGCAGACCGAAGACGCCCACCGCCAGGACCCAGGCGGCCAGCGGCTGGCCCACCGCCTTCAGCGCCACGGCGAGGAGAACGGCCCCCCGGTCACCGCCCCGCAGGGGCAGCGTGCTGCCGCGCAGCGAGATACCGAACGCGAGCAGCACGGCCGGAACCGCCATGTTGCCGATCAGGTTCACCGGGTCCCACACCGGCCCCGGTATCTCCACCCCGGCCGCCGACACCGCCACCCCCGCCAGCGACCCCACCGCGATCGGGTTCCGCAGCGGGGTGAGCAGCCGCCGCCACAGCGGCTCCTTCCCGCCCGCCGTCGACAGGTCCAGAATCGTCAGCGCGACCGGCGTGACCCCCACCAGCTGGAACAGCAGCACCGGCGCCACGAGCGAGGCATCGCCCAGCACGTACACGGCGATCGGGATGCCGAGGTTGCCGGAGTTGACATAGCTGGAGCACAGGGCGCCGATGGTGGTACGGGCCACGCCCCAGCGGCGTACCACACCCACCGCGACGAAGATGCCCGCCACCGCCGCCGTGCTCAGCGCGGTGACCAGCAGGCGGCCGGAGAAGACCACCGACAGATCGGCCCCGGCCAGGGTGGTGAACAGCAGGGCCGGCGACGCCACGTGGAAGGCCAGCTTCGTCAGGACATCGCCGCCCTGGGCCCCCAGATGCCCCCCGCGCCCGATGACATAGCCGACCCCGATGACGACGGCGATCACCAGAAACCCGCTCAGCACCCCCTGCACGGCGGCTCCTCGCGGGGGCGGAGGGCACCGGGCGGCACGGGCGGGAAGGATCTCTGGCACATGCGGCCAACCCTCCGGGGGAGGCCGCGACCAGGTCAATGTGATCCTCGCGGCGCTCCTCGCGATGAGTTACGCGCACCCGCGCGGTCTACCCGTCGTGGACGCCATGACACCGCCCGTACTCGTACTCAGCGGCCCTCTCACCCGGGACGAGGTGAACGGGCCGTGCGAGGCGCTGCGGACGCTCCTGGACAGCGGCGGAAGACGAGGGACGGGCGGAGTGGTCGTCTGCGATGTCGGCGGGCTCGGACCACCCGGTCTCGCCGCCGTGAACCTCCTCGCCCGGCTCCAGCTCACGGCCCGCCGGGCCGGAGGCCGGATACGGCTGCGCGACCCCTCCCCGGCGCTATGCGTCCTGCTCGACCTGGTCGGCCTCCGCTTCGAGATGGAGGGGCAGCCCGAACAGCGGGAACCACCGCTCGGTGTCCAGGAAGCAGTGGAACCCGGTGATCCGGCCGTCTGAGATCTCCAGCACCTGGACCGCCCACGGCGTGTAACCGCCGGCCTCCGGGTCGGGCTTGTACTGCGCGAACCCCGGCAGCCCGTTGACCTCCACCGGGACCAGCCGCGAGTTCGCGCAGGGGGCGCCCAGCGTCGTCATGAAGCCCGTGATGTCGTCGGCGCCGGTCAGCCACAGGTCGAACGGCGGCATCGTCATGATGGCGTCCTCGTGCAGCAGCGCGGTCAGCGCCGACATGTCGTACCCCTCGAACGCCGCCACATAGCGCTCGAGCAGCTTCTGCTGCTCCTCGTCCAGCGGGTCGGACACCGACGCCTCGGCGCCGGGCTGCTGCCGCTCGGCGAGCGTCGCCCGGGCCCGCTGCAGCGCGCTGTTGACCGACGCCACGGACGTGCCCAGCAGCTCGGCCACCTCGCTCGCCTTCCAGGCCAGCACCTCGCGCAGGATCAGCACCGCCCGCTGTTTGGCCGGCAGCTGCTGGAGCGCGGCCATGAAGGCCAGCCGCACCGACTCCTTGGCGACCGCCGCCTCCGCCGGGTCGGCGGGCGTGGGCAGCACCCGGGAGTCGGGCATCGGCTCCAGCCAGGTGTTGTCCGGGCGGGGCGAGAGGGCGGCCTGCGCCAGCGGCGTGGACTCCGTGAGGTCCATCGGGCGGGCCCGCTTGTTGCCGGCGGTCAGCATGTCCAGGCACACGTTCGTCGCGATGCGGTAGAGCCAGGAGCGGAGGCTGGAGCGGCCCTCGAACTTCTCGAAACTGCGCCAGGCGCGGATCATGGTGTCCTGCACCGCGTCCTCCGCCTCGAAGGACGAGCCGAGCATCCGGTAGCAGTACCCGGTCAGCTCGACCCGGTACTCCTCCAGCCTGGCGTCCACATCGGTCGTCGTCGCCGTGCCGTTCGTCATTCCACCCACCCCATGTGGCCTCTTCGTGGCGCACCATCGCACCCACCACTCCGGAAGCTACCGCAGCCCACTGACAACGGCCCGCCGAGCAGGCGAACCCACAGGTCAACGGCGGTGCCCCGCACGAGACGCTTTCTCGCCCGTCCGGCACAATCCAGCCCCTCCGGCGTTCGAGGAGCGGGGTCCGGGGCGGAGCCCCGGGTCGGGACGGGAAGGGGCGGCGGGGGCGAGAGACATCGTCAGGCCGGCCGCAGGGCCGCCCGTGCCGCCGCCCGCGTCCCGGCCAGGGTGATCGCCGCGACGCCCGCCACCGCCACCAGCCCGACCGCCACCGTGCCGCCCCAGCCCCCCGCGTGGAACGCCAGCGCCCCCACCGTGCTCCCCGCACTGGAGCCGACGTAGTAGGCGGACTGGTACAGCGCCGACGCCTGCGCACGCCCCACACGCGCGGTCTTCCCGACCGCCGACGACGCCACCGCGTGCCCCGCGAAGAACCCCGCGGTGATCAGCACCAGCCCCAGCAGCACCAGCGTCAGCGACCCGGCGAGCGACAGCAGCAGCCCCACCGCGGTCGTCCCCCCGCCCGCGTACAGCGCACCCCGCCGCCCCAGCCGGTCCACCAGCCGCCCCGCGGCCGAAGCCGAGACCGTGCCCACCAGATACACCAGGAACACCGACCCCACGACACCCTGCGGCAGCGAGAACGGCGCGTCGGTCAGCCGGTACCCGATGACCGTGTACACACCCCCGAAGACCGTCATGAACAGCGCGCCGATCGCGAACAGCCGCCGCAGCAGCGGGTCGGCCAGGTGCCCGCGGACGGTACCGACGAGCACACGCGGCCGCAGCGAGCCCGGACGGAAGTGCCTCGGCGCCGGCAGCAGCAGCCGGAAGGCCACCGCGCACGCCACCGCGAGCAGCCCGATCACCCCGACGGCGACCCGCCAGCCCCACTCCTGCGCCACCCAGCCGGTGATCACCCGGCCGCTCATCCCGCCGACACTGTTGCCGGCCACGAACAGCCCGATCGCCGTCACCAGTGCCTTGGGCGTGACCTCCTCCGCGAGATACGCCGTCGCCGACGCGGGCAGCCCGGCCAGCGCCGCGCCCTGCAGCGCCCGCAGGGCCACCAGCACGCCCAGCGACGGGGCGAAGGGCACCAGCAGTCCGACGGTCACCGCGACGGCGAGCGACCCCGTCATGACGGTGCGCCGTCCGAACCGCTCCGACAGCGCGCTCATCGGCAGCACGAACAGCGCCAGACCGCCGGTCGCCGCCGACACCGTCCAGCTCGCGTCGCCCGCGCTCACCGCGAAGTCGGCGGAGACCAGCGGCAGCAGGGCCTGGGTGGAGTACAGCAGCGCGAACGTCGCGACACCCGCGAGGAACAGGGCCAGACTCATCCGGCGGTAACCGGGCCTGCCCGGAGACATCCGGGACGCGGAGACGGGCGGCGGGGCCGAGGGAGAGGAGGGAGCGGAGGGAACGGAAGCGACGGCGCCCACGCTGGTGGACGCCCCGGTACTGGCGGGAGTCATGCCACGAAACTACGTACGCTCCCGCTCATCCGTCCAATGCATGGAATCGCCATAATCGTTCCCATGGAGCATCAGCAGAGGTCACGGAGACGGCTGTCACAGACCAGTGACACACGAGACACGGACGACATGGCGAGGCTGCTCGCGCCCCGACTCGCCCACTTCGCCGGCGTCGCCCGCACCGAGCACGTCACGCGCGCCGCCCAGGAGATGCAGGTACCGCAGTCCACGCTCTCCCGGGCCATGGCCCGCCTCGAACAGGACCTGGGTGTCCTGCTGTTCGCCCGCCACGGCCGCACGGTCTCCCTGACCCCGGCCGGCCGCACCTTCCTCACCTCCGTCGAACGCGCCCTCGCCGAGATCGGACGCGCCGCCGAGGAGGTCCGCGCCGACGCCGACCCCGCCACCGGCAAGGTCGCCTTCGGGTTCCTGCACACCATGGGCGCCGAGACCGTGCCCGGCCTGCTGCACGCCTTCCGCGCCGACCACCCGCGTATCCGCTTCAGCCTCGTCCAGAACTACGGCGAGGCCATGCTGGAAGGCCTCCGTGCGGGCGAACTCGACCTGTGTCTGACCTCCCCGGTGCCCGACGCCCCCGACCTCGTCGCGCGCCGCCTCGACGAGCAGAAGCTGCGCCTGGTCGTCCCCGCCGACCACCGCCTCGCCGGCCGCCGCCGCGTCCGCCTGGCCGAGGCCGCCGACGAGACGTTCGTGACGCTGGAACCCGGTTACGGGCTGCGCCGCATCACCGACGACCTCTGTGCCCAGGCCGGCTTCAGGCCCCGTATCGCCTTCGAGGGCGAGGAGGCGGAGACCCTGCGCGGCCTGGTCGCCGCCGGCCTGGGCGTGGCCCTCCTCCCGCCACCGCCCTTCCCCCGCCCGGGTGTGGTCGAACTGACGGTCACAGCCCCCCGGGCCGCGAGGGAGATCGGCGTGGCCTGGCCGGCGGGCCGCCCGGACACACCTCCGGTAGCGGCCTTCAAGAAGTTCCTGCTCAGCAAACGGGGCACTCTGCTGCCGTGAGAAGGGGGTGCCTGGCTGTCGACGCAGGGGCAGCACACACAGGGGCGCGGCGAACTGCGAGACCGGCCACCGACGGCTCGCGCCCGCCGCCGAACAGAATCCCCCACGGCGCTACCGCCGCCGCAACGACTTCCCGAACCCCGCCGCGAGCGGCATCCGCAACCCCAGCGGCGGAGGCGCCGCCAGGGCATCCTGCACGGGCCGTGAGAACGCCCGCCCGAACAGCGTCCCCATCACGAAGTCCTCGGCCAGCGCCAGCACTTCGTCCCGGTACTGGCTCAACCCGTGCCCGTCCGCGTGGACCTCGAACCGGCACACCTCCCGGTTCGCCTTCTTCGCCCGGGCCGCCAGCCGGAACGACAACTCGGGATCGGTCCGCGCGTCGTTCGTGCCGTGCACGATCAGCACGCGCCGCCCGACGAGCTGTTTCACCGGTTCGGGTGGTGCCGCCACATCCTCCTCGGGAAGCCAGGGTGCCAGCGCCAGCACGGAGTTGACGGCCTCGTGGCCCCCCGCGCGGAGCGCGGCCCTGCCGCCCATGCCGGAACCGACCAGGCAGACGGGCACGTCCCCGTAGCGCCGTACGGCCTCGTCGGCGGCCCAGGCGGCGTCGTGGGCGAGGTGGGCCTCGCTGCCGTTCCAGCCCCGGTAGCGGTAGTGGACGACGTGGGTGGCGAGGCTCTGCTCCCGTCCCGCGCGGGTGAGGCGGCGTCCGAGCCCCCGTACGGAGGCGGCCGCCAGCATGGGCGACGGCCGCCGAGCGGACACCTCCTCGCCGCCGGGGAGCAGCAGCACCACACCGCCCACCTCGGTCGGCTCCGGGCCGAGCACCCTCCCCAGCCGGGCCGTGCGCACCGGCGTCGCTTGCTGTGCCATGACAGAACATTCTCAGAAGCGGCGGTGTACCCGACCCGTCCGTGCGGTCACCGTTGCGTATCGACCACCTCGCACACGTCGCACACCCGGTGATCTACGCGCGTAGGCGTTAGAGTGCGGAAATGACGAGCCAGACCATCGCGAACACCCCGACCGCGGACCAGATCCGCCGGGCGCCCAAGGTCCTGCTGCACGACCACCTCGACGGCGGACTGCGCCCCGGCACCGTCGTCGACCTGGCCCGTGAGACCGGCTACACCGGCCTTCCCGACACCGACCCCGACAAGCTCGCCCTCTGGTTCCACCAGGCCGCCGACTCCGGTTCCCTCGAGCGGTACCTGGAGACGTTCTCGCACACCGTCGGCGTCATGCAGACCCGCGACGCCCTCGTCCGGGTCGCCGCCGAGTGCGCCGAGGACCTGGCCGAGGACGGCGTCGTCTACGCCGAGGTCCGTTACGCCCCCGAGCAGCACCTCGACGGCGGACTGACCCTCGAGGAGGTCGTCGAGGCGGTCAACGAGGGCTTCCGGCTGGGCGAGCGGCGCGCCAGGGACAACGGCCGCCGCATCAGGGTCGGCGCCCTGCTCACCGCGATGCGGCACGCCGCCCGCGCCCTGGAGATCGCCGAACTCGCCAACCGCTACCGGGACCTGGGTGTCGTCGGCTTCGACATCGCGGGCGCCGAGGCCGGCTACCCGCCCACCCGGCACCTCGACGCCTTCGAGTACCTGAAGCGGGAGAACAACCACTTCACCATCCACGCCGGCGAGGCGTTCGGGCTGCCGTCCATCTGGCAGGCCCTGCAGTGGTGCGGCGCCGACCGGCTCGGTCACGGGGTGCGCATCATCGACGACATCGAGGTCCGTGACGACGGCACCGTTCATCTCGGCCGGCTCGCCTCCTACGTCAGGGACAAGCGCATCCCGCTGGAGCTGTGCCCCAGCTCCAACCTCCAGACCGGCGCGGCCGCCTCGTACGCCGAGCACCCGATCGGTCTGCTGCGCCGGCTGCACTTCCGGGCCACCGTCAACACCGACAACCGCCTCATGTCCCACACCAGCCTGAGCCGGGAATTCGAGCACCTGGTCGACGCCTTCGGTTACACGCTCGACGACCTGCAATGGTTCTCTGTCAATGCGATGAAATCAGCGTTCATCCCTTTCGATGAACGACTGGCCATGATCAATGACGTCATCAAACCCGGATATGCAGAACTGAAATCCGAATGGCTGTTCCGGCAGGCCGCCTCCACCAGCGGTTCTGCGGAATCGGAGAGCTGAACAGCGCGTCCCCGGGAAGGGTGAACCCACACGGTGTTCACCATCCGTCCGCATTTCGATGTTTGCGGCGGGCGGTGCCGCATGTTTACCGTCACAGCACCGCTCACATCCCCGTATCCCATTTCGAGGACGCATTTACATGAAGCAGTCTGCTGCCAAGACCCTCGGTGTCGCCGCTCTCGGTGCCGCCTTCGCCGCAGCCGGGGCGGGCGCCGCCAACGCGGCCCCGGCCGTCCCGGACGCCGCTCCGGCGCTGGACACCGTCACCCAGGCCGTTCCGGCGGAGCGGCTGTCCGGCGCGGTGCCGGGCTCTTCCGAGGCGCTGGCGACGGGCCAGGAGGTGGCCGGCACCGGCGTGGCGGCCGTCCAGCCGGTCGCCGAGCAGGCCGGCCCGGGCGTCCCGGGCGCCGGCCTCCTCGGGGGGCTGCCGGTGAACCAGCTGCCCACCCAGGGCCTCTCGGTCAACGGCGTTCCGCTCGGCGGCTGAACCGCCAGGCACCACGGCCGATGGGGCGCACCCGGACTCGGGGTGCGCCCCATCGGCGTACTCGCGGGGAGATGGTTCTCAGGGTCTTCCGGTGTCCGCGGCTACCAGGCCGTCCGCGCCTTCTCCTCCGAGGGCAGCAGCACCCACAGTGCGATGTACAGCAGGAACTGCGGTCCCGGAAGCAGGCACGACGCCAGGAAGATCACCCGCATCGTGGTCGCGGAGGTGCCGAAGCGCCGGGCCAGCGCGGCGCACACTCCGCCGATCATGCGGTCGTTGGTGGGGCGGGCGAGGCGGCTCATGACGGCTCCTTCGTGGGCGGTGCGAGGCCTCCCTGCCGGCTGCCTCGGTGCACTCCACGTTACGGAGACGAAGGGGGCAAAGCGTCGCTCCATGGGGCGATCCCGACCCTGGGAATCGTCGGGGTCCGCCCCTGATGCATCTCCTCCGGGAGGAGGGCGGTGACGGGCGTGTGTCCGTCCCTGCGGCGCAGCCAGGCGCGTCCCGCGGGCACCACGGCCGCATGCGCGAGCGCCGCACCCGCCGTGTTCAGCAGCAGCGAGTCGACGTCCACGACCTGCCCCGGCACCGCGGTCTGCAGCATCTCCACGGCCAGCGACACCAAGGCGGTCGCGGTCATGGTGCGGATCAGCGACCCCAGCCGGGAGACGCACAGTCGCCCGCCGGCCATCGGCAGCAGCACACCCAGCGGCGCCAGCAGCGCCATCGCCTCACCGGTCCGGCGCAGCCCCGTGGCCCAGCCCAGCGCGAAATCGGCCCGGATACCGTCGAACGGCCGCAGATTCGCCGGCATCACCCAGGGGACGTCCAGCGGGCGCAGCGTGTACCAGGCGACGAACGCGAGATACGCGGCCAGGAGGAGCCCCCCTGTCACACGGATGCGGAATGCGGCGGTGCCGCCGATGAAGCCTTGACGCTGCACGCCCCCCAAGACGCGGCGTTCGGCACGATCGGTTCCGGGATGTCACCCGTTCAACGGGTGAGGCATGCGCCACAGTGCCGCACACCGCGCCGGCCCGCCCGCGCTCAGCCCTCGGTGGCCTCCGAGGAGGGCGGATCGTCCTCGCCCGGACGGGAGCGGACCTCGTCCGTGCACTTGTAGCGCCGCGGCCGGCTGTCGTCCGGGCCGCCCAGGATCACCGAGCCGTCGCTCTCGGCCGCCGCCGAGTCGGTGAAGGTGCACACGATCTGCGCCAGCGCGGACGAGGACAGGCTCCCCGGCGCGGCGCTCAGCCGCAGCGTGTCCTCCGGGTCGCCGGGCCGCGGACCGCTCACCGTCGTCCCGGGCCGTACCCGCGTCGTGTACCCGGCCTCCCGCTCGGCGGCGGACGGCGCCTGCGACAACTCGTCCAGCAGCCCCTGCGCCACCAGCACCCGCCGCGCGTCCGCCGCACCGTCCGGCACCCGTACCGTCCGGTCCACCGCCACCAGCGACGACCCGCACAGCAGGAACACCTGCACCGGAAGCCCCCGCACAGCCTGCGTCGACACCTCCGGCTCGGCCAGCGAGCAGCGCACCCGCGACGGCGCCGGACCGAAGTCGGTCGGCACCTCCGTGGCCCGGATCCCGCACCCCGCCAGCAGCACCCCGAGCGCCCCGGCGGCCAGCAGCCCCCGTCCGCCCCGCAGGGCCGCGCTCCCCGCCGTCGTCCGCCGTACGTTCATCGGGCGTCCCCCTCGGCGCCTTCGTCCCCGGCGTCGCCGGTCTTCCGAGACGGATGCCGTGCGGACACGTCCCGCGGCAGCCGCAGTGTGAAGACGGCGCCGCCCTCCGGGGAGTTGGCCGCGGTGATCTCACCGCCGTGGATATGGGCGTTCTCCAGCGCGATGGACAGCCCCAGTCCGCTGCCCTCGGAGCGCGGCCGGGAGGCACTCGCCTTGTAGAAGCGGTCGAAGACGTGCGGCAGGACCTCCTCCGGGATGCCCGGCCCGTGGTCCCGCACCTCGATGACCACCGTGGCCTCGTCCCCGGCGCCCTCCGCGCCCTCCGCGCCCTCCGCGCCCTCCGCGACGGACTCCCGCACCGCCACTCGCACCGGTGAACCGCCGTGCTTGAGCGCGTTGCCGATGAGGTTGGCCAGGATCACGTCCAGCCGGCGCGGATCGATCCGCGCGTGAATGCCGCGTTCGGCGTCCAGGTCGACCGCGTCCAGCCAGGCCCGCGCGTCGATGCAGGCGGTGATCTGGTCGGCGACGTCGACGTCGTCGAGCACCAGACGGGCGGTGCCCGCGTCGAAGCGGGTGACCTCCATCAGGTTCTCCACCAGGTCGTTCAGCCGCCGGGTCTCGCTCACCACCAGCCGTACCGCGGGCTGGATCATCGGGTCGATGCCGCCGCCCTCGAACTCGAGCTCCTCCTCGAGGACCTCCGTCACCGCCGTGATCGCGGTCAGCGGCGTACGCAGCTCATGGCTCATGTCCGCCACGAACCGGCGCGAGGCCTCGTCCCGCGCGGCCATGTCGGCCACCCGCTTCTCCAGCGCCTCGGCGGCCTTGTTGAACGTGCGCGA
The DNA here is from genome assembly GCF_055571035.1 of Streptomyces malachitofuscus. NCBI lineage: Bacteria > Bacillati > Actinomycetota > Actinomycetes > Kitasatosporales > Streptomycetaceae > Streptomyces > Streptomyces malachitofuscus. The sequence continues at coordinate 14,711 of NZ_JBVIGA010000033.1, read as the reverse complement.
GAGATCGGCCAGTTCGTCCGTGCCCGACACCCTGAGCCTGGTGTCCAGCTTCCCCTCACCGAGCCGCCGCGCGGCCGTCCCCAGCCGCTGCACCGGCTTCAGCACGGTCGTCGCGGCGGCGTGCGCGAGCAGCGCGGAACCTATCAGCGCGAGCGCCGTGGCGATCCCCAGCGACCAGGCCAGCGAGTTGAGGTCCTTGGCCTCCGGCTCCAGCGACTTCAGCATGTAGCCGGTCGGCCCGCCCCCGATCACCCGGGTCCCCGCCACCAGGTAGGGGGTGTCGCCGTCGACCGTCCGCTGCCAGTACAGGTGGTGCGGATACTTGTTGTTCGAGGTGATCTTCTGCTGCTCGGTGACCGCGTCCCGCAACGAGGCCGGCACGTCCTTCAGCGAGAAGCCGTTGAGGCCGCCCGAACTGCCGTACACCGTCCGGCCGTCGGGATTCTCCGCGACGAGCAGTACGGTGAAGCGCTGGCTGCTCGTCGCCATCTGGCTCGCGGTGCGCTGCAGTTCGTCCTGGGTGGGACGCTCCGGCAGCGCGCCCGCCCGGTTCTGCATCTCCCGCTCGAAGTCGCGCAGCACCGCGTCCTGGGTGCGGGTCAGCACGGACTCACGGTTCAGCCAGTAGGCGATGCCCGACGCGGACACCGCCGCGGTGAGCGCGACCAGCCCGAACACCACGACCAGCCGCAATCGCAGGCTGGTGAAGCGCAGCCGTGACCAGACTCCCTTGCGCGCGGCGGACCAGCCGCCGGTCCCCCCTTGGTGCTCCTGTGTCACTGAGGCGGATCCAGCCGGTAGCCGACACCGCGCACGGTACGGATCAGCGTCGGGGACGACGGCACGTCCTCGACCTTGGCGCGCAGCCGCTGGACACAGGCGTCCACCAGACGCGAGTCGCCCAGGTAGTCGTGCTCCCACACCAGCCGCAGCAGCTGCTGACGGGACAGTGCCTGCCCCGGCCGCCGGCTCAGCTCCAGCAGCAGCCGCAGCTCCGTCGGCGTCAGCTGCAGGTCCTCGCCGTTCTTCGTCACCGTCATCGCCGAACGGTCGATGACCAGGCTGCCGAAGCTCGCCGAGTCGCTGGACTCCCGCTCGCCGCGCCGCAGCACCGCCCGGATGCGGGCGTCCAGCACCCGGCCCTGCACCGGTTTGACGACATAGTCGTCGGCCCCGGACTCCAGGCCGACCACCACGTCGATGTCGTCGTTGCGCGCGGTCAGCAGGATGATCGGCAACTGGTCCGTGCGCCGGATACGACGGCACACCTCGAACCCGTCGATGCCGGGCAGCATCACATCCAGCACGATCAGATCCGGCCGCTGCTCACGCAGCAGCTTCAGACCGTCCTCACCGCTGGCAGCGGTCGCCACCCGGTGACCCTGGCGCGTCAGTGAGAGCTCCAGGGCCGTGCGGATGGCGTCGTCGTCCTCGATCAGCAACAGGGAAGGCACGCGCTCATTCTGGCCCATGGAGGGCTCCCTGTTCGACCCGTGGGCGGCAGATGCCCATTGGGCCCGCATACGTGCCGCTACGTGCACGGACACTTGTGAAGGACCTGTGCCCCCGCCGTGCCCGACCCCTGTGACACGTCTGTGACAGTCGGCGGACACGGCCATGAAGGTCCCCCGGCAAGCTATTCGGCACAAGCACAACAGCAGGACAGAACACCGGAAGTCCACGACGGGGGGCGCGAGATGAACACGCTGCACAGCACCAGCACCAGCGCAGTGGTCACGCGTCTGCACGACGTGCACCGGGGTTCCGAGAAGTCCGGTGCGGCGGGCATGCGGGGGTGCGCCCGCGGCACCGGGCGTCAGCACACCACGATCATGACGGTGGTTGACGCATCCACGGGGGAAACGGACGGGGGGAACGCGTACGGGGAGGGCTCGGGGGAGCGCCGCTCGCTGACGGAGGTGGAGTTCACCGCCTACGTCCAGGAGCGCCGCGCCTCCCTGTACGCCACCGCCTACCACCTGACCGGCGACCGCTTCGAGGCCGAGGACCTGCTGCAGAGCGCACTGTTCTCGACCTACCGGGCGTGGGACCGGATCAGCGACAAGGCGGCCGTCGGCGGATATCTCCGCCGCACCATGACCAACCTGCACATCAGCGCGTGGCGCCGCCGCAAGCTGAACGAGTACCCGACCGAGGAGCTGCCGGAGACGGCCGGCGACACGGACGCGATGCGCGGCACCGAGCTGCGCGCCGTCCTGTGGCAGGCCCTGGCCCGGCTGCCCGAGCTCCAGCGCACCATGCTGGTCCTGCGCTACTACGAGGGCCGCACGGACCCGGAGATCGCGGACATCCTCGGCATCAGTGTCGGCACGGTGAAGTCCAGCATCTGGCGGTCGCTCCGCCGGCTGCGCGAGGACGAGGTCCTCAGCTTCGGCCGTGACGAGGAGAACGCCTTCGGGGAGCTTGTCGCCTGAGGGTACGGGGGAGCGGGGAACCCGGGATCGGGGGATCCGGGGGGAACGGGTAACGGGGGAGCTGCGGGGATGCCGGGGGGCGTCACCGTGGCAAGCGGGGGGACACGGGGGAGCAAGAGGGGGAGGCACCACGGGGGGGGGGGTCACGGGGGCCTCACGGATCCGGGGGGATCGACGAGGGATCCGGGGGATCACGGGGGAGTGCGAAACAGCGGGACTGCGGAGGGCCGGGGGGCCCGCCCAGTCCCGCCGTTCGTATGTGCGGCCGCGCCCGCGGGCTGCGTCAGGCCGGCGTGGCGGCGCTCGTGCTCGTACCCGTCGCCGTGCGCCCGGCGACCGCCGCCGTCGCGAGGCGGGTCAGGGCCTCGTCCCGGTCGCACGCGTAGGCGCCCAGCGCCGTCTGCCGGGCGATGATCGACCGCTCCAGCCGCATCAGTCGCCAGCCGCGGCGCACCAGGAACGGCACCGACTTGCGGCCCTCCTTGAGGTCCCGCAGGAAGCGCCGCCGGAAGGTCCGCACCGGGCCGCGGCTCAGACACAGCGCGTCGGCCAGCAGGCCCAGGGCGCGGCAGCGGCCGACGATCTCCGCGGCGAAGATCCCCTCCGCGATGAACAGCGGGGTCCCGCCGATGTCGACGGTCCCCTCGCCCGTACGGGCGCTCAGCGAGATGTCGTAGACGGGGACTTGGGTGCGACGTGTCCGGCACAGCCGCTCGATCGCGGCGACGGCGGCGTCCGCGTCCCAGGAGCCGGGAGCGTCCCAGTCGATGTCCGACGTGCCCGCCACCAGGGGCAGGGTCGGGTCGTCACCCTCCTTGTAGAAGTCGTCGAGACGCAGCACCGGAAGGCCGGAGCGGGCCGCGAGAAGGGACTTGCCGGAGCCGGAGGGGCCGCAGAGCAGCACGACTCGCGCGGATAGGGGCGACTGGGAACTCACGGGACACCAGTGTGAGGCATCGTTCGGGTGGCGTACGACCCCGAGGTGCGGCTTTGAAGCGCGCGTCACATCTCCACTACTCTTCGCGTCGACCCGATCACCCAGCGAAGGCAACAGGTGGCACAGCGATGGCCCGACACAAGGCACCCAGGACGCCGACCGCCCGACGCGCCCTGGCCGTTCTCGCGACCGCGGGAGCGGCGCTCGGCGCGGGCGTGACGACCGCGGCCGCCGGAGTGCTGCCCGACAGTCCCGGCCAGGTCGTGGGCACCGTCGCGGACCTCAAACCCAACCCGCTCGCCGGGACGGGCGTGGACCCGCTCGACAACGGCGTCGGTACGCAGGTCGCCGACTTCCGGTCGGTCGACTCGCGCGCCGTGACCGGCCCGGTCGCCCAGGCGCCGTCGGTCGGCGGCATTCCGGGCGCCGGACAGGCGGCGGAGCTGCTCAGGGGCTGACGGGCGGGACGCCCGAAGGACGGAGCGCCGTACCCCTCCCGGACGGAGGAGGGGATACGGCGCTCCGGTGCGGGGGGTGGCTCAGTAGGCGGAACCCGACGCGCCCAGTGAACCCGTCGGGTGCCAGACGGTCTTGGTCTCCAGGAACGCCGTCATGCGGTCCGTACCGGGGGTTGCCGTCCAGTTGTCCACAGCCTGTGGACGAAGCACGCGCTTGAGGTTGTCCGCGGCCGCGATCTCCAGTTCCTTCGCCAGCACCTCGTCGGCGCCCGCGAGATCGATCGCGTTGACGTCCTGGTGCGCGGCGAGCGGCGCGGCGATCTCCGCCGTACGGCCCGAGAGGATGTTGACCACACCGCCGGGGAGGTCGGAGGTGGCCAGCACCTCGCCCAGGGAGAGGGCGGGAAGGGGGGACTTCTCGCTCGCGACGACGACGGCCGTGTTGCCCGTCGCGATCACCGGGGCGATCACGGAGACCAGCCCGAGGAACGACGACTCCTGCGGGGCCAGTACCGCGACCACGCCCGTCGGCTCGGGGGAGGACAGGTTGAAGAACGGGCCCGCGACCGGGTTGCCGCCGCCGACCACCTGGGCGATCTTGTCGGTCCAGCCCGCGTACCAGACCCAGCGGTCGATCGCCGCGTCCACCTGCTCGGCGGCCTTCGACTTCGACAGGCCCTCGGCCTCGGCGACCTCACGGACGTACTGGTCCCTGCGGCCCTCCAGCATCTCCGCGACGCGGTAGAGGATCTGGCCGCGGTTGTAGGCCGTCGCGCCGGACCATCCGCCGAACGCCTTGCGCGCGGCGACCACCGCGTCACGGGCGTCCTTGCGGGAGGAGAGCGGGGCGTTCGCCAGCCACTTGCCCTTTGCGTCGGTCACCTCGTACACCCGGCCGCTCTCCGAACGCGGGAACTTCCCGCCGACGTACAGCTTGTAGGTCTTCAGTACGTTGAGTCGGTCAGACATCGAGGTACGCCTCCAGGCCGTGGCGGCCGCCCTCGCGGCCGAAGCCCGACTCCTTGTAGCCGCCGAACGGCGACGTCGGGTCGAACTTGTTGAACGTGTTGGACCAGATCACGCCCGCACGGAGCTTGTTCGCGACCGCCAGGATGCGCGAACCCTTCTCCGTCCAGATGCCCGCCGACAGGCCGTACGGGGTGTTGTTGGCCTTGGCGACCGCCTCGTCGGGCGTCCGGAAGGTGAGCACGGACAGGACGGGGCCGAAGATCTCGTCACGGGCGACCGTGTGCGCCTGGGTGACGTTCGTGAAGAGCGTCGGGGCGAACCAGTAGCCGTTCTCCGGAAGTTCGCAGGCCGGCGACCAGCGCTCGGCGCCCTCCGCCTCGCCCAGGTCGGCCAGCTTTGTGATCCGGGCCAGCTGCTCGGCGGAGTTGATCGCGCCGATGTCGGTGTTCTTGTCCAGCGGGTCGCCGAGGCGGAGCGTGGACAGGCGGCGCTTGAGGGAGTCCAGGAGCTCGTCGTGGACCGACTCCTGCACCAGGAGGCGGCTGCCCGCGCAGCAGACCTGGCCCTGGTTGAAGAAGATGCCGTTGACGATGCCTTCGACGGCCTGGTCGATCGGGGCGTCGTCGAAGACGATGTTGGCGCCCTTGCCGCCCAGTTCGAGCGTGACCTTCTTGCGGGTCCCGGCGACCGTGCGCGCGATCTCCTTGCCGACCGCGGTCGAGCCGGTGAAGGCGACCTTGTTCACGTCGGGGTGGGCGATCAGCGCGGCCCCGGCGCGGCCGTCACCGGTGAGGATGTTGACGACGCCCCTGGGCAGCCCGGCCTGGCGGCAGATGTCCGCGAAGAAGAGCGCGGACAGGGGCGTGGTCTCGGCGGGCTTCAGGACCACCGTGTTGCCGGTGGCCAGCGCGGGGGCGATCTTCCACGCCAGCATCAGGAGCGGGAAGTTCCAGGGGATGACCTGGCCCGCCACGCCCAGCGGCTTCGGGTTCGCGCCGTAGCCGGCGTGGTCGAGCTTGTCCGCCCAGCCCGCGTAGTAGAAGAAGTGCGCGGCGACCAGGGGGAGGTCCGCGTCGCGGGTCTCCCTGATCGGCTTACCGTTGTCGAGGGTTTCGAGGACGGCGAGCTCGCGGCTGCGTTCCTGGATGATGCGGGCGATGCGGAACAGGTACTTCGCGCGCTCGGAGCCGGGGAGTGCCGACCACTTCTCGAAGGCCTTGCGGGCGGCCTTCACGGCGCGGTCGACGTCTTCCTCCGTGGCCTCGGCGACCTCGGAGAGGACCTCCTCCGTGGACGGGGAGACGGTCTTGAAGACCTTGCCGTCGGCGGCCTCCGCGAACTCGCCGTCGATGAACAGACCGTACGACGAGGCGATGTCGACGATCGAGCGGGACTCGGGCGCCGGTGCGTAATCGAAAACAGGTGCCATGGTGATCAGTCCACCGTCACGTAGTCGGGGCCGGAGTAGCGGCCGGTGGCCAGCTTCTGGCGCTGCATCAGCAGGTCGTTCAGCAGCGAGGAGGCGCCGAAGCGGAACCAGTGGTTGTCCAGCCAGTCCTCGCCCGCGGTCTCGTTGACCAGCACCAGGAACTTGATGGCGTCCTTGCTGGTGCGGATGCCGCCGGCCGGCTTCACGCCGACCTGGACACCGGTCTGGGCGCGGAAGTCGCGGACCGCCTCCAGCATCAGCAGGGTGTTCGCCGGGGTCGCGTTGACGGCGACCTTGCCGGTGGAGGTCTTGATGAAGTCCGCGCCGGCCAGCATGCCGAGCCAGCTCGCCCGGCGGATGTTGTCGTACGTCGACAGCTCGCCCGTCTCGAAGATGACCTTCAGGCGGGCGCTCGCCCCGCAGGCCTCCTTCACGGCGGTGATCTCGTCGTACACCTTCATGTAGTTCCCCGCGAGGAACGCCCCGCGGTCGATGACCATGTCGATCTCGTCCGCACCGGCGGCGACGGCCTCGCGGACGTCCGCCAGCTTCACGGCGATCGGGGCGCGGCCGGCCGGGAACGCGGTGGCCACGGAGGCGACCTTGACGGTGGAGCCGGCGACGGCCTCCTTCGCCGTGGCCACCATGTCGGGGTACACGCAGACCGCCGCCGTGGCGGGGGTGGTGCGGTCGGTCGGGTCGGGGCGGACCGCCTTCGCGCCGAGCGCCCGGACCTTGCCCGGGGTGTCCGCGCCTTCCAGCGTCGTCAGGTCGACCATCGAGATGGCGAGGTCGATGGCGTACGCCTTCGCGGTCGTCTTGATCGAGCGGGTGCCGAGGGACGCGGCACGGGCCTCCAGGCCGACCGCGTCGACGCCGGGCAGCCCGTGGAGGAAGCGGCGCAGTGTGCTGTCGGACGCGGTGACGTCGCTGAGAGCGTTGGGTGCAGTGGTGGGCATGGTCACCAGACGAGCATATCTACGCGCGTAGCGGCTGTACAGCCCCGAGGGGCATCCCGTGGGGCGGCTCATGGGGTCGTGCAGGGGTACGCGGCCTGTCGTCGAGGGGTCCCACCGTGTACGACGTGCCCGGAGGCGTCATGCAGAATCGGGGGCATGACGACCCCCGAGCACCAGTCGCCCGACCCGGAGCCCTCGCAGCCCACCGGGCCCGCGGCGCCCCAGTACCAGGACCGCATCCACCGCTCGCCCGCGGGCATCGCCGGCGGTGTCCTGCTGCTCGCCGTCATCGGCTGGCTCGGCATCGACGCCGTGGTCGCCGGGGAGGGCCGCACCCCCTGGCTGGCCCTCGCCGCGATGCTCCTGCTGGTCCCGCTGGTCGTCGCCTACACGCTGCGCCCCGCCGTGTACGTGAACGACGACCGGCTGCGCGTCCGCAACCCGTTCCGCGTGATCGTGCTGCCCTGGGGGCAGGTCGCCTCCCTGCGCTCCGGGTTCACCAACGAGGTCGTCGACGTCTCCGGTACCACGTACCAGCTGTGGGCCCTTCCCGTCTCCCTGCGGGCCCGCAACAAGGCGAACCGGCGCGAGGCGCGCATGGCCGCCCGCGGTGAGAACTCGGGGCGCGAGGGCAGGGGCGGCGGCCGGGGGGCCGGCCGGGGGTTCGGCCCGGGCGGCGCTCCCGAAGCGCCTCGGCAGGCCGAGAGCGACCGGGCCATGGCCGAGATGCGTGAGCTGCACGAGCAGCGGCAGGACGCGGAGGCCGCGCAGGGCGAGGTGAGCGTGCGGTGGGCCTACGAGATCGCTGGGCCGGCCGTTGCCGGGGCTGTGTTGCTGGCGGTGCTGCTGGCCGTGGGGTGAGGGGGCTGTGGGGTGAGGGGGCCTGTGCGGGGCGGCGTCGGGTGTCCGCCCCGCTCGGGGTTTTCTCAGATGCCCGCTGCCTCGGACAGGTCCTGCTTGATCCGCTCGAGGAGTGCTGTCGCCCGGGTGCGGGCCTCCGGGAGGCCGGCCTTCGTCGCCACCGGGATCACCACCTCCAGGTAGCACTTCAGCTTCGGCTCCGTGCCGCTGGGGCGGACGACGACCCGCGCGCCGTCCAGGGTGTAGCGGAGGCCGTCCGTGGGCGGGAGCTTCTCCGTCCCCTCCGTCAGGTCCTCCGCCCTGGCGATGCGCAGGCCCGCCAGCTCCGTGGGCGGCTGTTCGCGCAGGCGGTGCATCGCGGAGGCGATGAGGCCGAGGTCCTTCACCCGGACCGAGAGCTGGTCCGTGGCGTGCAGGCCGTGCTCCACGGCGAGGTCGTCGAGGAGGTCGAGCAGGGTGCGGCCGCTCTCCTTGAGCTCGGAGGCCAGTTCCGTGAGGAGCAGCGCCGCCGTGATGCCGTCCTTGTCCCGTACGCCGTCCGGGTCGACGCAGTAGCCGAGCGCCTCCTCGTAGCCGTAGCGCAGGCCCTCGACCCTCGCGATCCACTTGAACCCGGTCAGGGTCTCCTCGTACGGGAGGCGGGCCTTCTCGGCGATACGGCCGAGGAGGCTCGACGACACGATCGACTCCGCGAAGGTGCCGGTCGCTCCGCGGCGGACCAGGTGGGCGGCGAGCAGCGCGCCGACCTCGTCGCCGCGCAGCATGCGCCAGTCGGCACCGTCCTTGACGGCGGCGGCGCAGCGGTCGGCGTCGGGGTCGTTGGCGATGACCAGGTCGGGATCCGTCTCGCGGGCCTTCGCGAAGGCGAGGTCCATCGCGCCGGGCTCCTCCGGGTTGGGGAACGCGACGGTCGGGAACTCCGGGTCGGGGTCGGCCTGCTCGGTGACGAGGACGGGGGCGGGGAAGCCTGCGCGTGCGAAGGCGGCGAGGAGGGTGTCCTTGCCGACGCCGTGCATGGCCGTGTAGACGGTGCGGGCCGTGCGGGGGGAGTTCTCGGCCAGGACGTGCTCGGTGCGGGCGAGGTAGGCGTCCAGGACGGTGTCGTCGAGGGTCTCCCAGCCTTCGGTGGGGCGGGGGACGGTGGTGAGGGACGCCACGGCGTCGATCTCGGCGGCGATCTCCGCGTCGGCCGGGGGCACGATCTGGGAGCCGTCGCCGAGGTACACCTTGTAGCCGTTGTCACGGGGCGGGTTGTGGCTGGCGGTGACCTCCACGCCGGCGACCGCGCCGAGGTGCCTTGTGGCGAAGGCGAGGACGGGGGTGGGGAGGGGGCGGGGGAGGACGGCGGCGCGGAGGCCGGCGCCGGTCATGACGGCGGCGGTGTCCTCGGCGAAGGTCTGCGACTTGTGGCGGGCGTCGTAGCCGATGACGACGAGGCCGTTCGAGTGGCCCTGCTTCCTGAGGTACGCGGCGAGGCCCGCGGCCGCGCGGATGACCACGGAGCGGTTCATGCGCAGGGGGCCGGCACCGAGTTCGCCGCGGAGGCCGGCGGTGCCGAACTGGAGGGTGCCGCTGAAGCGGGCCTCGAGCTCGGCGTGGTCGCCGGCGTCGATGAGGCGGGCGAGTTCCTCGCGGGTGTCCGGGTCAGGGTCCTCGGCGAGCCATGCCTGGGCCTGGGCGATGAGGGCGTCGTCTTGCACGGTCGGTCAGCCTCTCGTTGAGTCGGGTGCGGGTCTACGCCTGCGGCGCAGCTGCGGGTGCGGTGGGGGTGCGCGTAGCGCCTGCGGTCGGTGGGTGGTGCGGGGCCGGGGCGGGGGTGTCCGTCCTCGGACTGGCGCGATGGGGCTTGTTGGTGGAGGTGAGGGTGCGGGCGCGCCAGCCACTGCGGGCGGACACCCCCGCCCCGTCCCCTTCCCGCCGTCGGCGCCTGCCCGCGCCCACTGCCGTACGGGGCCGTACGGGGCTGCGCGCCGTACGCGTCCGCGGGCAGCTGCCGGAGCCGCCGGAGCCGCCAGAGCCGCCACTTCCGTGGGTAGCCACTGCCCGCGGGCGGACGGGGCCGCGTTCCCGCGGGCAGTCGTGCCGCTGCGAGGGGGGAAGGTGGGCGCGACGGCACCCCGTGAGTGCCGGGCTGTGCGACCCACCCCCGGCCCGCACCCGCGCCGGGTGAGCGGGCAGACGCCGGGTCCGCGCGGGCAGGCCGCCGTCGGCACCGCACGGTGCCCCGTACGCGCCGGTGACGGACGCACCCTTGGCCCGCCGCCTACAGGCGACCGAGCACCTGCGCCAGCAGCGACCCCATCCGCGTGGCGGAGTCACGGCCCGCCTGGAGAACTTCCTCATGGTTCAGCGGCTCACCCGTCATTCCCGCGGCAAGATTCGTGACCAGCGAGATCCCCAGCACCTCCGCCCCGGCCTCCCGCGCGGCGATCGCCTCGAGGACCGTCGACATGCCGACCAGGTCCGCCCCGATCACGCGGGCCATCCTGATCTCCGCCGGAGTCTCGTAGTGCGGCCCGGGGAACTGTGCGTAGACCCCTTCCTCCAGGCTTGCGTCGATCTCCTTGCACAGCGCCCGCAGACGCGGCGAGTACAGGTCGGTGAGGTCGACGAAGTTGGCGCCGACGATCGGTGACGTGGCCGTGAGGTTGATGTGGTCGCTGATCAGGACCGGCTGCCCGGGGCGCATACCAGTCCGCAGGCCGCCGCAGCCGTTGGTCAGCACGACGGTCTTGGCGCCCGCGGCCACCGCCGTACGGACGCCGTGGGCCACGGCCGCGACCCCCCGGCCCTCGTAGTAGTGCGTACGGCCCAGGAAGACTAGGGCGCGCTTGGCACCGACGCGGTAGGAGCGGATCTTGCCTCCGTGACCCTCGACCGCCGGCGGCGGGAAGCCGGGCAGTTCGGTGACCGGGAACTCGGCCTCGGGGGTGCCGAGGGCGTCCACGGCCGGGGCCCAGCCGGAGCCCATCACGAGGGCGACGTCGTGGGTCTCGGCGCCTGTGAGTTCGCGCAGGCGCACGGCGGCGGCGTCGGCTGCGGCGTACGGGTCGCCCTGGATGTCGTCCGGAAGAAGAGAAGCGTTCACGCCGTCGAGGGTAGCCGGTATTCGCCTACGCGCGTAGATGTCGAAGGTGATGGGATGGCGATCGTTGTCTTGTCGTTTCCGACGAAGGGCCCTCAGCAGGGGCGTTTGCGCAGTTCCATCACATAGTCGTGGGGCGCGCCCGCGGACTCGGCCGCGTCGGCGATCTCGCCCAGGTAGCGGGCGGAGGGGAGGCCGCCCTCGTAGCTGTTGAGGACGTAGGTCCAGGCGGATTCCTCGCCGTCCAGGGTGTGCGCACGCACCCGTGTGCGCCGGTAGAGGTCCAGGCCGCCGGCCCCTTCCCAGCGGTCCAGGGACTCCTCGTCCATCGGCGCGATGTCGTAGAGGGCCACGAAGACCTGCGAGATCGGGTCCTCGACGAGGGTCGCGAGCGCACCCTCCCCGCCCATGTGCTCGCCCCCGAACGTCAGCCGCCACCCGTTCAGCCAGCCGGTGGCGCGCAGTGGCGAGTGCGGTGCGCGGCGCGACATCAGCCGGGCGTCGAGGTTGCCGGCGTACGCGGCGTAGAGCGACATGGGGGGAAGGGTACGACAGCCGGAACGACGGCCACTCCGGTAACAGCGGGGCCACGGCCGAGCCCCCCGGGCGGTCGCACGGTGAAGTGTGCGGGACAATGGAGTACGTGACTCGGATCGTGATCATCGGTGGCGGACCCGGCGGATACGAAGCGGCGCTGGTCGCCGCGCAGCTCGGCGCGGAGGTGACCGTCGTCGACTGCGACGGCCTGGGCGGTGCGTCGGTGCTCACCGACTGCGTGCCGTCCAAGACCCTGATCGCCACGGCCGAGGTGATGACCACCTTCGACTCCTCGTACGAGGAGCTGGGGATCATCGTCGCCGACGACACCCCGCACATCGAGCAGGCCGCCCGGGTGGTGGGCGTGGACCTGGGCAAGGTCAACCGGCGTGTGAAGCGACTCGCCCTCGCCCAGTCGCACGACATCACCGCGTCGGTGACCCGGGCCGGCGCGCGGGTGCTGCGCGGGCGCGGCCGGCTGGAGGGCATGCAGGCGCTCGACGGGTCGCGCAAGGTGGTGGTGCGCGCCGCCGACGGGAGCGAGGAGACGCTCAGCGCGGACGCCGTGCTCATCGCCACCGGCGGCCATCCGCGTGAACTGCCGGACGCCCGCCCCGACGGCGAGCGGATCCTGAACTGGACCCAGGTGTACGACCTCGACGAGCTCCCCGAGGAGCTCATCGTGGTCGGATCGGGCGTCACGGGCGCCGAGTTCGCCGGCGCCTACCAGGCCCTGGGGTCCAAGGTGACGCTCGTGTCCTCGCGCGACCGGGTGCTGCCGGGCGAGGACCCGGACGCGGCCGCCGTGCTGGAGGACGTCTTCCGCCGCCGCGGCATGAACGTCATGGCGCGCTCCCGCGCCCAGTCCGCAAAGCGGGTCGGTGACCGGGTGGAGGTGACCCTGGCCGACGGACGGGTCATCACCGGGTCGCACTGTCTGATGGCCGTGGGCGCCATCCCGAACTCCGAGGGCATGGGCCTGGAGGAGGCCGGGGTCAGGCTGCGGGAGTCGGGCCACATCTGGACCGACAAGGTCTCGCGGACCACCGCCCCCGGCGTCTACGCCGCCGGTGACGTCACCGGCGTCTTCGCGCTCGCCTCGGTGGCGGCGATGCAGGGACGTATCGCCATGTACCACTTCCTGGGCGACGCGGTGGCCCCCCTGAACCTGAAGACGGTCTCGTCGAACGTCTTCACCGACCCCGAGATCGCCACGGTCGGCTACACCCAGGCCGACGTCGACGGCGGCAAGATCGACGCCCGCGTGGTGAAGCTGCCGCTGCTGCGCAACCCGCGCGCGAAGATGCAGGGCATCCGCGACGGCTTCGTCAAGATCTTCTGCCGCCCGGGCACGGGCATCGTCGTGGGCGGTGTGGTGGTGGCGCCGCGCGCCTCGGAACTCATCCACCCCATCTCGATCGCGGTCGACAACAATCTGACCGTGGAGCAGATCGCAAACGCCTTCACCGTGTATCCCTCGCTGTCCGGCTCGATCGCCGAGGTGGCACGGCAGTTGCACACGCGGAAGACGGGCGCGGAGGCCTGACGGCAGCCCTATACCACTTGGTGTGGGACCGTGCGAACAACTTCTGCTATTCAGCGCAAACTGCTGAAAGCAGACGGTCGCTGGCGTTACTGTCAGTTTCGTGTTCGCTGCAGAACGTCGCCAATTGATCCTCGAAATGGTGCGAGCGAACGGGGCCGTGTCGCTCCGTGAACTCGCCCGCGTCGTCCAGACCTCCGAAGTGACCGTACGGCGGGACGTGCGCGCGCTGGAGGCAGAAGGACTCCTCGACCGCCGGCACGGCGGTGCGGTACTTCCGGGCGGTTTCACGCGAGAGTCCGGTTTTCCGCAGAAGTCTCATCTCGCGACCGCCGAAAAGACCGCCATCGCCGACCTCGCCGCGAACTTCGTGGAAGAGGGCGAGGCCATCGTGGTCGGCGCGGGTACCACCACGCAGGAGCTGGCCCGCCGGCTCGCCCGGGTGCCCGGGCTGACCGTGGTCACCAACTCCCTGCTGGTCGCCCAGGCGTTGGCCCACGCCAACCGGGTGGAGGTCGTGATGACCGGCGGTACGCTCCGCGGTTCGAACTACGCCCTCGTCGGCAGCGGTGCCGAACAGTCCCTCCAGGGACTGCGGGTGTCCCGCGCGTTCCTCTCCGGCAGCGGTCTGACCGCCGAGCGGGGCTTGTCCACGTCCAACATGCTGTCGGCGTCCGTCGACCGGGCGCTGGTGCAGGCCGCGGCGGAGGTGGTGATCCTCGCGGACCACACGAAGCTCGGTACGGACACGATGTTCCAGACGGTGCCGACGGATCTGATCACGCGGTTGGTGACGGATGAGCCGCCGGCGCATGACGACCGTGCGGGAACCGAGTTGCAGGCGCTGGCGGACCAGGGCGTGCAGATCGCTGTCGCGGGGGCGCCGGGGGGTTCCGCGGGCGCGGGAGGTGAGGGGCCGCCGTCGGCACGCCGGCGCCGGGATGTGCCGCTTCCCGGGCCTCGGCGGCAGGGGCCGGGGTTGCGGGCAGCTGTGGCGCTGGGTGCGCCGGAGCAGGGGGCCGAGCGGGCTCGGGTCGCGGATTTGCGCCGGCGTTAGCTGCTGGGCGCGGTGCGTGTGGGGTGGGGCCCCGAGTGAACCGGCGCCTGACCGCTGCCCGCGTGGGTGTGGACCGGGTTGGGTTGCGCAGCCCGGCACTTGCGGGGTGCCTCCCCCACGCTCGGCTTCGCTCGAGCGGGGGACCCCCACCGCCCTGGGGGTACCTCCCAGGCCCTCAAGGCACTGGGGGAGGCACGACTGCCCGCGGATCGCGGCACGAAGCCGCAGATCGCGGCGGGAGGCCGCGGATCGCGGCGGGAGGCCGCGGATCGCGGAAGCGGCGGTGACGCGGGAGCGGTGGTGCGGCCGCCCCGCGATGACGGCGACGGGTGACCCGCGCGTATGTCGCCTGCGGCGGGGAGGGGACGGGGTGGGGGTGTCCGCCCGCAGTGGCTGGCGCGTCCGCACCCCGCACCCCACCAACAAGCCCCATCGCGCCAG